>NZ_JBMDJJ010000031.1:0-43840 GCF_057809135.1 Chryseobacterium sp. FG46 | reverse complement strand
ATATTGAATATCTAAAAACAAAAAGTCGGAAGAAAAATCTTCCGACCATGACTGGGCTAAAGCCCGTTTTTTTTATGTAGTAAGTAAAATCGGTAAAATTTAAAATTGATGGTCCAAACTATAAAAAGTGTTCATAAAAGATCCTGTTTTACCACATAAAAAAAGCATCTTTTTCAGATGCTTGTGTTTTTAGATATTCTTTTTAAACTTCGTCGTCAGAATCTATTGTGTAAGATCTGCTCTTAAAGTCTTTGTCATGTTTTTCTGAAATTACATCCTCACCCTTTTCATTAATGATGAAATCTGTGGACTCATTAAACATCTCCTGGAAACTCTTAAAATCTTCCTTGTAAAGGTAAATTTTATGCTTCTCGAATGTAGCTTCCCCATTCTCTCCGAAATTCTTCTTACTCTCAGTGATTGTAAGATAATAATCTCCTGCTTTCGTCTCGCGCACATCAAAGAAATAAGTTCTTCTCCCTGCTTTTAACACCTTCGTGAAAATCTCATTTTCATGGCGTTCCTTGTATTCACTCATTGTTAGATATTTTTTAATCTTGTTAAGAACAAATATAAAAGAATTCTTTTAATCACAAAATTTTTTTTATGATTTATTTAACAATTGAGAACGAAATGGCTATGCGGTTACAGAATTGGCAATTTCGGTAAGGTTGATAATTTGATGGGCTTTTTGAGCGCTAGACTCTCTGTGTGTGATAATTATGGAAGTAGCATTGCTGATTTTTTTATCAATATTTTCCAGAATATTCTGCTCCGTTTCAGTGTCTAATGCAGACAAAGAATCATCAAAAATAATGATATTAGGGTCTTTAATTAAGGCTCTTGCAATACAAATTCTTTGCTTTTGTCCCCCCGAAAGCATTACTCCGCGTTCACCTACAAGTGTTTTATATTGATCCTTAAATTCTACAATATTTTTGTGAACATCTGCAATATTTGAATACTCTACTACTTTATCGTGAGAAGGATTATCGATGGCAAAACCAATATTATTTTCGATAGAATCAGAGAATAGATAGCTCTCCTGGGGAATATACCCGATAAAGTTTCTGTAGTTCTCCAGATTATGGTCTTTCAGGTTTTTACCATCAATTAAAATTTCCCCTTCAGTAGGATCTATTAATCGGCATAATAGCAGGGCAATTGTTGACTTTCCACTACCGGTTTTCCCCATAATAGCCAATGATTCTCCGGCTTTTACCTTGAAACTTAGATTGTCCAGGGCTTTGATTCCTGTATTGGGATATACATAAGAAACATTTCTGAATTCTATATCTCCTTTGATCGGATAGTTTTCAAAATTTGTATTAATGATTTCAGATTTTTTATCCATGAACTCATTAATTCTTTGCATGGATGCTTCAGCTCTCTGGTTAACAGAAGTTACCCATCCTACCATAGAGAAAGGAAAAATCAGGGTGTTGATATACATGAAGAAATCGGCAATTTTACCAATGCTTAATTCTCCGGCAATATATTTTGTTCCTCCAATCAAGATAATGGCAACATTTAATAATCCGATGACAAAAAGAATAATGGTGAAGAAATAGGCTTCTGTTTTGGCAAGATCCAAAGCTTTATTCTGATAATCGGTGACTTTGATTCCATAGTTTTTTTCAATGTATTTTTCTCTGGCGAAAAATTTTACTACACGGATTCCGGAAAAGCTGTCCTGTACAAAAGTAGAAATTGCAGACTGGCTTTTCTGCATGATCTTTGACTTTTTGTTGATAATAGAACTTACCTTATAAATAGCAAAAGATAAAATAGGAAGAGGAAGCAGGGTCCACATCGTCATAGAAGCATCCGTTTTTACCATGTAAATGGCTGTAATCAGAACCAGTACAATAAGGTTGGCTACATACATCACCCCGGGGCCAAGATACATTCTTACCGCGACAACATCCTCACTTAATCTGTTCATTAAATCTCCAATGGTGGTTTGTTTATAATCCGTTAAAGATAAATCCTGATAATGTCTGTAGATTTTATTTTTAAGTTCATATTCTATTCTTCTGGAGGCAACAATGATAGTCTGTCTCATCATAAAAGTGAAGAATCCAGTCAAAAGAGAACATCCTACAATAATTCCGACATAAATCAGAACCTGATTGTTAAAGCCAAGATTCCCACTTTTTGTAAGTTCATCCACAGATTTTCCTACAAACTGGACTTTATATATATTAAAGAAATTACTGGCGATGATAAAGAGTACCCCCCAAAACAGTAGTATTTTGTGTTTCCAAAAATAAGGGTTTAAGGTTTTTAGCGCTTTCATATAGTTGCACAAATTTACAAAAATGTCATCACACTACGAATTTCATCAATTTTAAATTTTGTATCTTTGCACCCATAAAAAAGCTCTTTGAATGTTAGGAAGACGACAAATCCGTGAAAAAGTAGTACAGACCGTGTATTCTTACTACCAAAATCCTGTAAAATTTGATGTTTTAGAGAAAAACATGTTTGCCGGGATAGAGAAAATCTATTATCTATACATCTATCAGCTCAACTTTTTGGTGGGTCTGAAAGATTTGGCAGAGAATCAGATCGAAATTGGTAAGAATAAATTTCTTAAAACTGATGCTGATATTAATCCTAACCAAAAATTCATCAACAACCAGGTATTGCTTAAGCTGGAAGAAAATCCTGAAAGATTATTTTTTACAGGGCAGCATAAGCAGCTGAAATGGGATATGCATGATGATTTATTGGTAAAAACTTTCCAGAGAATTACTGCTGGGAAACGTTATCAGGATTTTATGAAAGAAGAAGGATACTCCTTTGAAGAAGATCAGAAATTTATCGGGAAATTATTCTTAAGATATATTGCTGAAAATGAAGATTTTCATGACTATTTGGGTGATAAGGAACTTTCATGGTATGATGATATCCATATCGCCAACTCAATGGTACAAAAAACAATCGGCTTCCTGAGAGAAGATGAAGAAAGCAGAACTTTGATCAAAATGATTAAAGATGAAGAAGATAAAACATTCGCTGCAAAATTGTTAAGAGATACCCTGAACAACTGGGAAAACAATGAAAAGAAACTGGAAGAAAGACTGGAAAACTGGGATTTGGAAAGAGTTTCTCTAATGGATAAAGTAATTTTATCTACAGCAATTGCAGAGCTTGATAACTTTGCTTTCACGCCTTCAAGAGTGATCATTAACGAATATATTGAAATTGCAAAAGTATTTGCTACAGACCGTTCCAATATCTTCATCAATGGTATTTTAGATAAATATTGTAAAGATCAAAATAGAATATAAAATGAAAAAGACGTTATCAATTATCGCCTTGTCAATTATAGGCTTTGGGTTAGTTTCATGTAAAAAAGAAAACAAAGAAACTCAAAGTGCTGAAACTGCAACTACTGATTCTTCATCTGTTGCGGCCTCGGTAACCACTGATTCTGCAGCAGCGCCTGTAACTGGTGAAACAGCTGCTCCGGTTTCTAACGAACCCTCTACCTCTGTTGCTCTATCTGAAAACAGCTTCGATTTTGGAAAAATCAAAAAAGGGGATAAAGTAGAACACATATACGAAATTACCAATACGGGTAAAAACCCATTAGTCATTTCTGAGGTGAAGCCAGGATGCGGATGTACGGCTCCAGACTTTACAAAAGAACCAATTATGCCTGGTAAAAAAGGAAAAGTTACGTTACACTTTGACTCTTCAAGCTTTGACGGAAACGTTCAGAAGTATGCAGATGTTTTTGCTAATGTAGAAAAAGCTCCAATCAGATTAACGTTCACAGCGAACATTCAACCATAATATTTAAAATATGTTGACACTATTTTTACAGGCACAGGGTGGGTCTTCACCTATGATGCTTATCATGATGGGGGTAATGTTTGTAGGGTTTTATTTCCTGATGATCAGACCTCAGATGAAAAAGCAAAAGCAGGAGAAAAACTTTCAGGAAAACCTTAAAGTGGGAACAAGAGTAGTTCTTACATCAGGTCTTCACGGAAGAATTGCTCAGGTTCAGGATGACGGTTTTGTTATCGAAACATTATCCGGAAAACTGAAATTCGAAAAAGCAGCAGTTTCAAGAGAAATGACAGAAGCTCGTTTTGGAGATAAAGCAAAAGCTGCTGAGAAGGCAGATGACAAAAAAGAAACAGCAACTGAAGAAAAAAAATAATTCAGTCTGAAGATATTGAGCTGCGGCGGGTGAACTTTGTTCACCCGCCGCATTTTTTTCTACACTAGTTTGAAAAATTGTGTCCATTTGTGAAAAACAATTAGTGAAATTAGTGTTTAATAAAAAATTATCTTTGCTTCATGAATCAAAACACAAACAAAACCGTTCTTATTCTGGGCGCTAATTCAGATGTAGCAAAACAATGTTTAGTACAATATGTTGAAAAGGGATTTACAGTTATTGCTGCTTCCCGAAATACAACCTCTTTGAATAATTTTATTGATTCAAACTATCTGGATCGCTCAAAAGTATTTGTTTTGTATTTTGATGCCGCTGATTTTGATTCTCATCATCAGTTTTATTCCAGTCTTTCTGTAAAGCCTCATATTGTAGTTTATGCCGCAGGTTTTTTAGTGGACAATCAAAAAGCTTTAACTGATTTCAAAGGAGCGAAACAAATGATGGAGGTTAATTATATGGGTGGAGTTTCTATCCTGAGTATTATTGGAATGGATAAGAGCAATACCAACCTGGAAAGAATAGTCGGGCTCTCTTCCTTGTCCGGAGTAAGAGGACGAAAAAGCAATTTTGTCTATGGCAGTACAAAGGCTGCGTTTACACAGTTTCTGGCAGGATTGAGACAGGAGCTGGCTTCCCGAAAAATAATTGTGAATGCCTTGGTGATTGGCTATATCAGAACAAAAATCAATGAAGGATTAGAACTGAATGAATCCCTGATCATGGAACCTGATTATGTGGCAAAATTTATTGTTAATGCAGGAAGTTCCTTTACCATTGTCCCGAACTTTAAATGGAAAATTATCTATCATATCCTTAGACTTTTACCTGAAAGCCTTGCTGCAAAATTACCTTAAGGAATGTCTACTAACATTATTTTTCTTTGAAGATAACTACACTTCGGTATCGTTTTTGTAATTCTATGACCGAAAAATTATTTCTTCCTGCAAGATTCAATTTCTGAATGATATTGAGTAAAGCGGAAATATTCTGTTCTGCTGCCAATCTATTTTAAAGGATAAAATATAATTTACTTTCACTCATTACAGTGCAAGGTAAATTCCTTTTTTCAAATCCTGCAGAAGATGTCAATGCTTTTATTGATATAAATAGTAAAACACATAGTAAACAATGGACGATTTAGAATTAAACAAGATTCAACAACACTGGGATACCTTAATTTCTTCAGCTATCTCATGGGCGCCGAGAATTTTTACAGCAATTATATCTGCATTATTAATTTATCTTATCGGATCATGGATGATCAGAATGATTAAGAAATTGGTGGAAAAAGCTTTCAAAAAAAGAAATATGGAAGCTTCACTGCAGCATTTTCTTTTAAATATTATCAATTGGGGACTTAATATTCTGCTGTTTATTGTTGTTGTTACACAGCTCGGAGTACAGACTTCTGCATTTGTTGCAATGATTGGTGCCGCAGGTCTTGCAGTAGGTTTAGCTTTGCAGGGATCCTTAACGAATTTTGCAGGCGGAATCTTAATTCTACTATTAAAACCTTTTAAGATTGGTGATTTTATTTCTACCAATTCAGGCGTTTCCGGAACTGTAGATGCCATAGATATCTTTCATACGAAACTGATCACCCCACAAAACCAACTGATCATTATTCCTAACGGAGTAGTTTCAAATAACAGTATTACCAATTTTACCCAGCTGGGGACAAGAAGAACATCACTGGATATCGGAATTGCCTATGATGCGGATCTTAGACAGACCAAGGACGTTTTAATGAATGTCATTAAGAATAATCAATATGCTCTCGCAACGCCTGCTCCACAGGTGGTGGTTACTGAACTTGGAGACAGTGCTGTCAATGTATCCGTAAGAGTAAGTACTTCCACTGAAAATTTCTGGGCAATGAACGAAGAACTAATCATAGGTTGTAAAGAGGCTCTCGATAAAGCTGGAATCGGAATTCCTTTTCCACAGAGAGATATCCATGTTTACAATCAATAATTATATTTAATTTTTTTAAGAAGCTCCTGCATTATTGTAATGTGGGAGTTTTTATTTGGAAGAAGATAAAGATGTCTTGTTTTTCTCTGTAAACATATTTATTAAGCTTTGTTGCCAAATGACAATTGTTTTTAACGTTGACTTTTATACCTTTATATTTCCGCAATCCGTGGGTACAACATAAATATGGAAGAGCTTTTTACTTATATCAAAAAATTTGGAACACTGAATCCTCAGGATGAAATTTTGATTGCTGAAGGAATTCAGGAAATTACTGTAAAGAAAGGAGATCCTTTTGTGGAAGCAGGAAAAGTGAGCCAAAGAATTGCTTTTGTAAAAAAAGGTGTTTTCCGGTCTTTGTATTATAACAAACAGGGTGACGATTTTACCCGGTATTTCATTTATGAAGGTAGATTTATAGGAGATTTTCAGGGTTTTACAGATCAGCTGCCCGCTCATGAAGATATTGAAGCCATTACTGATGCTGTACTGCTGGTGATTGATCTCCAACATTTTAAACTCCTGGAAGAGAAAATTGCCGTATGGCCGGTTTTGTTTGCAAGAATCCATGCGTTTGTTGTTGAGAATAAACTGAAAGTTGCCAGTATCATGCTCAATCAGGATGCAAAATCCCGTTACATTCATTTTTTAAATCATTATCCCGGCCTTGCCAACAGAGTTCCGCAATCTATGCTGGCTTCTTATCTTGGCGTGACACCTTCTTCACTGAGCAGGATCAGGAGAAATATCGTCTAGAATTATTAATAATAAATGATAAATGATCTTAATGAGTATGCAAGGTCAATAGAGTTTGTAGATTTTACAAACTTCAAACATCTCATAAATCTCTTTTTGTCAAATGACAATGGTCTTTCCCGCTGACTATCATAGTTTTGCTTCATAAAATTTAAAGTACAAATATGGATATTGTATTAGGACTGCAATGGGGAGATGAAGGAAAAGGAAAGTTCATTGATCTGATCAGTGAAAATTACGACATTACAGCACGTTTTAATGGTGGATCCAATGCTGGGCACAGCATTGAAAGAAACGGACGTATAATAACGCTTAAAATGATTCCTTCGGGAATCTTTATGAATGGTGTGCAGAATGTTATCGGTACCGGAACTGTTATTGATCCGGTAAGTTTTAAAAAGGAAATTCTGAATCTTCAGGTATTTGATAAAGCCATTCAGCCGGAAAACAATATCATTATTTCCCGGAAAGCACATCTGGTAATGCCAACGCATAAGCTTCTGGATATTTTTATGGAGGAAAGTTCTTACTATACCACGATCGGAACTACCAAAAATGGGATTGCTCAGGCATATTCAAACAAAATATTAAGACAGAATCTGAGAGTAGGGGATATATTTTCATCAGATTTTCAAAGCAGAGCGCAGCATATTCTGGATAGAGATTACAGAATGCTGGAAGAAGAAGGAATGATTGTTTTGCCTGCTTTAGAAGAAATCAGTAAAGAGTTTTTTGATGCAGTGGAATTCCTTAAAAAATTCAATTGTACAGAAACTGAAATTTATCTTAACAAAGCTTTATCTGAAGGTAAAAAAGTATTGGCAGAAGGATCTCAGGCAGCAATGTTGGATATTGATCATGGTACATACCCGTATGTGACATCTTCCTCAACGACAGCATCAGGAGCGAGTAGCGGCTTAGGTGTATCGCCGAAAAAGATCGGTGAAATTTACGGAATAGCGAAAGCGTATTGTACGCGTGTGGGAAATGGTGCATTTCCAACGGAACTTTTAGATGAATTTGGAGATGACCTCAGAATGAAGGGGAATGAATTTGGTTCCAATACAGGACGTCCGAGAAGAACAGGATGGCTGGATCTTCCTGCTCTAAAATATGCAGTAATGATCAACGGTGTAACTCAGCTGGTTCTGACGAAAGCTGATGTGTTAAGCGGATTGAAATCTGTAGCAGTTTGCACCCACTATGAACTGGAGAACGGCGAACTTGTAGCTGTTTCCGGGATTCTTCCAGAAAATGGCAAGCCTATATTTAAATGGTTTACTGGTTGGAAAGCCGATTTTTCCAGGATGAAAAGTTCTTCAGAATTGCCAAAAGAAGTTAATGAATTTCTGTCATTCTTAGAAACAGAATTGGAAATTCCGGTGGCTTATCTTTCTATCGGGCCGGGAAGAAATGAAATGTTGAAATTAACAGATAAACACTTATAATACAAGAATGATGTGCTAATCTCATAGAACAGAAGAGGTTGTCTCAAAAGTCAAATAAGTTGACGCTGTTATTCTGAACGAAATGTAGTGGAGTGAAGAATCTTGTATCATCAATTATGAATGAGATTCTTCCTTCGTCAGAATGATACTTTGAGACAGCCTCTTTGTCTGTAATAATAGTTTAGTTAACTTTTGTAAGTTTAAAGCGCTGTTTTACAGAAGGCTGAACTGTTTGATCCGTAGTTCCGATGACAATAGGGGTAAGATTGGTTGTTAAGCCGTCTTTTACCTCTAATCTCAATGCCGGTGCATTTTTAGGAGCAAATCCAAATCCGTTATTCCCTAAATTGAATAATAACCATTTTTGAGAATCTGTATTCGCATTGGTTCGTAATTCAACAGCTGTTCCATTCGTTGTTCCGTTACCCTTTACTGTAAGCACTTTTGCGGGGTCCAGTATAGATTTGATGATATAATACCCGTGATCTGATTTGCTGAAAGTAAATCTCTGGTTATTCCCTGTAGAAGCTGAATATAGAATTATACCGGTGCCATCAGTAGTGGAACTTCCTGTGATATCTACATTTTTATCATTTGCTAAAGCGGTCGTCATCGTATAAGTTCCGTTGATTGCAGAACTGGCATTAACAGGTCCGTACAAATGATTTATTCCGGCATAATCACCGGCAGACAATCCTGTCCTTTGCTTGGTAAATGTAGATCCGTCAAGCTTGGTCATTACAGGCTGGCTTGGATCTATCGCAAAGTCTGTAGACTGATACATCATCACTGAACCGAAATCGAATGCCCCATGTCCTGCATAATCATTATAAAGATTGAAATTATGGCGGCTTCCTTCCACCGCTTTATTAACATCTACGATAATGTACTGATCTCTATCTGGGCGGCACTGTTCGTGCATGATTCCCATAGAATGCATTATTTCGTGAGCGATAATGGCGGGATACGTGATATTATAAATTTTAATACCGTTTACTCTGTTTTTTTGCCATCCAAGTGGAGAGCTGTTGGAGGTTGTATAAGTAAAGGAGATGTATTCTGTTTGATTCGTTCGTTGAACAAACTGTATACTGGTTTGAGAAGAGATCATATCAAACGCTTTGTTGATATTGGTAAGGAATGTATTATAATTCTGAGTGCTCATAGTTCCCTGGCTGGGTAATGTGTAATAGACGATTGCATTGGGCCATGTCTTAATAAAGGAGCTTACAATGGTACTTTTTTCTGCTGTTGATGTTCCAGGGTTGGCCTGCTTTTGTAATGTATTAAACTGTTCGGGGCTGATCGTAATATCTTCTGCATAAAAATATTCACCATTTACTTCATTAACATAGGTGTATTTTCCGTCAATTAATAATTTGTGAATCTTTGCATTGTCTAGCTTTGTCGTTGTCTGGTCTATCGAATCTGACTGTGCATTTTCAATATCCGACCTGCATGAATTCAGTGCCAAAACAAGGCATCCTGATAAGAATAATAGTTTGCTTTTCATATTATTTAATATTGGTTTGGTGATCAAGGTGTAAAATATGAACAGCTATATTATTATCATACGCATGAGATTATAAAATACATCAATTCCTAAGTTTTGATTAAGTCTTCATTATAATTCAGCTGTGTAACGTAAATATATTAATAAAAATCATATTTACATATAACATAATATAATGATTGTTTTGTTGTTTTTTTATTTGAAAAATGTATTTATTTCGTTAATATAATTGTTTTAATTTAATTTTTACTATTAAAATTTAAATTAAGTTATTTCACGAATATTTGACATAGTGTATAAAAATGCGTATTTTACTAGTGTAAAGTTTGTTTTGTTAGTAAATTGATAAATTACAATGGGATTTGTAATGTTTTTTGATTCTAAATAATACTACTTTATTAATACTTGTTTTTCAAAAATAGTATTGTCTGTATAAAGCATCAGGAAGTTCAGGATAAACTTAAGGTTCCTGTATGAGAATATCAAAAAAGCGAGGCATTTGCCCCGCTTTACATTATGCTTTTAAATTCAATTGTAATTCCAGTTCGTCGAGCTGTGCATCTGCAATAGAAGCAGGTGCATCGATCATTACATCTCGTCCTGAATTGTTCTTAGGGAAAGCGATATAATCTCTGATTACTTCGTTTCCGTCAAGAATCGCTACCAGACGGTCAAATCCGAATGCTAAACCTCCGTGTGGCGGAGCACCATATTTGAATGCATTCATCAGGAATCCAAACTGAGCTTCTGCCTCTTCTCTGGTAAATCCTAATAAATCAAACATTTTAGACTGAAGATCTCTGTCAAAAATTCTGATAGATCCTCCTCCGATTTCGTTTCCGTTCAGAACCATATCATAGGCGTTGGCTCTTGCTTTTCCTGGATCAGTTTCCAGTAAGTGGATATCTTCCGGTTTTGGAGACGTGAAAGGATGGTGCATTGCATGATATCTTTCAGTGTCTTCATCCCATTCCAATAGAGGGAAGTCAACAACCCAAAGTGGTGCAAATTCGTTTCCTTTTCTTAATCCCAAACGGTTTCCAAGTTCCATTCTTAATGCAGAAAGCTGAGCTCTTACTTTATTTTCGTTTCCGGAAAGAATCAACATTAAGTCGCCTTCTTTTGCTCCGAATTTTTCAATAATTTTCGCTAGATCTTCTTCGTTATAGAATTTGTTTACCGATGAGGTTTTTACTCCGTCATTCTGGAATTTTACCCAAACCATTCCTGATGCTCCGATCTGAGGGCGTTTAACCCAATCAACAAGCTCATCGATTTGTTTTCTTGTATATTCTGCGCATCCTTCTACATTGATTCCGACAACCAATTCAGCATCATCAAATATTTTAAAGTCTTTTCCTTTTACCAGTTCATTCAGTTCTACGAACTCCATTCCGAAACGGATATCCGGTTTGTCATTTCCGTATTTTCTCATCGCATCAGCGAAAGTCATTCTTGGGAATTTTCCGAATTCCTGACCTGTAATATCTTTTAAAAGCGTTTTAGTCATTCCTTCGAATACGTTCATAACATCTTCCTGCTCTACAAAAGCCATTTCACAGTCGATTTGTGTAAACTCCGGCTGTCTGTCTGCTCTTAAATCCTCATCACGGAAACATTTTACAATCTGGAAGTATTTATCCATTCCACCTACCATCAAAAGTTGTTTAAAAGTTTGTGGAGACTGCGGCAATGCATAAAACTGTCCCGGGTTCATTCTGCTTGGTACCACAAAGTCTCTTGCTCCTTCCGGAGTAGACTTGATCAAAACAGGGGTTTCCACTTCAATGAAACCTTCTTCAGATAAATAATTTCTTACTTTCTGTGCCATTTTGTGGCGGAAGATCAGTTTATCTTTTACCGGATTTCTTCTGATATCCAGGTAACGGTATTTCATTCTTAATTCTTCACCTCCGTCTGTTTCATCCTCAATAGTGAAAGGTGGAAGCTGAGAGTCGTTCAGAATTGTCAGTTTTTCTACCAGAATTTCAATTTCCCCAGTTGGAATATTAGGGTTTTTGCTTACCCTTTCAATAACTCTTCCGGTAGCCTGAATCACAAATTCACGGCCCAGTTTTTTAGCTTCTTCCATCAATTGTGCAGAAGAACGCTCCTGATCAAAAACCAGCTGGGTAATTCCGTAACGATCCCGAAGATCTACCCAAATCATAAATCCTTTATCACGGATAGTCTGTACCCATCCTGATAGTGTAACTTCTTCATTCAGATTTTTCAGAGATAGCTCTCCGTTGGTGTGTGATCGAAACATAATTATTTGTTTAAAGTTCAATGTTTAAGGTCCAATTCCGGACCTTGAATTTTTCGTTGGCAAAGATAGGATTTTTGCAGGTTTTATAAATAAAAAAAACTTCCTTTCGGAAGTTTCATATATTGTTTTTAGTTTTTAATCTCTATTACCGCCTTTTGCAATAAGAATTCTTTTTACTTCTTCGCTGCCTTTAGTTTCATCAGCTACTTCAAGAGGTGTTTTGTTCTGGCATTTTTTATTTACATTAGCCTTGCTGTCCAAAAGGAAGTTGATAATATTCTTTCTGTCAGACATTACACTGAAACCAAGGGGTGAATAAAGTATATTTCCAACAAGGAAACATTTGTTGTAATCTCCCGGGGCAAACTGTTTTTTAAATGTTGCTACATCATCAGAATAAATGGCTTTCATCTTTTCCTGACTCATCTTCTGGGCAGAGAACATGCTGCCGGACAGTAACATTCCAAATAGAAAAGTAGTAGAGATTATTTTTTTCATAAGGATAATTTTTAAGAATATACAAATCTAAATTAAATTTTATTATCAATTGCTAAGTTTTTCTAATAATTGGATTTGTATTTTTGGGATTACATAAAATATTAATTGCGAAATGACAAAATATATTGAATTTTTGAAAAAAGCATTCAGCGGTGAAGAAACTGATTTTACGAAAGTGAATATCAGAAGTGCTGTGCTGCTTTTAGCAATTCCCATGATGCTGGAAATGGCAATGGAATCTGTATTTGCGCTTGTGGATCTCTATTTTGTCGGCCATCTGAAAGAAAGCGGATTTGCTATCCAGACCGTAGGACTTACAGAATCTGTACTTTCCATAATGTATTCTATTGCGATTGGAATGAGTATGGCAGCCACAGCGTTGGTGGCAAGACGAATTGGTGAGAAAAATCCGGAACAGGCTTCCAGAAGTGCGGCGCAGGTATTACTCGTTTCCTTTGCTGTCACTTTTGTTTTAAGCTTACTCGGAGTAATTTTTGCTGAAGAAATTCTGATTCTGATGGGGGCAAAACCGGAAGCAGCTGCTTATGGAAAGAATTTTACCAGAATTATGATGGGAAGCAGTACAATCATTATGCTTCTATTTTTAATTAATGGGATTTTCAGAGGAGCGGGAAATGCAATGATTGCGATGAAAAGTTTATGGATAGCGAATATTGCCAACATTATTCTCTGTCCGGTTCTGATAAAAGGCTTAGGACCTGTTCCGGCTTTAGGATTAACAGGAGCTGCTTTGGCAACAACGATAGGACGCAGCATTGGTGTTATTTATCAGTTGTACCATCTTTTGGTAGCCGATACTCAGATAAGAATTAAACTTCCTTATTTTAAACCGAATTACGAATTAATCAAATCTATTATAAAAATTGCAACTCCCGGTATTTTTCAGTTTGTCATTGCCTCGTGCAGCTGGATTTTCCTTGCGGAGCTGGTAGCGACCACGGGAGGGGAGAATGCATCGGCAGGTTATCAGACCGCTTTGAGACTGATGATGTTCTTTATGCTTCCTGCCTGGGGTTTGAGTAATGCTGCGTCTACATTGGTAGGACA
This sequence comes from Chryseobacterium sp. FG46, assembly GCF_057809135.1. Classification (NCBI taxonomy): domain Bacteria; kingdom Pseudomonadati; phylum Bacteroidota; class Flavobacteriia; order Flavobacteriales; family Weeksellaceae; genus Chryseobacterium; species Chryseobacterium sp. FG46. The sequence continues at coordinate 30,116 of NZ_JBMDJJ010000031.1, read as the reverse complement.
GAATATGGGAGCAAATGAAATGATGAGAGCAGAGCAGTCCGTAATGAAAACCGTAAAGTATAATGTCATCTTTATGTTGATCGTAAGTCTGATCTTTCTTTTTATGGGGAACTTTTTAGTAGGCTTTTTTACTCAGGAAACTGCCATTAAAGATTTTGCTAAAAATGCTCTTCAGATTATGAGTATAGGGTTTATTTTCTATGGAATCGGGATGGTGATGATCAATGCTTTTAATGGAGCTGGTGATACATGGACTCCCACCTGGGTTAATCTTTTTGGATTCTGGCTGTTTCAGATTCCGCTGGCCTATTTTTTATCAAAGTATCTTGATATGGGGCCAAAAGGTGTTTTTATCTCAATTCCAGCCGCAGAAACTTTAATTACCATTGTTGCTTTTGTCTTGTTTAAAAAAGGAAAATGGAAGACAGTAAAAGTTTAAAAGGCTGGGTGCTGGAAGCTGGAAGAAGGAGGTACTGGTAGTTTGAAATATTTAATCTAGCCTTTGGTAACAAAATAAAAAAGATAAGTAATCTGCTGGTTGAGAATTGAAAATAGTAACCTGATAGTCACTTCCAGCTTCCCTCTTCCAGCTTCCATTCCTAATTTATAAAACTTTAACAGCTTCATGAATTGGATTTTAGTATTGTATTTTTTAAATTCGTAGAACAACAAATACATAATACTATGGGAAAAGGAGACAAAAAATCAAGAAGAGGAAAAATCAATTCCGGAAGTTATGGTAAAAGAAGACCTAAAAAAGCCTCAAAATCTTTTACAGCTTCTGAAGAAAAATCTAAAAAGTAATCAAAAATAAAAAGACCGAAGATCAGATCTCCGGTCTTTTTTATGAAAATTAAATTAATTATTTACCTCCCAGAATATTACCAAGGATGCTGCCTAATCCACCGCCGCCTTGTTGTTGGTTTCCACCACCGCCCAATACACTTCCAAGTATATCGTTCAGGGGATTTCCAGACGATTGAGATTGTCCTCCTCCTAAAACACTCCCAAGAATGTCATTCAAAGGGTTGGACTGCTGAGCTTGAGCCTGATTGGAAGCATTTCCAAGAATTCCTCCTAAAAGATCTCCCAAGCCGCCTGCTCCTACATTACTCTGTTGTTTCTGCTGTCCGATATAACCCATTACTACAGGTGCAAGCATCGCAAGGATAGGGCCTATTTTGTCAATTGAAATTCCTGTATTTTGTGACAATTGGTTTTCAACAGTACTTTTTTGCCCGCCAAAGATATGATCAAGAATAGATCCTCCTTCAGCCTGTCTTGCTTCAATTTGTGAGGCATCATTTAAAATACTGCCGTTATGGTCTTTATCTAAAGCATTATTTAAAGCTTCAGCTTCTTTAGCATCCTGAGATTTATTTCTAAGATAAGAAATGATAAGAGGTGTAGCAACAGCCAATAGGGCGATTACCTGATTTTTGCTGATCCCGAATTTGTTCTCAGCCTGTTCAGCAACCTGGTTGCCGGTGTTCCCTGTAAGTAGGTCAATTAAACTCATTTTTGTGTTTATTAAGTATTAAGTAACCAAAGTTATCAAAAAATATGTCTCAGAAAATGACCGGCATTCACAATTATTGTTAAAGTTTCGGATGGTACTTCAGAAGGTTTTAGTTTTTAATGATAGGAACGTTTGAACATGCTTCTCCGAACATCAGAGATTTTACAATAGGTTTTAGCTGTTCTACCAATTCAATATAAGCATTTTCGGGAATTTCTTTATCTGAACATCCTTTTACAAGGACTCTTTTTCCTCTCATTTCCTCAAAATCATGAGTCTGAATCGCATTGTGCATTAAAATAACTTCCATATCCTCGCGGCTTCCAAAAACTATTTTCTTCGCTACATCTGTAAGTTTTGCGGTTAAAACGAAATAAGCCCAAAGAGGAATGATAGTATCTACAGAGTTGTAGATGTATATGTATGAATCTTTATATTGTTCAGTATCTATTGCCTCTACCTTTTCGCGGAAATCTTTTTCTTTCAGTATCATTTCCTGAAAAAGAAAATCTTTAAGGTCAATACCTTTTCTTTCCCCTTTTGGCAGTAAAGTGGTAAGGTCAAAATTGATAAGGCCGCTTTCTGCAACTTTATTCCGGATTTCAAATTCTTCTGACATTTTTTATCATTATCTTTGAACAAATTTACGAATTAAGATCATATCTGTCTTAATTTGTTCTCTATCCTTACTATAGAAATGAAATATTATATTATTGCTGGAGAAGCTTCCGGTGATTTGCATGGAAGCAACCTGATGAAAGCTTTAAAACAAAAAGATCCCCATGCGGAATTCAGATTTTGGGGTGGTGACCTGATGAAAGCTCAGGGCGGAACTTTGGTGAAACATTACCGTGATCTTGCTTTTATGGGATTTCTGGAAGTAGTGATGAACCTCCGTACCATTCTGAATAACATTAAATACTGTAAAGAGGACATTCAGAAGAACAGGCCTGATGTCTTGATTTTGGTAGATTATCCAGGATTCAATCTGAGAATCGCAAGATTTGCGAAAGAGTTAGGAATCAAAGTTATTTATTATATTTCTCCACAACTTTGGGCATGGAAGGAAGGCCGCGTAGAAATTATCAAAAAATATGTGGATGAAATGATGGTGATTCTTCCTTTTGAAGAAGATTTTTACAGAAAACACGGTGTTCATTCTCATTTTGTAGGACATCCTTTGCTGGATGCTATTTCGGATCTGCAAGAAATCAGTATTGAAAATTTCAAATCGGAGCATGGGCTTAACGAAAAAGAAATTATTGCATTGCTGCCGGGTTCCAGAGAACAAGAGGTGGAAAAAATGCTTGAGATGATGCTTTCCGTAAGACCACACTTTAAAGATTATCAGTTTGTAATTGCCGGAGCACCAAGTCTTCCAAAAGAATTTTATCAGAAATATGTAGATGATAATGTTCATTTTGTCTCTAATAAAACCTATGATCTGCTGAGATGTTCAAAAGCTGCTCTGGTGACTTCCGGAACGGCAACGTTGGAAACTGCTTTGCTGAATATCCCTGAAGTAGTTTGCTATCGTGGAAGCAAAATTTCCTATGCTATTGCTAAAAGATTGGTGAAAAATATCAATTATATTTCTCTTGTTAATCTGATTATGGACAGGGAAGTGGTAAAAGAATTGATCCAGAATGATCTGAATACTAAAAATCTGGTAGAAGAGCTCAATAAAATTTTGTCAGGAGAGAAAAGGGAACAGGTTCTGAATGACTATCATCTTCTGAGAGAAAAGCTTGGCGGAAAAGGAGCCAGCGATCATGCTGCTGAGGTGATATTGAAAGTATAGTTCGTACTGAGTTTCTGATCATTTAATTTTTAACTATGAATTATTGTAACCGTTTTCTGTTATTACTAACTTTTACATTGTTTTTCTCAAACAGTTTTGCCCAGCAGAATACTGAAAGAGATAAAGTTCAGATATTTTATTACGGCTGGTACGCCAATCCGGCAACGGACGGAGATTATCAGCACTGGAATCACGAAATCCTTCCTCACTGGAGCAACCCGAAGTGGAATAATCTGGGGCATTATAAAGGAGTAGATGATATCGGAGCTAATTTTTATCCGGCCCTTGGCAATTACAGTTCCAATGATCCGAAAATCATTGAACAGCATATGAAAATGCTCAAAGACTCCGGAGTAGGAGTGGTTGTTGTAAGCTGGCTGGGAAAAGATTCATTCACGGATAAAAGTCTTACCAAATATCTGGATATTGCAGACCGTTTTGATTTAAAAATAGCCTTTCATATTGAGCCATTCTATAAAAATATATCAGAATTAAAGGAACAGCTTTCTTATCTGGTAAAAACGTATTCCAGTCATCATGCTTTTTATAAAAAAGAAGGAAAGCCTTTGTTTTATGTGTATGACAGCTATAAAATTCCTAAAGAAGAATGGGTGAAAATGTTGTCCGAAAATGGAGAAAAAACAGTCAGAAATACAGATTTAGATGCTCTTTATATCGGACTTTGGGTTGAAAAAGATGATGCTGAATTTTTTGATTCCTCTGGTTTTGATGGTTTCTATACCTATTTTGCCAGCGAAGGATTTGTATACGGAAGCACCACTGCGAATTGGGATTTTATGGCAAGCTTCGCTAAAGACCACCATCTGATATTTATTCCTTGTGTAGGACCAGGTTATTCCGATACAAGGATACGTCCATGGAACGAAGCGAATTTTAAAAGCAGAGATCATGGAAAATATTATGAGAAAATGTTTGATGCTGCTATTAAAGTGAATCCGGAGTTGATTGGCATTACATCATTCAATGAATGGCATGAGGGAACACAAATAGAGCCTGCTGTTCCTAAAAAAGCTGGTGTTTTCAAATATGAAGATTATGGGAAAGATCCTTTATTTTATATCAAAGAAACAAAGCGATTGACGGATAGATTTCTGAAAAAAAGATAGTATACTTTCAAATATTATTTTTAAAGAATAAAATTAAGCGTTCTGTTGACATTTTTAATGAAGGCAGAACGCTTTTTTAGTTTGTAAAGAGATCATAAATTTCCCATTCATTACCTATTTTGAAAGAATAATTAAGGGAAATTGGACAAGCAGCCTCTACTAATTCTGTCAGTATGTTTTATCCTTGGGATTTTTTTTCAGGATAAAATGATATTGTCGGAGACTGTTGTTTATGGAGTCTGCACAATCTGCTCAGCTCTGCTTGTCTTAATCTGTTTTCATTCTTATGTTCTGCATAAAACCAAAACTGTTTTACTGATGCTTCTGTTGTTTGGTGCAGGAATTATTCTTCATTTCTATAATACCAATTTGCTGGATGGGAAGCTTTCTGTCAAGAAAAATGAAACGCTTACATTTAAGATCTCTCAGAAATTAAATTCTTCAGGAAAATATAGAAAATACGAAGGCATTGCACAGGTGGGAAATACAGGTTTCAATTCAATTTTTTATGTTCCAAAAGATAGAAAAGAGCTGGATTTTATTCATTACTACAAAGCTGAGGCTTATATTGCGCAGCCTCAGGCATCATCATATGATTTTCAGTTCAATTATGCTCAATATCTTAAAAGAAAGCATATTGATTATCAGGTTTATCTTTCAAAAGAAATTGTATCTGCAGAACGGAATGACTTAACGTTGGCAGATCAGCTTAGGCAATATAGGTTTGAAGTTCTTAAGAAAATAGATAAAACAGAAATTTCGGAAAAAACCAAAGAATTTCTGAAAGGTATTATTCTGGCAGACCGAACAGAGATTGATGCAGGCACTGTAAGGGATTTCAATAAATCAGGATTGGTTCATTTTCTGGCTATTTCCGGAACTCATATTGTGGTTATTTTCGGGATGTTCTATTTTTTTCTGATTCGTTTTACTCCTTTACAATTCAGAAAATATGCTGTTGTTTTCAGTTTGGTTTTTATATGGCTGTTTGCTGTTTTTATTGGATTTGGTAATTCAGTATTGCGTTCCTGCATCATGTTGAGTGTTTATTTTATTTTTGTTCTGCTTCAGCGGAAACCAGATCTGCTTCACTCATTAGCCTTGTCTGCTTTTTTTATTCTAATCGGAGATACGCAGCAGCTTTTTGATGTGGGGTTTCAGCTTAGCTTTTTGGCTGTTTTGGGAATATATTGGCTGAACCAGCCTCTGTTGAAATACTTCCCGAAACAGGATAATTATGTCAAAAAACTTTTGTTTAATACCATTGCAATATCGTTATCAGCACAGCTGGCAACCCTTCCTCTGGTCCTGTATTATTTTCATCAGTTTTCATTCATATCAATCATTGCTAATGTTGTTATTGTTCCTTTTTCTGAGATCATTATCGTTTTCTCCTTTATAATGACTGGTCTTATTTCTTTTGGAGTTGATTTTGAATTTATAAATGGAATGTATGATGAGGTTATTTATGTCTTACTGAAGGTAATCCATTGGTTTGCTGAGATTGATCTGTTGTTTTTTGACAATATCCCAATGAATGGGATAGAAGTGATATCAGCATCAGTTTTTGTATATTTACTAAGACCCGTTATTCTGAATTTCAATTTTAAAAACAGGATAAGGCTGTTGATAGCAGCGTTACTATTTCTGGTGATAAGAACCGGAAGCACTGCGTTTGAAAATCAGAAAGAAGAGATATTGGTCCATCATTTTTATAAAAACAAAATTTTTTCCGTAAAAAATAATAATAGAGTATGTTTCTGGATTTCGGATATGAAAAATAAGACGAAGATTTTACAGTATATAGTCAATCCCTATTGTGCTTCCAGAAGAGTAGATCATTTTGAGATAAAACGCATGTCTTCCTCTGTTCAAAAAGTAGTTTTCAGGAATAAAACTTATGATCTGAAATGATGGTTCTTAATTTAGCCATTTTCCTGTATCTATAATGGATAAAGTTCTTATTTAGAAAGATTACAAACTGTCTATTTGTGAGATTTCTCACTTTTCGATATTGTTAAACTTTCTTAATTTTGTAGAAATTCAAATTTAAACTTATATGGCAGGTTTAACGAGTTCTACGATAGGTAGAAAATATGCTATGGCATTATCAGCTCTATTTTTGCTGATTTTTCTTATACTGCATTTGACGACCAATTTGTTATCAGTTCTAAACAAAGATGCATTTAATACAGCATCTGACTTTATGGGCTATAATCCTTTTGTGCAGTTCTTAATGCAGCCTATTCTTGGTTTTGCAGTAATTTTTCATTTTGTAATGGGATTTGTACTTGAAATCAAGAATAATAAAGCGCGTCCGGTAAAGTATGCAGCAAACAACGCATCAGTGAATTCTTCATGGATGTCCAGAAATATGATTATTTCAGGAGCTGTCATCTTAGCTTTTCTGGCGCTTCACTTATATGATTTCTGGTTGCATGAAATGAATTACAAGTATGTAGAAGGATTGACTCCTGATGCAGAACGTTTCTGGCCGGAACTTCATGAGAAGTTCGCTGATCTTTGGAGAGTGGCTTTATATGTGATCTCTTTTGTATTACTAGGATTACACCTGGCACACGGATTCCAGTCTTCATTCCAGTCTATCGGAGCAAGACATCCAAAATATACGCCGGTGATCAAAGCTTTCGGGACTTGGTATTCCATCCTTATTCCTGCAGGATTTATCATCGTAGCAGTTTTCCATTTTATAACTCAATAATATCAATATACTAATATGAGTAAATTAGATTCAAGAATTCCAGCGGGTCCTCTTAAAGACAAGTGGAAAAATCATAAAGACCATATGAACCTTGTTGCACCAAACAACAGAGATAAGATTGATATTATTGTTGTAGGTACAGGTTTGGCAGGAGGTTCTGCTGCGGCTACATTGGCTGAGCAGGGATATAACGTAAAAGCATTCTGCTACCAGGATTCTCCAAGAAGAGCGCACTCCATTGCCGCTCAGGGAGGGATCAACGCAGCGAAGAATTATCAGGGAGACGGTGACTCTACTTACAGATTATTCTATGATACCATTAAAGGTGGTGACTATAGAGCAAGAGAAGCCAACGTTTACAGATTAGCTGAAGTTTCGGCCAATATTATTGACCAGTGTGTTTCCCAGGGGGTTCCTTTCGGTAGAGATTACGGCGGACAGCTGGATAACCGTTCATTTGGTGGGGTTCAGGTAAAAAGAACGTTCTACGCAAAAGGACAGACAGGACAGCAGTTATTATTAGGTGCCTATTCTGCAATGAGCCGTCAGATCGGTAAAGGTAGAATCAAGATGTACAACCGTCATGAGATGTTAGATCTTGTTATTGTTGACGGAAAAGCAAGAGGGATTATCGCAAGAAACCTTGTAACAGGTGAAATTGAGAGACACTCTGCTCACGCAGTGGTAATTGCTTCAGGAGGATACGGAAACGTATACTTCCTTTCTACCAATGCAATGGGATCCAACGTTTCTGCGGCATGGAAAATTCACAAGAAAGGAGCTTACTTCGCAAATCCTTGCTACGTACAGATTCACCCGACTTGTATTCCTGTTCACGGAACACAACAGTCTAAACTGACTTTGATGTCTGAATCATTAAGAAACTCAGGAAGAATCTGGGTTCCTAAGAAAATTGAAGATTCAGTAGCGATCAGAGAAGGCAAATTAAGACCTGAAAATATTAAAGAAGAAGATAGAGATTATTATTTAGAAAGAAGATATCCTGCATTCGGTAACCTTGTACCTAGAGATGTAGCTTCCAGAGCTGCTAAGGAAAGATGTGATGCCGGATACGGAATTGAAAATAATGATACTAAAGAAGGTGTTTACCTTGATTTCTCTACAGAGATCATGAAAAAAGGTAAAGAAGCCGCTATCGAAAAACATATTCATAATCCTACAGATCAGCAGATCTATGATCTTGGTAAGAAGTGGGTTGAGGAGAAATACGGTAACTTATTCGTAATGTACGAAAAAATTACAGCTGATGATCCTTACAAAACTCCAATGAAGATCTATCCTGCAGTTCACTATACAATGGGTGGTGTATGGGTTGATTATAACCTTCAGTCTACGATCCCTGGATGTTTCGTAATTGGTGAGGCTAACTTCTCAGATCACGGAGCAAACAGATTGGGTGCTTCCGCATTGATGCAAGGTCTTGCTGACGGATATTTCGTACTTCCTTACACAATTGCAGACTACCTTTCTGCGGATATCAGAACAGGAACTATTCCTACTAATTCAGCACCTTTTGATGAGGCTGAAAAAGGAATTAAAGATAAAATTGATTTCTTCTTAAACAATAAGGGAACTCACTCTGTAGACTATTTCCACAAACAATTAGGAAACATTATGTGGAATAAAGTTGGAATGGGAAGAACTCCTGAAGGATTAAGAGAAGCAATCAAGGAAATTGAAGAAGTAAGAAACAATTTCTGGAAAAACGTAAAAGTACCAGGAGAAGGAGAAGGTATGAACACTGAGCTTGAAAAAGCATTCAGAGTAGCAGACTTCCTTGAACTTGGGCAATTAATGGCTATCGATGCACTACACAGAAACGAATCTTGTGGTGGACATTTCCGTGAAGACCATTCAACTCCGGATGGAGAAGCGGAAAGAGATGACGTAAACTACAAATACGTCGGAGCTTGGGAATATCAAGGGAGCGATATCAACGCGGAAGTGTTGCATAAAGAAGAATTGATATATGACAACATCGAGGTTAAAACTAGAAGTTATAAATAATCTCCAACCTATAAATATAACATTATGAGTGCAAAAAAAGGCTTACATCTTACGCTGAAAATTTGGAGACAAAAAAATAGTAAAACTAAAGGTCAGTTTGAGACCTATAAAATATCAGATGTATCTACAGACTCTTCATTTTTAGAGATGTTAGATATCCTGAACGAAAATTTAATTAACGAAGGAAAAGAACCTATCGCTTTCGACCACGACTGTCGTGAGGGAATCTGCGGGATGTGCTCTCTTTACATCAATGGTAGAGCTCACGGGCCTGATACGGGGATTACAACTTGTCAGCTTCACATGAGAATGTTCAAAGATGGAGAGACTATCGTTATTGAACCCTGGAGAAGTGCCGCTTTTCCTGTTATCAAAGACTTAATGGTAGACAGAAGCGCATTCGACAGAGTAATGGCAGCAGGAGGGTTTATTTCTGTAAACACCTCTGGTAATACATTGGATGCTAACGCAATTCCTGTTCCCAAAGAAGATGCAGATAAAGCAATGGATGCAGCAGCTTGTATCGGATGTGGAGCTTGTGTAGCTACATGTAAAAACGGATCTGCAATGTTATTCGTGGGAGCTAAAGTTTCTCAGTATGCATTACTTCCACAAGGTAGAGTAGAAGCTAAGAGAAGAGTTCTGAACATGGTGAAAGCTATGGACGAAGAAGGATTCGGAAACTGTTCAAACACCGGAGCATGTGAAGTAGAATGTCCTAAAGGTATTTCTCTTGAAAACATCGCAAGAATGAACAGAGAATACATGGCTGCTCTTGTAGATCAAGGATAGAATTGATTCAAATACATGAAAAATCGCCTTCACTTTTGGAGGCGATTTTTTTATGAAATAAATACCCCTGTTAAAGTTTGTTAACTTATTGACTGATCTTCGTTATTCTTTATTTATTAAGTATATATTTGAAAGGTAATTGAATCGTTTTCGGAAAAGACCTTCAAATACTTTTTACCTTCAAAAAGACAGTATTCCGTAATTGAAATATCCTTTTTGAACGGTAATAATAAAATTTTTAAAAAAAATAATTAGAGTGAATTAGCAAGCCCTAAAAAGCGTATTTTTGTGTAATATTAAAAATTGAAATGAAAAAATATCTTTTATTGTTTATCATCACATTCTTTGTGATGTCTTGTTCAAAAAAAGTAGAAGTAAAAGGAAAAATTACTGGAAGCTCACCATTAGAAAGAATTGAATTTGTAGAAGCTTCAGGAGTAGGAACCCTGCCTTTGATTAATATAGGTCTGGATAAAGACGGAAACTTTTCAGGAAATTTTGATGCTCCTAAAGATGGGATGTACGTAATCAACTACGCAGGCAGACAAAGTCTGATCTATCTTGAAGGAGGACAAAAAGTGAATATCTCAGGAAACGGAGCTACTTTCCCAAATGAATATGTAATTACCGGAGATGCTAAAAAGAACAATGATTTCCTTACGGCTTCTCAGAAGTTTTTAGCTGAGTATGGTAATAAAGTTAACTTAGGCGCTTTGATGGCAGGAGATGAAGCTGCATTCTTGAAAGGGATGCATAAAATCGAAGCGGATATTAATAAAAACGTAGATGACCTGGCTAAGAAAAATAATCCAAGCAAAGGATTATTAGAATGGAAGAAAAACGATGTGAAAGTAACCATTCTTAACTTGCTTGCGAACTATGAAATGTCTCACGGTCCAATGTCTGGAAATCCATCTTTCAAAGCTTCTAAGGCTTTCAAAGATTACGAAACCAAGTTGGAAACAGATAAAGAAGCAATGGTGAAAACTATTCCTCTTTACAGACAATATCTTCTTGTAAAAATGACTCCTGATTTCCAGAAGTATGCGGAAGCAAACAGCAAAGGAAAAACAGGGATTACAACTTCTGAGATGTTCGCTCAGTATTTAAAAACTAAAAAAGATTTATCTCAAACAACAAAAGATTATCTTCTTGCATTTGTAATGGCTCAGGCTGATATTCACCCAACAAGTCCGGCTGCCAATATCGACAAGATTAAAAAGATCATCGATTCAGATATTAAAGATGCTACTATTAAAAGTGACCTTTTAAAAATGCAGGTGGCTATTACAGGACTTAAAATCGGAGAAGCAGCTCCTGAAGCAGCTTTAGCAAAACAAGACGGAAAAGCTTACAAGCTTTCTGAAAACAAAGGGAAACCTTATATGTTATTCTTCTACGCTTCATGGAATCCTTACATCAGCGAAGCTACCGTACCTGTATTAAAAGAAGTGGTAAACTTTTATAAGTCTAAAATGAATTTTGTATTTGTAAATGTTGATGATACAAAAGATCAGTTCATTAAAACAAGTAATTCTTTATTGAAAGGAATTCAGGGAATAAATGTTTACGGAGAAGGAGGATTGAACTCAGATATTGCTAAGAAATATGGAGTATACGGATTCAAATTACCTTGTTTTGTAATCATTGATAAAGACGGTAAAATTGCCAGCAGATCTTTCGTAAATCTTGGTGAGCAGGAATTGGTAACGATTCTTGACAAGCAGACAGGTCTTTCGGCTCCGAAAGTAGATCCTAATGCTCAAATGCAGCCACAACTGCAGCTTGATCCATCTGCTATGCAGCAAGCACCACAGAAGGCAAATCCACAACCGGCTCCAACAAAATAATAAACTTTAACACAGTATAGAAACCTTATCTTCGGATAAGGTTTTTTTTATTGTATTTTTGCAAACTGGAACGTAAAAGTTTCAATTAGGAAAATAGAAAATTTTAGAATGAGTAGGAAGAAAAAAAGAGATCTAGTTCTTGAAAATATAAAACTATTGACAGCCGGAGCTAAAGGCGTGGCAATAGGGAAAACAGACGAAGGTAAAACTGTAATGGTTTCCGGGGCAATTCCCGGTGATATTGTGAATGTAAGAGTGAAAAAAGCAAAGTCAAAATATTATGAAGGCGAAGCAATTGAAGTTCTTGAAAAATCACCATACAGAGTAGAGCCTAAATGTATCCACTTTGGTACTTGCGGAGGATGCAAATGGCAGAATATGAGCTATGAAAAGCAGCTTGATTTTAAACAGGAAGAAGTATATAATAATATTAAAAGAATCGGAGGAATTGATGACTTTGTAACCGTGCCAATTCTAGGATCTGAAGAACAGTATTTTTATAGAAACAAAATGGAGTTTTCCTTCTCTAACGCAAGATGGCTTACTCAATACGAAATCAGTTCCGAAGAGAATTTCGGGAGCAAAGATGCTTTAGGTTTTCATATTCCTGGAATGTGGAGCAAAATTCTGGATTTGAAGGAGTGTTTCCTTCAGGAAGATCCTTCCAATGCTATAAGATTGGCTGTAAAAGAATACGGTGTTAATAATGGCTTGGATTTCTTTGATGTAAGAAATCAGGAAGGTTTCCTTAGAACCTTGATGATGAGACAGAACTCAAAAGGAGAGTGGATGGTTCTTTTCCAGCTTTACAGAGAAGAAAAAGAAAATAGAGAAAAACTTTTTGAATTCTTATTAGAAAAATTTCCGCAGATTAAAACGTTGGTATATGCCATCAACCCTAAACAGAATGACTCTATTTATGATTTAAATATCAATGTGTACTTCGGGGAAGGTTATCTTATGGAAGAGATGGACGGGCTGCAGTTTAAGATAGGACCGAAATCATTCTTCCAGACCAACTACAAACAGGCATTGGAACTATACAGAAAAACATTGGAATTTGCAGATCTGAAAGGTAATGAAGTAGTATATGACCTTTATACAGGAACAGGAACAATCGCCCAGTATGTAGCAAGAAATGCAAAACAGGTCATCGGGATAGAATCTGTACAGGAAGCCATAGATGCAGCAATAGAACATGCCGCATTGAACGGATTGACAAACACAACATTCTATTGTGGAGATATGAAAGATATTTTCAATGATGAATTCATGGCAAACCACCCTAAAGCAGATGTATTAATCACAGATCCACCAAGAGATGGAATGCATCAGAAGGTGGTAGAACAGATTCTTAAGCTTTCACCGGAAAAAGTAGTTTATGTAAGCTGTAATTCAGCAACACAGGCAAGAGATCTGGCATTGATGAAAGAACATTATACTTTAGTGAAGATCTTACCGGTAGATATGTTTCCGCAAACACACCATGTTGAGAATATTGCATTGCTGATTAAAAAATAAATTTATTTAAATTTGAATTTCAAATCTTAATATGAAGTACTTTAAATTTCTCATAGCGATCTGCTTTTTAGGAATGCTTTTTTCCTGTGGAGGTGACGATGATATTTGTGAAAGCGGAGAAGGAACTCCCAGAATGAAGGTAGCCTTCAGGTCTATGGATAGTGGAAAAGAGAAGACTCTGGATTCACTCTATGTTGCGGTAGATTATGGTGCCGGAAAGGTAGATCTGGGAGGAGTTGCAAAGATTGATTCCAGATTAATTCCTTTACGGGTAGACAGCTCACCGTATACAGACGTTTATTTCAAACTTACCAAAAAGGGTGCGGAATCTAAAGTAAGGATTAAGTATACTACGAAATCAACTTATGTATCTCCGGGATGCGGGATTAAAAAGTCATATGAGAATTTAAGTTCAGAATTGTTAACTCCTAATCCGGTGCTAAAGCTGGAGGCCGGACAAAATCAAATAGAGAATGAAGACAAGACTAATCTTTACCTTTCTTTTTAGTTTATTTGGGATAATAAGCTGGGCTCAGGACAAAAAAAAGGAAGCAGAGAAGAAGGTTCACGAAAAATATGAACCTAATTTTATGGTTGGCCTTGATGTATTGAATACCGGAGCCGGATTTTTTTCGGATAGAAAACTATATCAGGGATTTATCTCTTCAAAGATCAGAGGAAATGTTCATGCCATTGCAGAAGCCGGTTTTGAGAAAAACGTATATCAGAAGAATGGATATGATGCCAAGGCAAACGGTCCCTTTGTTAAGTTGGGAGCATTCTATATGCTCGCAAAAGATGCTGAAAATGAATTCAACGGTTTTTATGCAGGAGGAAAAGTGGGAGGATCATTTTATAATCAGGAGTATATGGCGGTTCCTGTTCGTGGATTTGGAGGAAGTAACTCCTCTGAAGCATTTCCCTCATCCTCTCAGTCTTCTTTTTGGCTGGAAGGAACTATAGGAGGAAGGGTGCAGTTATTCAGCTCCAATTTTTATATAGATGTAAATCTTCAGCCAAGATATATGGTATACACTTCCAAACAGGATGATATCTCTCCGATGATTGTTCCAGGTTTTGGAAAAAGTTCTTCCAAGTTTAATATGGGATTTGCATGGAATATCGCGTATAAGTTCTAAAAATAATAATACATAACGTTTAAAATACATAAAACACAAACTTTAGATGAGTCTAAAGTTTGTGTTTTTTTTAATAAATATGCTTATTGGATGTATGATATTAAAAAATAACAACTTATTTCGTTTGTGTAATTTATAAATTAGTTATATTTGGCGGAAATTATAATTGTGTTTTAATTTATGAAAAGAGTATTTACTGCTTTAATGTTTACTTTTATTGGAGGGGCAGTGTTCGGCCAATGGACACCCACTTCTCTTAAAAAAGGAGACGATAACAAAAGAAGTACAGGATTTAGAGTAGATCAATCTAATGTAAGAGGTAACGGGTACTATAAACTGGACCTTAACTTACTGAGATCTCAGCTGAAGAATGCACAGGAAATGGGAGCAAATTCCACTCCTGTAGTAATTTCTCTTCCTACTATGAGTGGGAAGATTGAAAGGTTTAACGTATACAGTTTTCCGGTAGTTGTAAAAGAGCTGGCAGACAAGTATGAATTAGGATCTTATGTTGGAACAAGTGTCGAAGACCCTACCAAATATTTAAGATTCAGTATCGCTCCTAATGATTTTCAGTCAATGATTATCCATGGAGATAAATATGAATTTATTGACCCTGCTTCAACAGACAAAACAGTGTATGCTGTTCATCCTAAAACAAAAAAGGAAAAGAATGGTTTCTTGTGTTCTACAGAAGAGTCTCCTGCTGCTAAGAAGGAAATAGATGCTTTATTAAAAAACGGACAGTCATTCTCAAATCAGCCAACAACTTTTAACAAAAGTTCTGATAAGAAATACAGAACAATGAGACTGGCAATGTCAGTTACAGGTGAGTATACACAATACTTTATGACACTTGCCGGAGTTCCTGCTACTGCTACTGATGATCAGAAAAGAGCTCCTGCTCTTGTTGCCATCAATAACACACTAACCAGAGTAAATGGAGTTTTTGAGAAAGATTTTGCATTGCACCTGAACCTGCAGAATTTTCCTAATGTAATTTATATTGACCCGGCTAACGATCCGTATGCTGCAGCTGCCACCGGATCACAGGGAGCATGGAATACACAGTTACAAACTGCCTTGACAAATAATGTAGGAAATGAAAATTATGATATCGGACACTTGTTCGGTAAATCAGGAGGTGGAGGAAATGCAGGATGTATCGGGTGTGTATGTATCAATCCTACCACTACCGTTCCTAAAGGGAAAGGTTCAGGATTTACTTCTCCGGCAAATGGAATTCCATCAGGAGACAGCTTTGATATCGATTACGTTGCGCACGAAATGGGGCATCAGTTAGGAGCTAACCATACTTTCTCTCATAATCTTGAAGGAAGCGGGGTGAATATGGAACCAGGTTCAGGAACTACCATCATGGGATATGCAGGTATTACGGGTCCTGACACAGATGTTCAGGCAAATTCTGATCCTTATTTCCACAAAGCAAGTATCGGTCAGGTACAGGCTAATTTAATTGCAAAAACTTGTGATGTAGAAACTACAATTACCAACAACCCGCCGGTAATTGCTGATCTGCCAACATATACTATACCTAAAGGTACTGCTTTTGCATTAACAGGTACTGCTACAGATCCTGAAAATGACCCAATGACCTATTCCTGGGAAGAAGTAGATGATGCATCAGTTTCTATTGATAAGTATAACTTAGGAAATACAACATCAGGAGCTTCATTCAGATCTGCTGCTCCCAACGCAAGCCCAACAAGATACTTCCCGAAATTTACTTCTGTAATGAGTGGAGTATTAAATAATGCAAATAATACCTGGGAAGCAGTATCTACTATAGCAAGAACTACAAATTTTGCATTAACGGTAAGAGATAATAATTCCAATGTGGCTCAACAGCAGTCAGCTTTTAAAGTTCAGACAATTGTTGTAGGAGATAATGGTCCTTTCAGATTAGCTAACCAATATGCTGATGTGAATACGCCAACTCCGGTTCAGTGGATTGTTGCCAACACCAATGCAGCTCCTTATAATGTTGCTAATGTAAAGATCGACTATACTACAGATAACGGAACAACCTGGACTGTTCTATCTGCTTCAACACCTAACGACGGATCTGAAAACTTTACTTTCCCTTCTTCATTGAACGGTCAAACGATTAAAGTAAGAGTTTCTTCAATAGGAAATGTTTTCTATGCAGTAGGGCCTGTTAGTATTGCTCCTCTATCTGCTTGTAGCAGTGCTGCTCCAACTAACGTTGTGGTAAGCAATATTACTGTTTCTTCAGGAAGCGTGTCTTGGATGTCTTATACCGGAGCAACTTATAAAGTACGTTACAGAAAAGTAGGTACAACTGTATGGACTGAAGCTGATACTGCAGTTCCTTCAATTAACCTAAGTAATTTGATTGATGGTACTACCTATGAAGTACAGGTGGCTTTAGTTTGCGGTACTACAGTAGGAACATATTCTGCATCTGTAAACTTCAGTACACCGGCACTTACTTATTGTACAGCTTCTACAGCTAGTTCAAGTTATGAGTATATTGCAAATGTAACACTTGCAAACGTAAATAATACTTCCGCAAATAGTACCTATACAAATTATACAACGAATTCAGCTCTTCAGATTAACTTAACAAAAGGAAATGTTTACCCTATGTCTGTTACTGTTGGTAACCCTGATGTTGCAGATTATGATGCAGTAGCAGCATTTATTGACTTTAACAAGGACGGTGTTTTCAGTGATTCCGAAAGAGTATTGAATTATCCTGTAACATTAACGCAGCCATCAACGGTGATCAATTCAAATGTTACAATTCCAAGTAATGCAGTAGAAGGGCAGCCACTAAGAATGAGAGTTGTAGCATTCTATGTTGGAGCTGGTACCGGAAACGGAAATGTTGGCCTTTCATTGCCTGCAGACTATGTATGTGGAGACCTTTTCGATTACGGAGAAGTTGAAGATTATAACGTAGTTATTACAGGAAACCTTGCTACTTCTGAAACAACTGTTAAGAATGATGGTATCCAGATTTATCCGAATCCGGTAGTTGATGTTCTAAATGTTACTAAAGTTTCAGATAAGGCAACTTATAAAATTTATAGTGCTGCCGGACAATTAGTAGATAGAGGAAATATCAATAATGGAAAGGTTAATGTTTCAACATTAGTTAAAGGTGGATATATAATTACCATAGATGATAAAGGAATTGAACAATTCAAATCTAAATTTATTAAAAAATAAAGATAACCTTTAAATATTAGTAAATCCCCGGGAAGCCTCGGGGATTTCTTTATTTAGAGCATAAGCGGAAAAAATATTGTTTTTTTTCAGAAAAAACCCAAATGCACTTATAAATTAATAATAAAAAATGATTAGATTTGTGTGATTAATATTATAATGAAAACATTATGAAGAAACTCTTTACCTCTTTAATTCTGTTTCTCTGTTTGATTTGTACAGGCTTTGTATCCAAAGTCTCGGCTCAGGCAGGGCAGATTGGGACAGGAACAGGTACCTCTGTGTATCTCCCCATACGTTCCTATTATGGGTATAGTTATTCCCAGCAGATCTACACTGCTGCGGAACTTACGACTGCCATCGGTACGTCGAACTATATCACGGCTATAAAGTTTTATTCCACCACTGTTGCAACCTCTCAGGCTGTATATAAGGATTGGGTGGTATACATGGGAAACACAACCCAGAATAACTTTGCCTCCAATACAAACTGGATTCCATTAAGTTCACTGACTCAGGTGTATGACGGAAATTTACCTACCCTATCAAATGGAAACTGGGTAACTCTTCAATTGGCTACTCCATTTTTATGGAATGGAACAGACAATCTTGTGGTTGCTGTAAATGAAAAAACCCCAGGATATGCATCTTCACCAGGTACGGCCTGGGGATCTTATAATGCCGGGGCCAACCGAGGGATCATCTATTATGAGGATACTGCAAATCCGGACCCTGCAGCACCTCCTTCTGCAAAAGACAGACTTGCAGATATTCCTAGAATACAGTTGGAAAGCCAACCGCTTTCAGCTTGTTCAGCGGCTCCGCCTACCAATATTGCAGTTTCAAACCTTACAACAACTTCTGCTAATGTGAGCTGGTATCTTTCTGCAGGAGCTACTTATGTTGTAAGATACAGGCCTGTATCAGGTGGACCTTGGATAACAATCAATGTTACAACTCCATTGGTCGGAAACCAGCTTATTACCGGATTAACTGAGCAGACTCAGTATGAAGTTCAGGTAGCCACTGTTTGTGGTGGTTCACAGGGAGCATTCTCTTCCAGCATCAACTTTACAACTCCAGCACTCACTTATTGTAATTCCGGTGCTACGAGTACTTTTATTGATGGATATATCAATCAGGTTTCTGTTAATGCACAAGGAGCTCCGTCCATGTACAGTAACTCTGGTCAGAGTGGTTATACAGATTACAGTACAGATCCTACAAGAGTAGTTACTTTGGTAAGAGGTGGTACTGCTACGGTTTCTGTTTCAAAAGCTTGGCCAGGTTATCAATATAGTTTCTTAACGGGAGTTTGGATTGATTTTAACCGTAATGGTGTTTTTGAAGCAACTGAAAGAGTGCTTACTTCACCAAGTAATACAACAACTCCGGTTACAGCAACCTTTACAATACCAACTGTTGCTGGTGGTGTTTACACTGGAAACCTGACTACAAAAATGCGTGTTGTATTAAACGAATACAGCCCTATTAATGCTTGTGGAACATACTCTTACGGTGAAACCGAAGACTATGCTGTAAAATTTATAGACTTATCAACTTGTACTACAGCACCACCATCTAATATTACGGTAAATAACATAACTCCTTCCTCAGCTAATGTTACCTGGACATCAGCTACTGGGGCTACTTATATAGTAAGATACAGAGTTTCTCCTTCTGGTGCATGGCAGCAGATTGCAGTAAATACACCATTAATCAGTAACCAAATGCTTACAGGATTATTGGAGCAGACTACATATGAAGTACAGGTTGCTACTGTTTGTGGAGGAACAACAGGTGCTTTCTCACCAAGTGTTACCTTTACAACACCGGCTCTTACTTATTGTACGGCTGGCCCTACAAGTAATACTGCTACAAGCGGATATATTAATAATGTAACTGTTACTCCTACGAATACTCCTATTATGTTAAGTAATTCCGGATCTGACAATTATAAAGACTATACCGCAGATGCTACAAGAGTAGTGATCTTTGAAAGAGGTTCAGCAAATAATAAAATTTCTGTAAACAAATACTGGCCAGGTTCTCCTACATCTTATGGAGTTTCTGCATGGGTAGATTTTAACAGAAACGGAACATTTGAAACCAGTGAAAGAATTCTTAATACTACCTATAGCACAACTACTCCTGTAACGGCTACTTTCGCAGTACCTACAGTGGCAAGTGGTAATGTGTATACAGGAACTCTTCCTACCCGTATGCGTGTAGTAATGAGATATTTTGATAATGCTAATCCTTGTGGTACATTCAGCCAGGGAGAAGTAGAAGATTATGCAGTAAAATTTGTAGATGCTCAACCTTGTTCAACAGCTGCTCCAACAAATATTACAGTGAATAATATCGCTGCTACTACAGCAACTGTATCATGGGTTGCTACTGCTGGTGCTACGTATAATATAAGATGGAGAGTTGCCCCAAGTGGAGCTTGGCAAACAGCAACAGTTCCTGCCGGTCAGAACTTCTACGGAATTACTGGTCTTACAGAACAGACTAATTATGAGGTTCAGGTTTCTACAACTTGTAACGGTTCTACAGGATCTTACTCATCATCGGTAACATTTACAACACCTCCATTGTCTTACTGTCCAATGACAGGTACCGGAACGAATGACCATATTTCGAATGTAACAGTTACCTCTTCGAACCTGGGTGTTCCGCCAATGAATAATACTTCAGTACAGACAAATTATATCAGCTATACTACTCCGGAGACTCTTATTACTCTGGATGTAGATTCTCAGAATAATAAAATCTCTGTAGCAAAAGGATGGACAGGTGCAACAGGTAACGATGCTGTAACAGCTTGGATCGACTTTGACAGAAACGGACAGTTTACTGATGCTGAGAGAATTTTAATTTCTCCAGCCAATACAACGACTCCGGTTACTGCTACTTTTCCAGTTCCTTCAAATGCTTACACAGGGCCATTAACAACTACAATGAGAGTTGTGCTGAAGCGTACAAGTGCTCCTACAATGTGTCAGAATGCAATAGATGGGGAAGTAGAAGACTATAGAGTAAGAATCAGACCTTGCAGCAATGCAACTCCTAATGCACCAACATTTACAACAACGCATACAACAGCTACTGTAACAATCACAGGAGCAGGAGTGAGCTATGTGGTGAGATACAGAGTTCAGGGAACAACTGCCTGGACGCAGGTATATGCTTCCGCACAATTAGGTAATCTTCCGTTAGTAATCAGCGGTCTGACACCAGCTACTACTTATGAAGTAGAAGTTGCAGCCATTTGTGGAGACATTGTTGGAACAGCAACACCAATCAAAACGTTTACTACAAGATGTGATCCTACTCCTCCAAATGTAACTGTAAGTACTATCACCCCAACAACTGCATTGATTACATGGTCTCCGCTTGCGGCAAGTTCTACATATACAATGAGATGGAGAAAAGTAGGTGCTACAACATGGGCTACAATAAGTTTACCGGCCGCTCCTGCAAATACTTATGTATTAGGAAGTGTAACTCCTTTAGAGCCATATACTACCTATGAAGTTCAGATTGCTAACCAGTGTAACGGTGAATCTACATTAAATCCATATTCTAACCCTAAAGTATTTACTACAGAAAGAATATGCCAGATTCCACCTCCAGGATTAACAATTACTCAATTGCTTCCTACATCAGCGGCGATCCAATGGGATCCGTTCCCGGGAGCAACGTATGTTCTTAGATACAGAAAAGTGGGTATTCCAAGCTGGACAGAAGTACCATCATTAGTTAATAACATTGTATTAACAGGTCTTGCAGAATTAACGAAATATGAAATGCAGGTAGTGAATATCTGTAATGGTACACCAGGAAACTATACTCCTCCTTACTACTTTACAACACCTACAGTAATTTACTGTAAGATGAAAGCAGAAAACTCTACAGGTGAGCATATTTCCAAAGTTACAGTGAAGCCTACGGGTAAGAAAACAATGGAGAATGAATCCGGAGCATCTACATATACAGATTATACCGGAGTTCCTAAAACATTCATCGAAATGATCCAGGGATCTACTGACAATGAGATCATTATTGAGAAAAAATGGACAGGAACTACTTATAACGAAGGAATCGCAGTTTGGATTGACTTCAACAGAAACGGAGAGTTTGATATCAATGAAAGAGTATTCACTTCTTCACCAAATTCAAACAGCCCTGTTTCAGGTAAATTCAATGTTCCTGCTGATGCTTTTGTAAGTATGACAGATTATAAGTATGTAGTGATGAGAGTTGCCATGTCTAGAGACGGTATCCCTGTAAACTGTGCTGACTTCAAAAACGGAGAGGTAGAGGATTACACGGTAAGAATTTCTAAACCGGTTGTTGCTAACCCAATTGATCAGACCAGTGTTATGATTTATCCTAACCCGGTAAGCTCAGTATTGTTTGTGAAAAATGTTAGCAAAAGAGCTAAGTATAAGATCTACAATGCTACAGGACAAGTTATCGCTGACGGTATCTTACTGAACAACCAGATCAACGTAAGCAGATTGATTAACGGTGTTTATGTTATTGATATTGATGATAACGGTAATACTACTCAAAAGAAATTTATCAAAGAATAAGATATTTAAATTTCAATAGAATAAGCCTCCAGAAATGGAGGCTTATTTTTTGCACAAATCTCTCAGGTGAACCTGCTGCTCCTAAGAAATATTTTTTGCAGAAAAAAACTCGTTAGAAAAGCTTCTAACGAGTTTTTATTTATTCAATACTGAAGATCACTTTTTCAGTTTGTTCTTTTAATTCTTCCAGATTGGTATTGTTATAGATAATACAATCTGCCATTTTAATTTTATCCCTTTCAGGCATTTGTTTTTCCATGACAGTTTCTACCTCACGATAGGTTTTATGATCCCTGTCCATTACTCTTTTGATCCTGATATTATCCTCGGCAGTTACCAGAAGAGATTTATAACATTGTCTGTTAAGCTTCAGTTCAAATAATAAAGCTGTTTCTTTAAAAACTAAATATTTGCTTTGTTTCCTGACCCAGTTTTCAAAATCAATTTTTACAGCGGGATGAATAATCTCATTCAATTGCTGAAGCAGATCTCTGTTATTAAAAACTTTATCTGCTACAAATTTTCTGTCATACAACCCGTTCTCATCATACGAATCTTCGCCTAGAAGTTCTTTGATTTTTATTTTCAGATCTTCACTCTCATTGATAATGGCTTTTGCTCTGTCATCGGAATAATAAACCGGAAAACCGAATTCCTCTATAAAGCGCGCTACTGTGGTTTTTCCAGAGCCTATTCCTCCTGTTAAACCAATGATCTTGGGTGCTGGTTCCGGCTCTGTCTGTGGTGTTTCTGAATGTAATTCTTCCATGATTAAAAATTAATATCCAAAAACATCATTAAAGCTAAACGTTTCATCGAGTCTTACCCCTTTATCGGTCATTTTAAGACTGGCAAGCTCATTATGGGCATCATGCTCAAAGAACAATAAATACTCGTTGTCTACACACTGTTTAAGGAATTTTCCTTTTTCTTCCAGTGTTAAAAGAGGTCTTGTATCATATCCCATCACATATACTTGGTTGATATGTCCTGCTGTAGGAATAAGATCTGCAGCAAAAACAACTGTTTTTTCCTGATACTGGATAACCGGAAGCATCTGCTTTTCGGTATGCCCGTCTACGAAGATAACGTCCATTTTCAGATCCGGAGCGAAACCGTAGTTTCCGGTAGTGGGAAGTGGCAAAAAGTTAAGCTGCCCGCTTTCCTGCATGGGCATAATGTTTTCCTTCAGGAAGCTTGCTTTTTCTCTTGCATTGGGTTCTGTTGCCCACTGCCAGTGATTTTCATTAGTCCAGAAATTAGCATTTTTAAAGGCTGGTCTGTATCCGGTTCTGTCATCATTCCATTCTATAGCTCCACCACAGTGGTCAAAGTGAAGGTGAGTAAGGAATACATCCGTAATATCTTCCTTTATAAAGCCATATTTTTTAAGATTTTTATCAAGACTATCATCTCCCCAAAGAGAGTAGTGACCGAAAAATTTGTCATCCTGTTTATTACCAAGACCGCAGTCTACAAGGATCAGTTTTTTTCCATCTTCAATAAGAAGGGAACGGGTTCCCAGCTCGATTAGGTTTTTTTCGTCTGCCGGATTCGTTTTTTCCCACAGACTCTTCGGGACGACTCCGAACATAGCACCGCCGTCCAGTTTAAATTTTCCACATTGTATTGGATATAACTTCATATGTATATTTTGATTATTTCTTTATTAATTTCATTTTCTCCGCAATTTTTCTCGCGTTATCATCAGATTGTTCAAGCTGGCTGATAATAGTATTAAAATCAGATTCTTTTCTGTTTTGAGAAAGTTTTTGCTTGATAAATATTTCAGTAGGAATTATTTTAATCCCAAAAGCTCCTTTCATTTCTTTTTCCACAAATTCCCTTCCCATGTCTTCTACCATCATTGGACATCGCTGAAAACTTTCGTATTTGGACGTTAATTTATCCAAATGAGCATAGAGTTCATCATGATTCATTATTTCAACTTTTCCATGAATCTGCACCGCTTCGTAATTCCAGGTGGAAACATTAATATGATCATACCAGCTGCTGGATATATAAGTGTGAGCTCCCAAAAAATCACAAAGAACTGAATCTCCATCATTTAAGGTTTTTGCCTGAGGATTGGCCCTTGAAATATGAGTTTCAATATAAGCATTTTCAGGATCATCTTCATTAAGCATCATCATAGAATGAGTAGCTCTAATCTTATCAACGGAAGAAATTAGTAAAGCAAAAGAATTTTCTTTGATAATCTCTCTCATCAAATCATAATCTTCGCTTCTGTATAATTTAGGTATAAACATAAACTAATCAATTCGCATTAATATTAAACCTTAAACTCAAAATTTTGAATTAAAATAGTTCTCCCGGGTTTTTAGGTCTTGTAATATTCAAATGTTTGTAAGCCTTGTCGGTAACTTCCCGTCCTCTGGGAGTTCTGATAATAAACCCTTCCTGGATCAGAAACGGTTCATAAACTTCTTCCAGTGTTTCAGGATTTTCAGCAATAGATGTTGCCAGAGCAGAAATCCCGACCGGTTTTCCTTTAAAGTTTTCAATCATGACACGCATGATCTTATTGTCCATTTCATCCAGACCAAATTCGTCCACATTTAAAGAATCCAAAGCATATTTGGTGATCTTGATCTCAATTTCACCATTTCCTTTAATCTCAGCGAAATCACGTACCCTTCTCAGTAATGCATTCGCAATCCTTGGTGTTCCACGGCTTCTTCTGGCAATTTCTATGGCAGCATCTTCATAAATGACAACACCCAAGACCCTTGCACTTCTCTGAATAATGGTTGACAAAAGTTCAATAGAATAATATTCCAGCCTGCTTTGAATTCCGAATCGGGCAAGCATAGGCTTTGTAAGCATACCACTTCTTGTCGTAGCGCCTACGAGAGTAAAAGGATTCAGCCCTATCTGTACACTTCTGGCATTAGGACCTGTTTCCAGCATGATGTCAATCTTGTAATCTTCCATTGCAGAATAAAGATATTCCTCTACTACAGGAGACAGACGGTGAATCTCATCAATGAAAAGAACATCATTTTCCTCAAGATTGGTCAATAAACCAGCTAAACTTCCGGGCTTATCCAATACAGGACCCGACGTAACCTTACAGTTTACCCCAAGTTCATTAGCGATAATATTGGCCAAAGTTGTTTTACCCAGTCCCGGCGGACCGTGTAATAAAACATGATCTAGTGCTCCGCCACGTCTTTTTGCAGCGGTAACAAAAACCTCAAGGTTCTCCAGCGTTTTTCTCTGCCCCGCAAAATCTTTAAAGCTCTGGGGACGGATCTGTTCTTCCTGCATCAGCTCCTCGTTTGAGTAGTTTTCCTTATCTGGATGTAAAAAATCTGGCATTAATTCATTTCATTTACTTCAAAGATAGCAAATTTAGACAAAGGTTGAAGGGCAGATTGAGAAAACGTTGAGATTGATGCAGAGGTTTAAGCCAGGGTTGAAAAGGAGAACAGCTAAGATTTAAATAATTGGGATATTTTAAGTATTTTTGAGAGAAGAAATTATTAATAAAAATTAATAAAATTTTGAATGTTGAGAAAACAGGTACTGATGTAAGAATGTGTCAGCTTGAATCTAAACATCACATTAACTTTAAACTAATGAAATTAATAGGACCATTCAAGCAGGTGGTAACACTTGCTAACTTACCCTTAAGAGGAAAACTTTCTGATGACCAGCTTGAAATTATTGCAGACGGAGGAATTGTAGTAGATCAGAATACTATCCGGAAAGTTGGAAATTTCGAAACATTAAAAACAGAAAATCCTACTATAGAAATTGAATATATTGAAGGAGAGCAAATTGTTCTTCCTGCTTTTGTAGATTCACATACCCATATTTGTTTCGGAGGAAACCGTGCCAACGATTTTGCCATGCGTAATGCCGGGAAAACTTATCTTGAGATTGCGGAAAGCGGCGGCGGAATCTGGAGTTCCGTACAGCATACGAGAAATGCTTCAGAAGAAGTATTATTAAAAACTTTAGTTGAAAGAATCAATTTTTTGCTTGATCTGGGAATTACCACGATTGAAGTGAAGAGCGGTTATGGTCTGGATGTGGAAAATGAGCTGAAAATGCTCAGAATAATTAAAAAAGCACGGCAAGAAACAAAGGCAACTTTAGTTCCTACCTGTCTTTCGGCCCACTTAAAACCCAGAGATTTTGAAGGTAGCAATCCTGAATATCTTGAATATATCATTACCAAAATTTTACCAAAAGTAAAAGAAGAAGGATTGGCGAACAGAGTCGATATTTTTATTGAAAAATCTGCTTTTCAGCCTGATGAAAGTAAGGATTTCTTACGTAAAGCAAAAGAATTAGGCTTTGAAATCACTGTTCATGCAGATCAGTTTACACCGGGAAGTTCAAGAATTGCAGTAGAAGTGGGAGCAAAATCTGCGGACCATTTGGAAGCAACCATAGATGAAGATATTCAGTTTCTGGCAGAATCTGATACCGTGGCGACAGCTCTGCCGGGGGCGAGTCTGGGATTAGGTGAGAAATTTACTCCGGCTAGAAAATTATTAGATGCAGGAGCTATCGTAGCGATAGCAAGTGACTGGAATCCGGGATCTGCACCCATGGGGAATTTGATTACCCAGGCATCTATTCTGGCTACATTTCAGAAGCTGACTACGGCCGAAGTGTTAGCAGGAATGACTTTCCGTGCTGCTTATGCATTGAACCTTAAAGACAGAGGACAATTGGAAGCAGGAAAAAAAGCCGATTTTGTCACTTTTAAAACCAATAATTTCCAGAATGTATTGTATAATCAGGGAAGCTTGAGCGCGGAAAATGTTTATATCAATGGAAATAAGAAGTAGTAAAAAAACACGATCATGAAAATTAAATTAGAAGAGATTAAAGAAAAATATGTCTCTATTGGAGTTGCAGAAAAAAACGTTGATTATGCATTAAATGCTGTAAAAGCGGGCACAAAAAAAGATTTTATTATAAAGAATTTGACTTCAGATATTAGAAAAGTGGATGCAACTACTGCCAATAGCATGCTGGATGAAATGTTTGCTGCAAACGGCGGAGAATTTAAATATGAAAATAGAGGAGGATATCTTTATTCTACCTTTTACTTAATTGCTATTGTTGCTTTAGGCGTTGTGACTTTTTATTTTAGTAAAGAAAATAGAAGCATGCAATTTAAATTCGGTGGTGCTTTATTAGTGTTTATAGTTTTATTTTTCAGAACATTTATACCTACCATCAGAGGGAGGTTTAGAGAATAATTTAGATTATGATTTGGCAAGGCAGATTAGACGGAGAAGAACTTCTCTATCACAGATTATTTCAAAGGGTAAAAGAAGAACACAATTACGATAATATTTCTACAGGAGATTTTGCACTACATGGTTTTGCTGTAGATGAAGGAGTAAGGAGAAACAAAGGCCGTCAGGGCGCGAAAGATGCTCCGGATGTGATCAGGAAAAATATGTCTAATTTTCCGGTGATTCTTCCTGACTTTTCAATGCTGGACTTTGGAAATGTTACCTGTGAAGACGGTAATCTGGAAAATACTCAGAATAATCTTGCCAAAAATGTCTCAAAAGTACTTTTGAAAGGAGGGAAATCTCTTGTTTTGGGTGGAGGTCATGAAGTGACTTATGCTCATTATCTGGGCGTAAAAACAGCTTTTCCGGAACAAAAAATAGGGATCATCAATATTGATGCCCATTTCGATAACAGACAGCCGGAAAAAGGAGTAGGACCAAGCTCCGGAACAGGATTCTGGCAGATTGCTCAGGAAGGCCCAATCCATTCTCTGCATATTGGAATTCAAAGAAACTCCAATACATTGAAGCTTTTTGATACAGCCCATCAGTATGGGATGAAATATATCCTGGCAGACGAACTGTTTTTTGAAAATCTTAGCTCCATCTATCAACGTATTGATGAACTGTTGAACAGTGTAGATTATGCCTATCTTACCATTTGCATGGACGTCTTTAATGCATCCGTCGCTCCGGGAGTTTCTGCTGCGGCATATAATGGTATCTTTGCAGATACAGCTTTTATGCATTTTTACAGACATATCTTAAAAAATAAAAAATTGGTAGCGCTGGATGTGGCAGAAGTAAACCCTTCTTTTGATATCCAGGACAGAACCGCAAGACTGGCAGCATGTCTTGTAAATGAATGGCTAATGATGTAAGATAAAGTTATATTCTTCCGATAGAGAAAATCATTATTTTATTGACCCTTAAGGAATGGAATTTGCTAATTTCACCGTGCTTTTAAAATAAAAGCGCTCATAAATTCATTAGCTGAATTTAAAACAGAAATTTATATTATGGAACAATTAATTGAAAGCAAGCTTATTAAAGCAGATAAAGCGTTTTCAGTGTGGAGAAAAGTGCCGTTTGAGGAAAGGCAGAAGTTAATTGCAAAAGCAGCGGGAATTTTAAAGAATAATTCGGGGAAATTTGGAAAAATAATTACAACAGAAATGAATAAACCCATTTCAGAATCTATTGCTGAAGTGGAAAAGTGTGCTTTAATGATGAATTATTATGCAGACGCTGAGAATACTTTACAACCTGAAAAAGTAGAATCAGAATTTGCTTATTCTGAAGTTAATTATGCTCCAAAAGGGGTAATCTTAGGGGTGATGCCATGGAACTTTCCTTTCTGGCAGGTACTGAGATTTGCTACTCCTGCAATTTTGGCTGGAAATACAATAGTTTTGAAGCATGCTTCAATTTGTTTTGGTAGTGGAAATGCCATTGAAGAAGTTCTTTTGGAAGCAGGTTTTCCGGAAGGTGTTTTTCAGAATCTTGAAGTAGGACATAAAGCAGTAAAAGAAATTCTTGAACATGACACTGTAAAAGGAGTAAGCTTAACAGGCAGCGGAAAAGCAGGAGGAGAAGTAGCTTCAATAGCAGGCTTAAATATCAAAAAATCTTTACTTGAATTAGGCGGAAGTGATGCTTTTATCATTTTTGATGATGCAGATCTTGAAGAAGCCGCTAAAGCCGGTGTAAAATCAAGACTTCAAAACTGCGGACAAACCTGTACTGCAGCAAAAAGATTTATCATTGATGAAAAGATCGAGGATACATTTTTACCAATCTTCATTGAAGAATACAAAAAGTATGAGATTGGTGATCCTTTAGATAAAGAAACTAAACTTGCAGGGATGGCAAGACCGGATCTTGCTGATGAACTGGAAGCCCAGTTCAACAGAGCATTGGAAAACGGTGCTGAAATTATTATTCCTTTGGAAAGAGTTTCTGAAAATGAATTTAAGCCTGGTTTAATCAGAGTTCAGGAAGGAAATCCAATTTTGAAAGAAGAACTTTTCGGACCTCTTGGAATGATTATGACAGCAAAAAATCAGGAAGAAGCTTTACAGATGGCGAATGATATTCCTTTCGGTCTTTCCAATTCTGTCTGGACTAAAAATAAAGACCGCCAGTTATTCTTCATTGAAAACCTTGAATCCGGAACAGTCAATATCAACCGTATGACAAGCTCTGATCCACGTTTCCCGTTTGGAGGATCAAAAGCTTCCGGATATGGAACAGAGTTATCTCTATTAGCTTTAAAAGAATTTGTGACCGCTAAAACAATTGTAGGGAACTAAATTAAGTATAATGTCATTCCGAGAAACCGGGGAATCTTATAGATTCTTCACTTCACTTTCGTTCAGAATGACAAATTATATAAAAAAATAAAACTCCCGAAAATTGATTTTCGGGAGTTTTTTATGTTTTGACAAAAAGTAATTTTGCTAATTGCTAATTGCTAATTGCTAATTGCTAATTGCTAATTGCTAATTGCTAATTGCTA
>NZ_JBMDJJ010000030.1:0-48784 GCF_057809135.1 Chryseobacterium sp. FG46 | reverse complement strand
ATATTGACAGTTTATAAACAAAAACCGCCTCAAGGAAAATGAGACGGCTTCTTTTTTATTTCTTATCCATCCAGCTTTTCATTCCGATTTCCAAATACCGGTTTTTAAAAATAGCATAAAGATTCCTGCGGAGTGATAAAGGTTTTAAAGAAATTATGGAGGTAAAATAAATCAGGTATCACAAATGAAACGTTCTCGGATCCGGATACTGAAATACATAGTTCAGCTCTGAAACCAACTTTGAAGACAGAACCTTCTTCCCTTTCACCTCAAGCTCTTCATCATCCGTTATATTTTTCTGAGCATTAATCACCTGACTTTTTGCCGGATGAATGGGAGCTGTAACATTATATAGTTTTGATTGAGTTTTCTTTTCAATCATTTCAGAAATAATACCGCTGATATCGGCATAATGAATATGATTTACCACATGATCCAGATTACCCACATTATAGTTTTTCAAAAGTCTGTTATCTCCCATCAGACCACCAAGCCTTAAAATATTAAGCTGCGGATATTTATTTCTCAGCATTCTTTCACCTGGTACACTCTCCCAAGGAACATCTTCTTCTGTAAATTCTTTGGAAAAATCTGGATAAACGCCCGTAGAACTCATGAGGAACATCTGTCCTTTAAAATCTCCGACAAATTCTGACAAATTCTGAATTCGGTTGTACAAAGAGCTTACACAGCATCTTTTTTCAGAAATATGGACTGTAATAATCAAAACATCAATATTTTCAATATCTGACCATTGAGAATGAGGCTCTGTGAGCTGATAATCCGGGAAAGAAGCCATTACCGTATGGATTCCTTTATTATTCAGCTGATCTGCTTTGTTTTCTGTTGTGGTTGTTGCTGATAAAGCGTATTTTCCGGATAAGGAGGATGCTATTCTCTCACCCAGCCAGCCATACCCTATAATTCCTATTTTCTTCATATTTCAGAGAATATTTTCATTTTTTAATAACACAAAAATAGTCTATTTACCCGTGTACAATATCTTATTCAAACAAAATTCAAATAAGTAATCCCCGGGGCAAGCCCACGAGGTATTCATATGCTTTTAATTATTAAAATTATATAATTAACAATAAACTTTACTAAATTCTGAATAAAAAGCAACTATTTTTCCCGGGTAAAACATTCTTGTATGTGATCATTGACCATTCCGGTAGCCTGCATATGGGCATAAATAACTGTAGATCCAACGAATTTGAATCCTCTTTTTTTAAGCTCTCTGGAAATAAGATCAGAGATCTCTGTTGTGGCAGGAACATCGGACAGTTTTTCAGGGTAATTATCAATTGGTTTTCCACCAATAAAATTCCAGATATAATTGGAAAAGCTTCCAAACTCCTTCTGAACTTCCATAAATCTTTGAGCATTGGTAACCGCTGCAAGAATTTTAAGTCTGTTTCTTATAATTCCTGGGTTGCTCATTAATTCTTCAATCTTTTTGTCAGAATAGGCAGCTACTTTTTTATAATCAAAATGATCAAAGGCCTTTCTGAAATTTTCCCTTTTGGATAAAATGGTATACCAGCTCAGGCCAGCCTGAAAGCACTCCAGAATCAGGAATTCAAATATTGTTTCATCATCATAAACGGGTCTTCCCCACTCTTCATCATGATACTTTCTGTAGAGATCATCTTTTTCGCACCAGCCACACCGGATTTTTTCCATAATTATCATATTTTACAGGTTAAAGTTACTACCGATTTTGAAAGAATATAACAAAAGATTATGAAAAGTTTAACACAGGTGTTTAGTTTTAGGAATGGTTATTGTTTATTTATTGATACCAAACTAAAATTTATACTATTATGAACAATTCAGAGTACAACAAAGCGGAAAATGCAGTAAACAATGTAGAAGATTCTTTACAGAATGCAACGGACAAAGCCAAATGGAAAATCAATGAATTGGCAGACAAGGCTAAAGATTATATCAATGAGAAGAGGAACAATGATCAGGAAGCCAGCCAGGAAGACTGGCTAGACAGGGTAAAAGCTAATGTATCAGATGCCTGGGAGGATATCAAAGATAAAGCAGATGAAGCATGGGAAAAAACCAAAGATGCGGCGGAAGATGTAAAGGCAGAATGGAATAAGAAAACCAATTAGTATTTCAGTCATATAAATATTTTCAATAAAATGGAGTCTTAAATTGATAAGGCTCCATTTTTATTATGCCATAAGCACAATTATTGTTACATTTGTAGTATAATAAACATTAAAAAATTATGTCATACGGTTTACTTAAAGGCAAGAAGGGAATTATTTTTGGAGCCCTTAATGAACAATCTATCGCATGGAAAGTTGCTGAAAGATGCCATGAGGAAGGTGCTGAATTTATTTTATCTAACGCTCCTATTGCTTTAAGAATGGGAGAACTTAATGGTTTAGCAGAAAAAACAGGTTCTGAAGTAATAGGTGCTGATGCTACTTCTATAGAAGATCTTGAAAAACTTTTTGATGCCGCTGTTGCAAAATTTGGAAAAATCGACTTTATCCTTCACTCTATCGGTATGTCTATCAACGTAAGAAAAGGAAAACACTATACAGAAATGAATTACGACTGGTTGGAAAAAGGCTGGGATATATCCGCTGTTTCTTTCCATAAAGTAATGCGTGTAGCCTGGGAGAAAGACTGTATGAATGAATGGGGAAGCATTTTGGCACTTACTTATATTGCAGCTCAGAGAACATTCCCGGATTACAATGATATGTCTGATAATAAAGCGTATCTTGAAAGCATCGCAAGAACTTTCGGAAACTATTGGGGAGAAAGAAAAGTACGTGTAAATACGGTTTCTCAGTCTCCAACAATGACTACTGCTGGTAGTGGTGTGAAAGGTTTCGGAGGATTCCTTGGATATGCAGAAGATATGTCTCCGCTAGGAAATGCTACCGCTCTTGAATGTGCAGACTACTGTGTAACTTTATTCTCTGATCTTACTAAAAAAGTGACCATGCAGAACCTGTTCCATGATGGAGGTTTCAGCAGCTCAGGAGTTACTCAGAGAGTAATTAGTAAATATGATGCTGAATAGTCATTCATTAAAAATATAACGAACATACAAAGTTCCGTTCAAAATAAATAAAACCCATGAAGCTTTTCATGGGTTTTCTGTTTTTATCATCCGGGAACTCTTCCTTTACAAATAAATCCGGCGGCCTCTTCGAGGCCGCCGGATCTGTCAAAAATAATGTTGATATGAAATTATAAAATTACGGTCTGTATAGAGTGTGCGGGGGCATTCAGTTTGGCAGCCATTCCTTCTATCCATAGATTCGTTTCAATATCATTATCTGAATCGTTCATGATAACGGTTACCAGCTGGCCGTTTTCGTTCATAAAAGCAGAAGATGTAAGCGCTGCTCTGTTGGATGAACTTCCGATTCTCTGCGCATTTGGCTTGATATATTTTGAAACGTGGCCTATATAATAGTATTCATAAGTGTAGAATACCTCGCCTGTTTTGGTATCAGCAATAATTGGGGCAAAGCAGAAATTTCCTTTATGATTAGGTCCTCCGGTTTCATCCAATAGAATATTCCAGTCTGTCCATAATGCATTTCCTTTATTGAAGTCGTTCAGCATATTTTTGCTGTATAATTCTCCCAGGCTTACATCATAGATTTTATCCATACTGAATTGTTCTTTACATCCTTCAGTAAAAGCCAGGAATTTATCAGGAAAAGCTCTGTGTGTTTCTGCTAAATTATCAAAAAGCTGAGTTTTGTTATTCCATGTTTCATACCAATGATAGCCAATTCCGTGAGCATATTTTGATGTTTCAGGATCACTCAATGTGGTGGTTGCTCTTTGGTAGATAAGATCTCTGTTATGATCCCAGATCATTACTTTTTTATCTTTATATCCGTTTTTCCAAAGGGTTGGTCCAAGGTTTTTTCTCAGAAACTCTCCTTCTTCTTCAGCGGTATAGATACATGATTCCCAGCTTTGGGTAGCCATGGGTTCGTTCTGAACGGTCAATCCCCAGATATTGATTCCTCTTTTTTCGTATTCTTTAATGAATTTGATATAATAATCTGCCCACGTCTGATAGTACTGATTTTCCAATCTTCCTCCCTTGTATAAACTTTTGTTAGATTTCATCCATGCCGGTGGACTCCATGGTGAGAAATAAAATGTAAAATTACTCCCAATAGCTAGCTGAGCTTCTTTAATCATTGGAATTTTATATTTCTCATCGTGAGCCACATTAAAAGTCTTGAGTGAAGCATCATTATCCTCTACATACGTGTAAGAATCACTGGAGAAATCACAGGAATTCATATTGGTACGAACAACGGTATATCCCAATCCGTTTTTCCCAAAATAGGCATCAAGAATTTCCTTTTGCTTATTCTTTGGCATCTTATAGAAAGTCTCTGCTGAAGCATCTGTAATAGCACCACCAATTCCTATCAGTTTCTGATATTTAAAATTAGGAGCCACAAAAATACAGGCTTCAGTTTCTTTAGGCTGCCCGAATTTTTCAAATGTAACGGCTCCTTTATCCACCATTTTCTCATTCACTTTCGAATTGGTAAGGATTACTTTAGCTGTTTTCCCTGCATTTTTCTTCCAGTAATTCTGAGCATTGACATTGATGGCAACACCTATTACAAAACAACTTACAATTAGTTTTCTCATGATTTTTTCTGTTTCCGGACCCTTCTGGTCCTCATTTTCATTATTTATTCTGGTAGACTCTTACGTAGTCTATATAATACTTCTGTGGAAAAATAGAATCATCAATTCCTTTTTGTCCTCCCCACATTCCACCTACAGCGAGGTTTAAAATGATATAGTAAGGTCTGTCAAAAGGCCATGCTTCATTACTTTTCTCTTTATTTTCATAGGTGAAAAATTTCTTATCATCGATGTAAACATCAATCTTTTCGGGAGTCCAGTCTGCTTTATAGACATGGAACTTTTCGCTGGCATCTTTTACAAACAAGGTATCTGTTTTCTGTGTTCCCTGGATATGGTTGTATTTTTTGGTGTGGACAGAAGCATGTATAAAACCCTGATTGTATCCTACATGTTCCATAATATCCAGTTCACCGTCATCCGGCCATTTCTTCATATTTTCGCTCATCATCCAGATGGCAGGCCATGTTCCGCGGCCTTTGGGAAGTTTTGCTCTGACTTCTACTGTTCCATATTGAAAGGCAAATTTTCCCTTGGTTAAAAGTCTTGCAGAAGTATATTTATTATGTTCCCAATTTTCTTTTCTGGCCTCAATAATGAGATTTCCCTTTTCCATTCTGGCATTTTCAAGCCTGTTTCTGGTATAAAACTGAGCTTCTTCATTCCCAAAACCGTTTCCTCCGGTATCATAATTCCATTTTAATGAATCCGGAAGTCCTTTACCATTAAATTCATCATTCCAGATCAGGGTTCTGTGAGAATCAGGTTTGTGTGAGACACAGTTTATAACAGAAAGGAAGAAAGCTCCTGCTGCACATATTCTGATAATATTTTTAACTTTTAAATTCATGTTTATTAGGTTTTGGCTGAAGCCATTTTCTAACTTCTTTATTAAGCGGACTAAAGTCCGCTTCTATTGAATTCAATGCAAATCAATTATTTTGTCCAGTTGATTCTTTTGGTCTGAACATGTTGAGAATCGGTTCCAATCATAATCTCAAATTCTCCGCTTTCCCAATCAAAATTCAGATTATCATCAAAGAATTTCAGATCTTCCGGTGTCAATTTAAAATCTACTTTTTTGCTTTCTCCTTTTTTGATGAATACCTTCTGGAAACCTTTCAACTCCTTCACCGGTCTTACTACTTTTCCGAAAAGATCTCTGATATAAAGCTGCACCACTTCTTCTCCGTCATATTTCCCTGTATTGGAAATCGTAACGCTGATGTTCAGAGTCTGGTTTCCTGTAAGGCTTGCAGAACTTAAGACCATATCAGAATATTTGAAATCTGTATAGCTTAAACCATATCCAAACGGATATTTAGGATCATTATTAAGATCTATATACGCTGAAACATAGTTTCTGTCTGTATTATTTTTTGCCGGTCTTCCGGTATTATAATGATTGTAGTATACAGGAATCTGACCTTCTGTTCTCGGAAAGCTCATAGGAAGTTTCCCTCCGGGATTCACAGAACCAAATACAACATCTGCAATAGAGTTTCCTGCTTCCGTCCCAAGCCACCATGTGTACATAATGGCAGGAATATTGTCGGATGCCCAGTTGAAAATCAGAGGTCTTCCGGCATTGATCATCAGAATGATAGGCTTACCTGTTTTGGCAATTTCCTTCAATAAATCTTCTTGAACACCTGTAAAGCCAATGCTACTTCTGCTTTTTGCTTCCCCGCTCATTGCATGGCCTTCACCCAGCGTCATGATGACAACATCTGCTTTTTTCGCCGTTTCTATCGCTTCTGCAAACTGGCTTTTATCCTGATCATCAACATTACAACCTTTTGCATATAATAAAGTGGAGTTTTTATCCAGCTGGTTTTTAATTCCGTCAAATTGAGAAACAATTCTTTGATTGTCATCTTTGAAAGCAACAGACCAAAATCCATGGTTCGCTACCGTTTCTTTCCCAAAAGGACCGATCAGTGCAACTGTTTTTGTAGTTTTTGAAAGAGGAAGAATATTTCCCTGGTTTTTAAGAAGAACAATACTTTTTGAACCGAATTCTCTTCCGAATTTTCTGTTTTCCTGATTATCAGTCTGCTCTTTTTGTCTTTTTTCATTGCTGAATCTGTAGGGATCATCAAAAAGTCCCATTTCGAATTTCTTCGTTAAAATTCTACCCGCTGCATCATCTACCAGTTTGGGATCTACTTTTCCTTCTTTCACCAGTTTAGGAAGTTCTGCTATGTATACACGGCTTTCCATATCCATATCACTTCCCCCCTGTATTGCTTTTTCAGCGGCTTCAGCACCATCTTTTGCATAACCGTGAGAAACCATTTCTCCGATGCTTCCCCAGTCTGAAACAACAAAGCCCTTATAATTCCATTTTCCTTTTAAAAGATTTCTCTGGATATATTGGTTGGCCGTTGCGGGAATTCCGTTAATATCATTGAAAGAATTCATGAAAGTGGCCACTCCTGATTCTGCTGCAGCTTTGAACGGAGGAAGATACGTTTCATTAAGCTGTCTTAGACTCATATCTACAGAATTGTAATCTCTTCCACCTACGGCTGCTCCGTAGGCTGCGAAATGTTTCGCACAAGCCATCACGGCATCAAGACTTCCCAAACCTCTACCCTGAAATCCTTTGATTCTGGCTAAACCTATTTTTGTTCCAAGGTAAGTATCTTCACCTGAACCTTCCATCACTCTTCCCCATCTCGGATCTCTGGCAATATCCACCATCGGAGCAAACGTCCAGTGAATGCCATACGCAGCAGCTTCCGTTGCAGCGATTCTTTCTGATTTCTCAATCATTCCAAGATCCCAGCTCGCTGCCTGCCCCAGATTTACAGGGAATGTGGTGCGGTATCCATGGATAACATCCTGCGCGAACAATAAAGGAATTTTCAACCTTGACTGCATGGCCAGTTTCTGAAAAGCTCTGGTTTCTTCGGAACCTGCTACATTCAGCATAGAACCTACTTTTCCCTTCCTGATTTCTTCTAAAACAGCTGCGGAATTGGATTGCTGTGGTCCTGTGGCATATTCAAAACCACTATATTGTACCATCTGCCCTACCTTTTCTTCCAGGGTCATTTTAGAAAGGAGCTCTGCTACTTTCTGATCGATTTTTTTTTGTCCGTAAGCATTCAGTCCCAATGCGGAAAATGCCAGTAAGAAATATACTCTTTTCATGGTATCAAATTAAAAAATGTAGGTTGCTGTAGAACGCCCTGAAATTGTTACAGCAGCGGTTTTACCAGCAAATTTAATATTAAAATTCTCATCGGCCTGATTATCGTTCTGTACAATTAAAACTATTTTCCCAAATTGAGTCTTAAAGGCAGCCGTAGAAAGTTTATCTGTTTGTGTGGAAGCGATGCGTTGAGATCCCGCAGGAATGAATTTCGAAGCGTGGGCAATAATATAATAAGAGACATTTCTGGTGAAGTTTTCACGATCAGAAACTGTAATAGCGCCTTTACATTCCGTACATCCGCCATCTGTATGCGGTGCAAATCTCGGATCATTGGCAAGATTCCATTCTAAAGCTATCTTGCTCCAGTTTCTCATAGAGCCAATAATTACATTCTTCGTATGCCAGTTGAGGTCTTCAGTAAAAGTCCCTTTTGAACCTGTCCACTGTTCAGTAAAGTATAAATTTTTGTCTGGGAAAGCATTATGTACCGTACTTAATGCAGAAATATCACCTTCATACAGGTGAAAAGCAGATCCGTCTACATATTGGTTGGCTTCGGCATCTTTTAAAATATCAATCGCATATTCAGGTTTATTGCAATTGTGATCATAGACAACAATTTTGGTGATAATTCCGTTGGCTTTAAAAACCGGACCCAAATGATTTTTGATAAAATCTCTCTGTTGCTCGGAAGGCATATATAAACTAGGGTTATTTCCCGGATGCAAAGGTTCATTCTGCGGAGTTACAGCATCAATGGTGATCCCTTCTTTTTTCATTCCCTGGATGTATTTTACAAAATATTGAGCATATGTTCCGTAGAATTCGGGTTTTAAACTTCCTCCTTTTGACTTTCCATTGTCCTTCATCCAAACCGGAGCAGACCACGGTGCTGCAATGATTTTAATTTTCGGATTGATTCCTAAAATTTCTTTCAACATAGAAATCAAAGCTTTATCTTTTGCCAGACTGAATTTTGAAAGAGAAACGTCAGTCTGTCCTTCGGGAAGATCATCATATGAAAATACTTCACCATCAAGATCGGAAGCTCCTATGCTCAATCTTAAATAACTGATGGAGATTGAATTTTTATTATTTCCAAAAAGTTCGTTAAGCAGTGCTTTTCTTTTGGAGGGCGATAACCGGTTGATTACCTCAACACTTCCTCCTGTTAATGTATATCCAAAGCCATCAACATATTGAAACTTTTCAGTGTCATCAATTTCAATATTCTGAAAGCTGTTGGTCTTATTTACAAATTTAACAGAGGTCTGCTGCTGTAATTTCACACTTTCATTACCTTTTGTAAGCCAGTACTGCACTTCATTTCCTTTATTGGATGCCATTGATGTGCATGATAAAGAAAAAAGGGCCACACCACTAAGCAGTGCGGCACCTCTAAAGAAACTATATAAGTTGTGAAACTTCATATTTAGTAACCAGGATTTTGTTTTAAAGCTGTATTCGGCAATTCATTGAACGGAATTGGAAGAATTTCATTTTTATTAGCTTTAAATCCTTTGAAGGCAAGCTTAGAAGGCGCATCTCCCCATCTTACAAGATCAAACCACCTGTGTCCTTCACCAGCAAGCTCTCTTCTTCTTTCATCTTTAATAGCCTGCAAAGAAACAGGAACTGACGGTAAGCCTACTCTTGTTCTTACTGCATCTAATAAAGCCTGAGCTCTTGCTCCTGAAGCCCCTAAAGCTTCAGCTTCCATCAAGTAAGTATCCGCAAGTCTTATAACGATATAATTTTGTCTGAAATTAAGTTCTGTTGTTCCGGGAAGTGAGCTTTTTAAAGCATTCGTTGGTAAATATTTATTAAGAAAATATCCGGTATCTGCAAAAGCAGGACTATAAGAAATTTTTCCTTCTGCCACCAGCTTTTTCGCATTAAAAACGGTCACGTTCAGCCTTGGATCTCCCTGCATAAAACTGACCAAATCCTCTGTCACTGTATTGAATGACCAACCGGAATAAATATCCGGTGCATCATTATTCTTAATATTTTTTAATGAGTAAGAACGAGGACCTACCATTACATTGATAGAGTTTCCTTCGTCTTTGCCCTGCCCCCAAAATCCCCAGTCGGAGCTTCCTTTATTGGTATGCATTACTTCAAGGATAGATTCTGATAAAAATTTGTATTTGTTTGGCTCCTTGTCAGTTTCCAGTGCAACTTTAAATAAATCTGCATAATCTTCCACAAGCTTATAGCCATACTGGCTGGTTCCTCCAGGCGTGCCATTCACCTGGGCAAATTGTGCAGCTGCTTCAGGCATTTTTTTATCGTAAAGATAGATTTTACCCAATATAGCTCTGGCTGTTCCCTGGGTAATTCTCCCTTTATCATTAATACTTGGTGTCATCATCAGATCCGGAATAGCAGCATTGATATCGCTTTCTATCTGTGCATAAACATCGCTTGGCTTGGCCTGTGGAATATTCCAGTAGTCATCATCAAACTTTATGGTTTTAAGAATCAAAGGAATATTTCCAAACATTCTTAATAATTCAAAATAATATAATGAACGAAGAACTTTAGCTTCTGCGATATATCTTTTTTTGAGATCTTCATTCATATTCGCTCCCGGAACTTTTTCTATTAACAGGGTAGCACGCGCAATTCCCTGGTAGTAATCTCTCCAGTAGCTGGCAGGCATTGTATTTGGATTAAGTGAATAATTATTAATCCCTTGTATACCTGGCCCGTCATTAGAACTTCCTCCACCGGAATAAAAATCATCAGATCCTGCATTAAAAAATGTAACTGTATTCTCAAATCCCGATGAATATTTTCTTAAAGCATCATATACAGAAATCAGTGCACTGAAAGACTGCTGCTCATTCTGAAAATATTCTTCACTCTTAAAAGCTCCTGAGTTTTTAACTTCATCCAGATAGGAATCACTACAGGCAATATTACTAAAACTTAGCCCTGTCAGAAACGCAACGGCAAGTCCTTTATATATAAAATTCTTATTTTTCATTTTGTTGGGTATTAAAATTGAATATTAGCTCCTATAAGGAATGTTCTGGCTTGTGGATAATACGCTCTGTCGACACCGATAATATCCTGTTCAGAGTTATTTCTTCCTGCAATTTCCGGATCATATCCTGTATATTTTGTGAAAGTAAGCAGGTTTTCTCCTGTGATATACAGTCTTACTTTACTCATTCCAAAACGTTTGGTAACATCCTGTGGGATAGTATAGCCTAACTGAACAATTTTCAGACGTACATAATCTCCTTTCTGAAGATAATAATTAGACATCCATGAATAGTTATGGTTAGGATCATTACGGGTAATTCTTGGATTATCATTGGTAGATCCTTCACCTGTCCATCGGTCTAAGATTCTTGTCTGATAATTGGCATCAGGTAAATCCAATCTTCTTAACCCCTGAAAAATTTTGTTACCAGCCTGCCCTTGTGCAAACATCATCAGATCAAAATTCTTATAGCTCATATTCACGGTAAGTCCAAAAGTATATTTTGGTATAGAGCTTCCTAAGTTTACTTTATCATTGTCATCAATTTTACCGTCTCCATTATTATCCTGCCAGATAAAATCTCCAGGTTTTGCATCCGGTAATAATTTCACACCGCTGGCATTTACATAATTATCAATTTGTGCCTGATTCTGGAAGACTCCACTATAGGTCTGTCCGTAAAATGATCCGTAAGGCTGTCCTACCGCTACTCTGGATACTGCTCCCATGGTCTGGAAAGAAGCTAGGTTGAAGTATTCAATATCATCTTCTAATCTAAGAACCTTGTTTTTTATGGTTGCGAAGTTACCATTAACCGAGATGCTGAAATCTTCCCAGTTCTTTTTGTATCCCAGTTCAAGTTCGAGTCCGGTATTTTCCATATCTCCTACATTTGACCAAGGTAAATTAGGAACTCCTACATAACCTGGAATATTGAATTGTCTGAGGATATCAGTTGTTTTCTTTTTGTACCAATCTGCTGTCAAAGTAAAATTGTTGAATAATTTTAAATCCGCAGCAATATTCAGCTGACTGGTTTGCTCCCATTTCAGATTTGGATTTGCCAGGGTGCTCGGAGCATAGCCAATGATGATATCATTACTGGAGTTGGTATAATTACTTCCGGAAACCATAAAATTCGCAAATCTGAAGTTTTCCATCTCATCATTTCCCAGCACTCCATAACCTCCTCTTAATTTTAAATTATTAACCACTTTATTCTCCGGCCAGAAGTTTTCCTTATGAACATTCCATCCCAGGGACATCGATGGGAAAGTTCCCCAATGCTGGTTGGTTGCAAATTTTGAAGATCCATCTCTACGAATCGTTCCTGTAAATAAATATTTATCTGCGTAATCGTAAATAATTCTACCAAAATAAGATGCTTTACGGGTTTGAATCCCATCCCATCCTCCTGCAGTAATATTATCCTGAGAAGTATTAAAATTGAAGGAAGCATCCTGCCAATTGTCTATAGGCAGATTACTATAGGTCAAACTGGTTCCCCCGGCAATGTTGTATCGGTAAACTCCCTGGCCTATCATGATGTTCACATTGTGATCACCAAACTTATTCTGATAGGTCAATGTATTTTCCATACTCCATTCAAATTTATTTTCGTCCACCTTATTCAGACTGTTGAAGTTGGTATTGCTATAATTAGGACTTAAATAATATTTCGGTGTAAAAGAGCGGCTTCCCCAATAGGATTTTTTGCCATTTAAACTTGTTTTGAATGTAAAGTGATCAAGAAACTTTAATTCCGCAAAAACATTCCCCACAAAATCATCTGACCAGTTATAATTTCCCTGTTGTATGTGACGGAAAGCCTGGGGATTGGTCATTTCCTGATTTACATATCTTGAAATTCCATAAGGATTGCCATTGGAGTCCCTAATAATGTAGGGATTTGTATAACCACTCGGATCTACCATAGACCAATCTGTTACAACAACCGGCGTGGTAGGATCCAGGTTTACTGCTGAAGCTAACGGTCCTCCAAATTCTTCGTTTGCACTTACCCCCTGAGATTTTACGTGTGTATATGCAAAGGTTTGCCCAATCGTCAGGTAATCTGTAACTTTATGCGTTGAATTAAATCTCGCATTGATTCTTTTGTAATAAGAAATATCACTCAGTACAATACCTGACTGATCAAAATATCCGAAGGATGTATAGTATGTTGATTTTTCGTTCCCTCCTGTAATGCTTACTTCATGAGAGGATTTTTCACCAGTTCCGAAAATGGCATCCTGCCAGTTTGTCCCTTTTCCAAATGATTCAGGATTTGTAAACCTGGGTGCTTGTCCATCATTAACGAAACCTTCATTGATGATTTTAGCATATTGTGTGGCATCTAAGAGATCCAGTTTTTTGGAAGCATTGGAAAAACCATAAAATCCATTATAAGAAAGAGTAAGTTTTCCTTTTTTCCCTTTTTTGGTGGTAACCAGAATTACTCCCTTCGCAGCAGAAACTCCGTAGATGGCAGATGAAGCACCGTCTTTTAAGACTTCGATACTTTCTATATCAGACTGGTTAAGCCATCCGATATTATCAACAACGATACCGTCTACTACCCACAAAGGGCTGTTACTTCCCGCCCCAAAACTGGTAATCCCTCTTACACGTACAGTGGCAGCAGCTCCTGGCTGTCCGGAATTGGTTACCACAGAAACTCCTGCGGCCCTTCCTTGTAAAACCTGTTCCGGCTTACCAGACGGAATATTTTCAATGTCGCTGGCTTTAATACTCGCTATAGCTCCGGTTACGTTACTCTTTTTCTGAGTACCGTAACCAATGACTACCACTTCGTCTATTTTGTTTTCTTTAGTAAGTGTGTCCTTCGC
This sequence comes from Chryseobacterium sp. FG46, assembly GCF_057809135.1. Classification (NCBI taxonomy): domain Bacteria; kingdom Pseudomonadati; phylum Bacteroidota; class Flavobacteriia; order Flavobacteriales; family Weeksellaceae; genus Chryseobacterium; species Chryseobacterium sp. FG46. The sequence goes on along the minus strand of NZ_JBMDJJ010000030.1, from coordinate 35,112 downwards.
CTTGTTGGTCTGGGCACTGAAGTTGGCCGTAAAATAGAGGACGGCAACCACTCCTACGCTTCTTGATATTCTTACATTCATATACAGCTATTGTTTATTCTCAAATTGAGACAATAAAAATATATTTTTTTTCAATTAATTAACATTCTATTCACAAATATTTTAATTTTTCTTTTATTTCTAAGGGTTAGAAGCCCTATATTCGTACCATTATTTCATAAAAAATCATAAAAAAAACAATAAAGAATCTCCCAAAATGATCCTCAGGCTTTCAAAAATATCTCTTCCCTTAAAGCTTACTTTTCTTATTTTCTCAATGGTTTTAAACTGTATGGGATTAATCATCCTGCAACTATCCGAAGAGAAAATCACCTATGGAGAATTGGGGTTTTTAGAATCTTTTAAAGACTTACCGATTGCCTTTATTTCTCTTTTTGCGGTACGTTTTATTAATAAAACAGGAACAAAGAGAGCGTTAATTTCGGCTTTGGTCATTGTCGGATGCTGTTCATGCCTTCTTCCGTTTGTAGAAGTTTTCTGGTTTTTTAAACTCTGGTTTGCCATCATTGGTGCCTGCTTTGCCATTGGAAAAATATGTGTTTTCGGGATTATCAGGAGTAATATTTTGGATGAAAAATCACTGGCAAAGACTATGAACAATGTAGAAGCTTCTTTTATGATCGGAATCTTTGTTGTCAATACCTGCTTTGGCTGGGTGCTATCCAGCGAATATTCCGGATACTGGAAATTTTGTTTCTTATTGATCGCTTTTTTATCTGCACTAACGATATTCCTGCTTTCAAAAATTACAATTTCCGAATCCAGCCCCCTTGAAAACAAAAATATTTTTACTGAGCTGTCCGGATTTATAACTCCAGCAATAGCTTTATTCCTTGGGGTTATATTTTTCATTGTTTTCGTAGAGCAGGGATTCAATTCATGGCTTCCCTCTTTTTATAAGAACCACCTGAAAGTCAACTCATTTTTTGCCCTCCAGGCAACATCATTACTTGCGTTATTTTCTTATGCAGGCAGAACAATAACAGCCACTATCATCCAAAGATTTTCGCTGCCAACCTACTATATTGTATGCATGGCTTTCATTATTGCTTTATTGCTGGCTATTATAGGAGTTCAGTATTTTGAATCAGCGGATTCGAGAGTAATTCTTTTCTTATTTCCGGTGATCGGTTTGTTTTTGTCACCACTTTATCCTGTTGTCAACTCAAAAATGATTTCACAGATCGATAAAGAAAAAGTGAATCTTTTTACCTCGCTTATTGTTATCTTCTCTTCTTTAGGCAGCTCTGTCAGCTCTATTATTATGGCAATACTGTTTGAAAAACAATTGTTAAATTTCTATACTATATATATATTATGTCCTATAATTCTTCTTTTTGGGATTAGTTTGGTATTTTTTAATGTTTCAAAAAGAAAATAGTTTTATTTTTACAGCCATGAAAATCAAAGACACAAAAAGTAAAGAAACGCTACAGGAACTTATTGACACTAAAGATTTCGTAGCACATATTTCTGTTGACTGCACCATATTCGGCTTTCATAATAACATTCTGAAAGTTCTGCTTTTAAAATATCATGATCTGGATCTATGGTCACTTCCGGGAGGTTTTGTTTTCAATGATGAAGATTTAAGAGAAGCTGCTGAAAGAGTTTTGTTTGAAAGAACACATCTTAAAGGATTATTTTTAAAACAGTTTCACACCTTTGGAAGAATAGACCGTACAGAGAATAATGTACATCAGATTCTCCTTAAAAATAAAGGGATAACCGTTCCTGAAGATCACTGGATCTTTCAACGATTTGTAACGGCAGGCTATTGCAGCCTTATTGATTTTTCACTGGCTGACACTTTCCCTGACGCGTTTAATGAAAGTTGTGAATGGTTTGAGGTCAGCAAATTGCCCAAGATGGCATTTGACCATGATAGGATAATAGAAACCGGGTTGGAGTATCTGAGAATGAATATCAATACAGAAGTAGCGGCCAGCAATCTGCTTCCGGAAAAGTTTACCATGAAGGACCTTCAGGCTCTTTATGAAACCATTTTAGGTCAGAAATTCAGAAGAAATAATTTTCAGCGAAAAATTTTAAGTTTAAATATTCTGGACAGAATGGAAAAACTCTATGATGGTTCTGCCAATAAAGCACCTTATCTGTATAAATTTAAAACTGAAGTTCATAATTCTACCAATCAGTATCCCATCTCTAATGATGAGGAGTCATAAAGGACCAAATTTATCTTAATAAATAAAGTAAAAAACCATTATCTGTCTGAAAACCAATACCAAGATAAGATTTCAAAAAAATTTTCAGGACACCACGAAAAATGTTACTTTTAACCAAATCAAAAAATCATGTCATATTATCCTCTTACAAGCATCCCTGATTATTATGGAATTGATGCTTTACTTACTGAAGAACATAAACTAATCCGCCAATCTGTAAGAGACTGGGTTGAAAGTTTTGTAATGCCACAGATAGATCAGGCCGCTCAAAATCATACAGATCTTCCTAATCTTATGAGAGAATTGGGGAAAATCGGAGCATTGGGACCTTATATCCCGGTTGAATATGGCGGTTCAGGTTTAGACCAGATTTCTTATGGTTTGATTATGCAGGAGTTGGAAAGAGGAGATTCTGCAGTACGTTCTGCAGCTTCGGTACAAAGTTCATTGGTGATGTTTCCTATCAACGAGTTCGGTTCTGAGGAACAGAAAAAAAAATATCTTCCTAAGCTTGCTGCCGGAGAAATGATCGGATCTTTTGGATTGACTGAGCCTAACCACGGCTCTGACCCGGGTTCAATGGAGACTTATTTTAAAGATATGGGAGATCATTATCTTTTGAACGGGGCTAAAATGTGGATCACCAACTCTCCTTTATGCGACATCGCAGTAGTATGGGCAAAAAATGAAGAAGGAAAAGTACAGGGATTAATCGTTGAAAGAGGAATGGAAGGTTTCACTACTCCTGAAACCCACAATAAATGGAGCCTGAGAGCTTCCAAAACCGGAGAACTGGTATTTAACAACGTAAAAGTTCCAAAAGAAAACCTGCTTCCGGGAGTAACAGGCCTGAAAGGACCTTTATCTTGTCTGAATTCTGCAAGATACGGAATTTCATGGGGAGTAATCGGTGCTGCTATTGACTGCCACTGTACTGCTGTTCAATACTCTAAAGAAAGAAAACAGTTTGGAAAGCCGATCGGTTCTTATCAGCTTCAGCAGAAAAAATTAGCTGAATTCCTGACAGAGATTACAAAAGCTCAGTTATTATGTCTTCAGCTGGGAAATCTTAAAAATGCCCACAAAGCAACTCCTGCTCAGATCTCTATGGCTAAACGTAACAACGTACATATGGCGATAGAAATAGCCAGAGAATCCAGACAAATTCTTGGAGGTATGGGAATCATGGGAGAATTCCCAATGATGAGACATGCTGCAAACCTGGAATCTGTAATTACTTATGAAGGAACACATGATGTTCACTTGCTAATCACCGGATTGGATATTACAGGAATCAACGCTTTCTAAAAAGATAAAAATACAAATAGAGAGTCTGGCCAATGGTCAGACTCTTTTATTTTACTCACTTTTTAGAGAAATGATATTCAGTGAATAATTATTGATCTTCTAAAGTTTTTGTTGTTTTATTAAAATTATTACTTTAATACCACACAAAAACAAACAATATGAAAAAAATAACCACTTTTTTACTAAGTCTTACAGCTCCATTTTACTTTGCCCAGCAGGCTGGTGATGTTGTAAGTGCCGAACAGAAACTTGATTTAACGCCTCAAGGAGTCATCAATTTTATCGCCAACAATCTTGGTGATCAGAATACTCCGGAATTTGCAAACTACCTGAACAGCTTCAATCTTGGGCTGAAAGGATACAAAATCACTTATTACACGAAAAACGAAAACAATGTTCTTGTAAAAGCAACTGGATTGCTGATGTATCCTAATGTACCCTTCAAACTCTCAACAGTAGTGTCGGATCACGGAACTACAGACAGCAGGCATAATGTTCCGTCTAATTTTAAAGGAGCATTAACCGCTGGATTTGTTGTTGAGCTATCCTATGTACTCAACGGTTATATTTTGATGGCACCCGACTACGTAGGGATGGGAACCGGAGACGGAACTCACCCTTATGTAGATTATGCCACAGAAGCCGGAGCTACCATAGATTTTATAACGGCCGCGAATAAAGTATTGGCCCAACTGAACATTAAACGTTATGATGAATATTTCCTGGCCGGATATTCGCAAGGTGCTCACGCTGCTATGTCTACGCTAAAAAGATTAAGCATTTCAAATCCCACTCAAATAAAATTCAAATATGCTTACATGGGAGATGGGCCTTATGATTTTTCCGGAGTAACGTTAAATAAAGGAGTCCTGGAAAAAGATATTTATCCGTTCACTTCATTTCTGGCAAATGTTCTTCATACCTGCAACAATACAGGATATAAAACGTATAATAATGATATTTCAGAAGTTATATCTGCTGAATATCTTGACAAATACAATTATCATGTGGTTCAGGATAATGGCGGACTTCTATGGGGCCCTGTTATATGGAGAAAGCTCTTTACAACCAGCTTTGTTAATGATGTTACTAATAATCCCAATAACAAGCTCAGACTATGCATGAAGCCTAAGGATGTCTACGACTGGTATAATAAAACACCTATGACACTGGGACATTCTACCATAGATTTAGCTATTCCACCAGAAAACACCTCCAAAACTATTGATGTTCAGCGTGGCTATTATCCATGGTGGGATCTGAATAAATATAAACTGGATTCCTTTTACTGGGGACCATTAGGGCATGTGGGAGGAATTCTGCCATTCACTTTAGCTTCCAATGCTAAATTCAATATGCTGAGAAGTGGCGGACTTCTTAATGAATGGGCGATTGCAGGATCAATTTTCAGTAAACAGCCAGCAGAGAAAATTTCTGACAGCCCTACCCTTTTATCTTCACAAATAAAACCGGATCTGGGCAATATGCAGCTGGTTGAAATTACAGATTTCAATAAAGAAAAAGCTCAGAACAGAACAGCCAATGACCGCAGCTTATCAACTTTAAAAGACGGAGTATATCTGTTGAAAGTATCAGAAAACAATGAAAATAAAATAATTCCATACATCAAAAACACGCCTCAGCAAGTTGCCGAAAACGAAATTGTACAATCTGTGAATGATTCGGTTTTACAATTAAAAGTAGATCAGGAAGAACTTACTGTTGTACATATTTTTGATGAAAATAAAACGCTGATCAAAAGTATTTCGCAAAAACAATATCGTGAAACCGGAGGAATCAACATTCAGGATATGGAAAACAAAAACTATACGTTTGAAGTTGTTACTCCTTATTACAATCTTCAGTTCAGCAAGGTTGCTGGAGGAACCATATCATCAGAAAACAGTACTGATATTTATACTCTCAGACAACAAATTATAGCTAAATCCGGGAATGGTATTAAAAACATTAGCATTTACAGTATTTCTGGTGCTCTGATTGTTCAGCAGGAAATTAACAAAACATTATTTGAATCCGGAAACCTGGAATCAGGAGTATATCTTGTGCAAGTCACACTTTCTAATGGAAAAACTATCAGCAAAAAGATAAAACTGTAAAATCAATCACTCTTCATATCTCATTTCAAGTTAATTTTTGGCACTTCAGCAATGAAGTGCTTTTTGCTTCAGTAATTTAATTATAGATGGTACATTCCCTTAAAACTTAAATCCGACACTAAAATAGATTCTTGAGAAATCAAGCTGGCTGTTTCGGGAAATATTCAAACCAATAGGACCGATAAGAGATTCGTAACCAAGGTTCAATCCGTACCCAAACATATCAAAACTGTCATTAAAAGGCGAAAGCTCTTCACTTACCTTTCCATAGCTGAAAGAAGGGGTGATATAGAGTCTTTTCATAATTCTGTACTGAAATGAAATGGCTGCCTTCGCCACCGAAGTCATCGGAAGCTCTTTCTGACGAAGACCATTGAATTCAGGGCTTAACAGATCGTAATTGTATTCGCTGCCTCCCAGATTATACTTTTGATTCAAAAACAGATAGGGAACCTGATCTTCTTTCTTTGATCCAAAACTTGTCCCCAAAAATACATTAGCCTTTACCGTCAGCCTTCTTGTGATTGGATAGAAAAAATTCTCATTTAATGTGAATGAAACAAGGTTTTTAGGCTCAGAATAGTAAGACTCTTTCGGGTTAAGGATCAGATACAGAAGAGGTTGGACGGTATTCAGGTCATAAAGTTCATACTGATCTCCATAGTAAAATCTTGTGCTCACCTGAAGATGATTTCCTTTTGTAGTAAAATATCTTTTATTAAGATTGTTCTGTTCAAATTTCAGGAAAGTATTGAAATTACTGTGGTTATATAGCTTTTTACTGTAATTATCCACTTTCGACTGGTCTACTTTATCCAGTAAGCTGTACATTCTTTCTGTACTGAATTCCGTTCCCAGAGACAGATAAGAGTTGGGGGTGATATTATAATTCAGCGCAATTTTTCCGGTTATGTTACGATACATATGGTTTGGAAAACGGTCACCTCCATCTTCATTTATATCATACAGCCTGAAATTAAGATCATTACTTTTAAGATGAACCATTTTAGCTTCCAGATCCAGCCATAAACGTTCACCACTGTCTAAGAATTGCTGGTAGGCAACTTTAGCTTTAAAACGTTCGGAGATATCTACCGTTGCCAGAAACCTGGATCTGTTCAGGAGAATATTTCTGTACGTATAATTGACGATAATTCCTACAGACTGTTCTGTATCATAGTGCAGCGCCAGTTTAAAAGCTCCTTTTTTTGCTCTTTTCACAAATATATTCATCACAAGGCCATCATTTACATTCGTGTAAGTATAATACACCTTTACATATTGACGCATTCCAAAAACACGGTCTATGGCTTCATTAACGGTTTTTACATCGTAATACTTCCCTTCCGTAAGCCCCATCTGCTTTTTCAGCACTTCAATTTCTGCAGCATCTGTAATGGGTGTTCCGTCTTCTTCGTTAAAAGTAAATTTTGTTGTAGGCAGTTTCACCTCTTCAATCATCTGGTGCTCATATTGGATTCCGGCTTTTCGCTGAGCTTCTGCCAGAGCAACAAACTCAGGAAGATGCTTTCTTGCTTCAGTCTCTCCTATTTTGATAATCTTTCTGAATCTGGCAAAATCCTTCGTGGTAATTTCTCCCAATGGATCTACAAAGTCTACAAGAATATTAGACAATTCCTTTTGATGTTTAAAGTCTTCCACGGAACGGATGGCATGAGTCTGATAAATCATCTTCATCGGATTCTCAATCTCTTTTTTCGTAAAAAGCCTGAAACCGGTATAGCCTCCAATCACAAAATCTGCCCCCATCTCACGAACTTCATTGGCCGGATAATTACGATCCAAACCACCATCAACCAGAAGCTTTCCATCAATATAAACAGGAGCAAAAGCGGCAGGAATGGCCAACGTTGAGCGAATCGCTAACGGTAATGATCCTTCTTTCTGCATTACCAGACCTCCGTTTTCAATATCGGAAGAAGTAAGCTGAACAGGAATTCTTAGTTTACTGAAATCATTGATATGCTTTGCATTAAAAGTAAGGGTATTAAGAACCTCTCCCATGTATTGTCCCTCAATATAAGAACCTGGAAGAGTCGGAAACCCTTTCACTACAGGAAATTCAAGAATATATTTATCGTATTCGTCTTTTTCACTGATATTAACTTTATTATAAGGAATTTTATTGCTTAAAATCCTGTTCCAGTCCACTTTATAGATCGTATGCTTCAACTGGTCAGCATTATACCCCATTGCATACAGACCACCCAGAATTCCTCCCATACTGGTTCCCGTAATATAATCTACTTTGATTCCCAATGAGTCAATCATCTTCAAGATCCCAATGTGCGCAAAACCTTTTGCACCGCCGCCACTGAGAGCAAGACCAAACTTTGTGTCTTTGGTCACTTGCTGAAGGGCAATACTTAGAGAATCATTCTTTTGCTGAGATTTGACAATAAGAGAGAAAGTGATAGCTAAAAATATCAGGATCTTTTTCATTCGTGGTGCTTAATGTATCTATTTAAACTTTATAAGTTTTTAATAAGTAGTAAATATACACAAAAAGTTACCTGCTTAATGGACTATTCTGAGAGTAAATCAATGTATTTCAGCTTATAACTTAAAAATAAATTAACAATTATCTTTCAGGTCAAACATGTTCTCTAACAATGCTGGCTGTTTTAATACGTTTTTATGGTTTCCACAAAATTGATATCAGGATTAAGAATTTCAAGAATAAGACTTTTGACAGATTTCATGGCATCATCAATATTTCCTTTGTCAAACTGCAGGGAAACCATTCCCTTTTTAGCGTCTGCAAAACTCCAGATTCCTGTTTCAATCGGGAATCCCCAAAACTCAGGAAGGTGCTGAACAACGTAATGATAAATACAAAGCTGAAGGGCCTGCTTTCTTTCGCTGTTATGAAAATATTTATCTACATTATCCTGATCAATCTTTACATTGAGATTTTTAATCTTCGCTGTTTTATAATCAATAATTCTTAGAGTCCCGTTCAGTTTATCAATCCGGTCAATGAATCCGAAGAAAGAAATCTTATCATTTCCTTCCAGAGGAAAATCTATATTTTCAAATCTTCTTTCGATATCAATAATCTCCAGTTTATTGCCTTGTTTTATCAGCTCAAGATCATGATTTAACACGTTTTCAATTACTTTTTTGGCAATGGCTTTATGGATATAATTCATCCCTTTTTCATAAAATTCCGGCTGGTGTTTCAGCTTCTCAATGGCAATATTTATATATTCATCTATTGCTTTAACTGAATTCTTTAAATCACTTTCCTTTAAAACCTTACCTTTCAACACCTCATATACTTCTTGAAGTGAATAATGGACCAGATTCCCGTAATTTTTTATCGACAGTTCTTCTTCAATTTCATCTGTTTCCGAGGTATTTAAAATCTTGGAAAGGTAGAAATCTATCGGATTATAAAGATAACTGGTTAAGTGGGAAGCTGATACTTTTTCCTTCCATTTCTGAAGGCGCTCCTGCACAATCTGTGTCTTTGTAATTTCGATAGGTTTGGTAGTAATAGGCTCTGAAGAATTTTCAATAATGAGATGTTCGATGTCATGAGAACTTTCCATTTCGATCTGTGTAATGAAACGGCTTTTTTCTCCGGTATTTACTCCTGAACTTAATGCATTGTACAGCAAATGTACATTCTTCGCATCCTGAATCAGCCTGTAAAAGTGATAGGCATAAATGCTGTCATTTTCCAGGAAAGTATGCAGGTCAAAGAACCTTCGGATATCAAAAGGAATATAGGTATTCTGAGAGTTTCCAAGCGGAAGTTTTCCTTCGTTTACGGAAAGCAGAATAACATTCTCAAAGTTCAAAAGACGTGTTTCCAGCAATCCCATGATCTGTAATCCTCTCAATGGTTCTCCCTGAAAATCGATACTTTCAGAGTTGATATGCTGGTTGATCAGAATTTCCAGCGTTTCCATTTTGATCTCAATATTGTAGGGAGTCAGCTGGTTTTTGATGATTCTGAATGCATTTTCAAAGTGAGAGACATTCTCATACTGAATATCGTCTATTTCAAGCCATTTTACCTGCTGGCAGAACTCAATAAGCATATCCAGGTAGCCATTGGTTCCTGTTGCTTTTTGAAGAAGCCCGTAGTAAGACAGGCCGCCCAGCAGTTCATGTAAAAGTTTCCTGGAAATATAAACAATATTTCTCTCTTCTATTTTAGCTTTAAAATCATTGATAATCTGTTCATCTTCTACAGATTTTGGCAGTTCTTCCAAAATAGGGAAAACATCTCTGTAATAATAAGACAGTTTGTTTTTCTCCAACTGTTTCTGCAGGTAGAAAAGACGTTTCACGGCATTGGAGAAAGATAAATTTTTCAACGGAAATCCCATTGTAATATTCAAATTATCAACACCATGCATTACATCAAGACTGGCAGGAAGAAGATTTTCATCCAGGAGTACCACTGCCGTATTGGAATAGGTTTTATTATTGATCTCTTTAAAGATCTCAGGTAATACTTTGGTCTGGGTTACATTCCCTGACACTTCGTACACCTTAATTTTTTTAGGCTGATTAAAATCGTCTTCTATCCACTGAAAAGCTCTGTCATCATCAAATTCTTTCCAGGTTTTATGATTCCTGAGAAATTTTCCGGCCTCCTGTCTTTCATCATTGAAGTAATAGCGGTCTGCCTGAAAGAAACACTGAGCTTTATTCCACTGCAAAAGGCTTCTTACAAGCTTTTCCTCTACCGGAGTAAAGGCATTGAAACCACAAAAGACAAATTCTTCTTTGGTATTTTTAGCAAAGTCTACAATCCTGGCTTTAGCCGCCTCGTGGATCATTCCGGTAGTTGCCCAGTTTTTCTCCTGTAGTTTTTCTTTTAAAACAGGGAGAAAAACGTTCATATTCTGCCAGAAATTAAGAAACTTCTTTCTCGGGACATCATCATCTTCTCCAAGGTCCTGCGCCCATTCTTTGATTCTTTCCTCATCAAACATATACTGCAGAACTGCCTGATCACTATCTGAGAATTTGAGAATATCATCCCAGTCTTTCTGTAAGGTGGGAAACCATTTCAGAAAATCTGAAAAATCATCTCTTGGAATAAGATTCAGGCTTCGGTACACATCAAAAGAGAAAAGCCACAGCGGAATTCCCTGAATCGTCTGTTGATCAGCAATTTTGTTGATGAGTTCCTCAATCGTAAAAAAGTTGGGAAGAAACCCTGAATAATTATTTTCTTCCAGGATCTGTCTGATAAAAACAATGGGACGTTTTCCGGGCAGAATGATATTAAACGCAGAAAGGTCAGTGTTTTGTGCCAGCAGTTCGTGGATGATTTTATTGAGGAATTTCAAAGGGTTTGGTAGCTTTTTAAGTTGTTGAGTTGTTCAGAAATTGAATGATTATATTCGGTTTGTTTTTCTTTATCAAGTCCATGACGGGTTTCTCTGTCATATGCCATCTGAAAGCTTTTATAATCAACGGATATCACGTTATAAATTGTTTTGAAATATTTGTTGTAGTCTCCGGAATTTTTAATTTTTTCAGCGACTGCTTTTCGGAATTTTCTCACAAATAATTCTGCAATATCAAAATGCATCTGCTCATGGAGGAGAATATAATCATCCATTCTTTTGACATCTTTCCATGATTTATCTTCATGAAACAGTGTTTTAATAGTAATGGCAACCGGTGCTTTTGGATCGGAAGATTTTTCAGCATAAAATTCCCATCCACAATGGGTGTATGCTGCTACATCAGGATTCTTTTTTTTGTTAACCGGACTTTTAAAGTTATCCCAGGTTAGCTTTTTGCCTTCCTCCCAGAAAATTTTCTGCCCGTACACCACCTGCGCTGCCAGTAAACACAATACAAAAGTCAATCTCATTATTCCACTACAATTGTTTTGGTAATCCAGTTGTTTCCTCCATTCCAGAATTTAAAAGTATAAGTTCCTTTTCTTTGCGGGCTGAAGTTAATCTGATTTGCTCCTACATATTTGCCTTGTGTACAAGGTCCGTCGGTAATGTATTTGTAGGAAGTAACCGTTCTTTCCAGACTGGTATTGTAAATATAATCATATCCATAAAAGCCCTCACAATGAGACGGATACGTGGAATACGTTTTGATGCTTTGTATCGCAAAAACACTCATGGTATCATGAACAATCTTTACGCTGTCTATTTTGATTTTATCAATAGATTCAATGGTATGATAATCATCATCATTACACGAAACCAGAAGCACGCTCAACACGAATACTGAAAATCCAATATTTAAAAGTTTTTTCATAACCTTTACTTTTCTGATTATTAAAAAATATTAGCAAAAATTATTCCTTATTTACATAAAAATCAGGAATTAAAATTACCTTTTGATACATAAACTACTTTCTTGGTATCAAAAAATTCTTCATCAAAATAGTGTTTGAGATTGAAAATTTCACATTTAAGTCCGGCAAGCTCTTCTGCAAGATCACCGCCTTTTAAATATAAAATTCCGTTATGTTTAGGGTTAAACTGTTCTTTTTCAAACTTCCCTTTCAGCCATCTTAAAAATTCAGGCATTTGGGTTACCGCTCTGCTGACAACAAAATGGAATTTTTCTTTCAGCTTTTCTGCTCTTCCATGGATAGCCGTTACATTGGTTAATCCTACTCCTTCCGACACAGCCTGTACTACACTGATTTTTTTACCAATAGAATCAATCAAGGTAAATTCTGTTTCAGGAAACAGGATCGCCAGAGGAATCCCCGGAAAACCGCCTCCGGTTCCGATATCCAATACTTTGGTTCCCGGTGCAAATTCCATCACTTTTGCAATTCCCAAAGAGTGCAGAATATGCTTTTCATACAGTGATTCCATATCTTTTCTGGAAATTACATTGATCTTTTCATTCCATTCATTGTACAGATTTTCCAGTTTTGAGAACTGCTCTTTCTGTTTTTCAGTAAGATCCGGGAAATATTTTAATAGTAACGATGCAGACATGTGAATTATTATAAACCGCAAAAATAAGTTTTATTTCTCTTGTATTCAAATCTACTTTTCCTGATATGACTGTAAATTCTGGTTTTTATTAAAATCCATTACTCTGCAATACCCGGAATTACAGGCACACTGAGATTCCCGATTAGCTGACCATCTGTATAGCAAAAATTTCCCACTCTTTCCCTTGGAAGAAAACAGCACATGAAATCAGCAATAAAAAAACAGAATATTTCATAGGCTCAATCTTAGATTATTTAAAGATACAAAACCCTTCGCTTCATTAATCATTTTTTATCTCCGTGATTATGAGTACCTATTGCTGTTTGCTGAATTGCTGTCATTTATCAATGAAACCGAATAGCTTTTCAATATCATCTTTTGTCCCAAACCTGATAAAAATCTTTAAAACACCCTTATCTTTATTACCTCCACAAGACGTTTTTATTTATATATTTGTTAAAATTCAAAAAAATACAATGGATAAACTTTCAGATAGAGTAAAAAGATTAGGATACTCCCAGACATTTGTAATGTCTAACAAAGCCAGAGAAATGAAAGCAAGCGGAATAGATGTGATCAGCTTAACTCTTGGTGAACCGGATTTCGATGTTCCGGACAATATCAAACAGGCCGCATTCGATGCCATCAATCAAAATTACAGCCACTACTCTCCTGTTCCAGGATTTCCGGAACTGCGTGAGGCTATTGCAGATAAATTAAAAAGAGATAATAATCTGGAATACAAACCTACCCAGATTTGTGTTTCCAATGGAGCTAAACAGGCAATTATCAATGTTCTGGCAGCTATTATCAATGATGGTGATGAAGTTCTTCTTCCTGCACCTTACTGGGTAAGCTATGATGAAATGGTAAAAATGATGGGTGGAACTTCTGTAATGCTTTCTACATCTTATGTTACCGATTTCAAAGTAACAGCAGAACAAATTGAAGAAGCTATTACAGAGAAGACCAAAGCAATCCTTTTCAGCTCACCGTGCAATCCGTCAGGAGGATATTATACTTATGACGAATTAAAATCTATCGCCAAAGTAATTGCCAAATATCCTCAGATCACGATAATTTCTGACGAAATTTATGAATACATCAATTATGAAACGAATACCACTTCAATTGCTCAGTTTCCTGAAGTCTATGAGCAGACGGCCGTAATCAACGGAATGTCAAAAGCATTTGCTATGACCGGATGGAGAATTGGGTATTCTGCATGTCCTGAATGGCTGGCAAAAGCTTGTGAAAAAGTTCAGGGTCAGATGACCAGCGGGGCTAATACAGTAGCACAGAGAGCTTCTATCGTTGCATTGAAAACAGATCCTTCTGAATACAGATACATGATTGATGCTTTCAAAAAAAGAAGAGATCTTGTCTATGAACTGATCAAAGAAATCCCAGGATTCAAAGTAGTGCTTCCCAAGGCAGCTTTCTATTTCTTCCCGGATATTTCGTACTACATCGGAAAAACCCTTGATGGAACAGAAATTAAAGACTCTGACGACTTTGCCATGTTCCTCCTGGAAAATGCTCATGTTGGCTGCGTAGGCGGATTCTCTTTCGGAAGTCCGGAATGTATCAGGTTCTCTTATGCTGCTTCTGAGGAAGATTTAAGAGAAGCTATGAAACGAATTAAAGACTTATTGGAGAAATTCAATTAACAAATTAATAACCCAAAATAAAACACGACAGCAATGAATCTGTTAAAAAAACTAACCATTGTTACAAGTATTGCCGCTGCAAGTTTTGCAGGATATGCTTTTGGCCAGGATTTTCAGTGGAAAGAAGCTACTTCCAATGGCTACAAGTACAAATACGTAACCAATGACCCTACTTCTGCAAGGTACTATACTTTGAAAAACGGACTAACGGTCATTTTAAGTCCTACAAATAAAGATCCGAGAATCCAAACGTATATTGCCACAAAAGCCGGAAGCAAAACCGATCCTGCAGATCATACTGGTCTTGCCCATTATCTGGAGCATATGCTTTTCAAAGGAACAAACCAGTTCGGATCTAAAGACTGGGCAAAAGAGAAGCCTCTGTTAGATCAGATTGATGCTCTTTACGAAAAGTACAATCAGACCAAGGATGAGGCTAAAAGAAAAGAAATCTACAAAGAAATTGACAAGGTTTCCGGAGAGGCAGCAAAATTTGCAATCGCAAATGAATACGATAAAATGATGGCCGGGATGGGAGCTGATGGAACTAACGCCTTCACTTCTTTTGAACAGACAGTGTACACGGAAGATGTGCCAGCAAATGTTCTTGACAAATTCCTTGCTGTACAGGCTGAAAGATTCAGAGAACCGGTTTTAAGGCTCTTCCACACGGAACTTGAGGCAGTATATGAAGAAAAAAACAGATCACTTGATGATGACGGAGATAAGGTTTTCGATACCATGTTTGCCAATCTTTTCCCTAACAACAATTATGGTAAGCAAACCACCATCGGAACCATTGAGCATCTGAAAAACCCTTCTCTACACGCTATCAGAGAATATTATAACAATTATTATGTCCCTAATAACATGGGAATCATTATGTCCGGAGATTTTAATCCGGATGAAGTAATTGCAAAGATTGATAAGGCTTTCTCTTATATGAAGCCTAAAGCCATTCCTGAATATAAAGTGGGACAGGAAAAACCTATCACTGCTCCGATTGTAAAAGAAGTGGTGGGACCGAATCCTGAAAACGTAATGCTTGGGTTCAGATTTCCGGGAGCCTCCACAAAAGATGCAAGAATGCTGAATCTTGTCGGAAATATGCTTACCAACGGACAAGCAGGATTAATTGATCTTGATCTGGTAAAAAAACAGAAATTACTGGGTGCTTACGCCGGATCTTATGCGTTAAAAGATTATTCCGTTTTACTCTTACAAGGAAAACCAACCGAAGGACAGTCTCTGGATGAAGTAAAGAATCTTCTTCTTCAGGAAGTGGATAAGTTAAGAAATGGAGAGTTTTCTGATGATCTGATTCAATCTATTGTCAACAACGAAAAGAAAAGTATTATTCAGAAAGATGAAAAATATTCGTCAAGAGCAAGTATTCTGATGGATGAATTTACTTCGGATGTTGATCACAAAGCATCGCTTGAATATGTGGATGAGATTTCAAAACTGACGAAAAAAGATATCATGGATTTCGTATCCAAATATCTTCAGAACAATAACTATGTTGCTGTTTACAAAAGAAAAGGAGAAGACAAGAGCATTGTAAAAGTTGATAAACCAACGATTACTCCGGTTTCTGTTAACAGAGAAGACCAGTCTCCTTTCCTTAAGAAGATTGACGAGATGCCTGAAAACCCTATCGCTCCGGTATGGCTGAATTATGATAAAGACATTGCCAAAAATAAATTAGCAGATGTGGATGTACTTTCTGTAAAAAATACAGACAACGCTTTGTTCAGAATGTATTACCACTTTGATTCCGGAAAATGGAACAACAAAATTCTTCCATTGGCAGCTGAATATCTTCAGTACTTAGGAACGAAAGACAAATCTTCCGAGGTAATCAGTAAAGAATTTTACAAACTTGCTTCAAGTTTCAATGTAGGAGCCGGAAATGAAGAAACGTATGTATCTCTGGAAGGCTTAAATGAAAACTTCGATAAAACAATTGCTTTATTTGAAGATCTGATTAAAAACTGTCAGGCAGACCAGGGAGCTCTGGATGCTTACAAAACAAGGCTGAAGAAGGCCAGAGCCAACGCTAAACAAAATAAAGGAACCATTATGGCCGGATTGAGAAGCTACGCTCAATATGGTGCACAGAATCCTTTCAACAATGTACTGAGCGATGCTGAACTTGATGCTTTAAAAGCAGAAGATCTGATCAATGTTCTTCATGATCTTTTTAATTTCAAGCATAAAGTATTGTATTACGGACCAAAATCAGGAAATGAAGTGGTAGCATCTTTGAAACCTGTCCACAAACTTCCTGCAAGTTTAAAAGATCTCCCTAAGTCTAAAACTTTCGCTCAGATTCCAACTGATAAGAACAAAGTATTATTTGCTCATTATGACATGGTACAGGCAGAGGTTTTCTGGGTAAGAAATTCTGACCAGTATAATCCTTCCACAACTCCAACGGTAAGTTTATTCAACAACTATTTCGGGGGCGGAATGGGCTCTATTGTTTTCCAGACGATCAGAGAATCTAAGGCACTGGCCTACTCTACCTATTCTTATTTTGCGCTTCCAAGCAAGAAAATAGATAAAGATATGGTTATGGCTTATGTAGGAACACAGGCGGACAAGTTCAATGAGTCTACAACGGCCATGAATGAGCTTTTAACTACCCTTCCGAAATCTGAGCAGTTATTTGAAACCGCGAAAAGCGGATTGAAAAAATCTATTGCTTCTGAAAGAATCACACAAGACGGAATTATCTTCTCTTATCTGAAATCTCAAAAGCTTGGAAACAACTTTGATATGAGAAAAAATGTCTATGAACAGGCACCAAAACTGTCTTTTACAGACATCAATTCTTTCCACGACAAGGAAATGAAGAATAAGAATTACACATATTGTATTGTCGCTTCCCAAGACAAAGTGAACGAGGCTGATATGAAGAAATTAGGTGAAGTAAAAAAACTTAATTTAACTGAAATATTTGGTTATTAAAATAAACAAAAAGCCCTGATATCAGGGCTTTTTTATTTAACAGTATACCAAAAACAATTATAGATTTTATTTATCGATTTCAGTTTGTTCGATAGATGAATCTTTCGTATATTTGCATAAGAAATTTAAATATAAAAACAGAAAAATTATGTCTTTAGTAGGAAAAAAATTCCCAAACTTAACAATTGACGCAATGTCTGAGATGGGTGACGATTTAAGAATCAACATCCTTGATGAAGCAGTAAACAACCAGCAAAAAGTTCTTTTATTCTGGTACCCTAAAGATTTCACTTTCGTATGTCCTACAGAGCTTCACGCTTTTCAGGAGGCTTTAGGTGAATTCGAAAAAAGAAACACTAAAGTAATCGGTGCATCTTGTGATACTAACGAAGTACACTTCGCTTGGTTGAACACACCAAAAGATAACGGAGGAATTGAAGGAGTAACTTACCCACTTTTAGCTGATACTCACAGACAATTGGCTAATACGTTAGGAATTGTTGATCAGGATTTCGAATATGATGAGGATGGAAACGAAGTTTTCACAGGTTCTAATGTAACTTACAGAGCAACTTACCTTATCGACGAAACTGGAAAAATCTTCCACGAAGCGGTAAACGATATGCCTCTGGGAAGAAACGTAAAAGAATTCTTAAGATTAATCGACGCTTACACTCACGTACAGAAACATGGTGAAGTATGCCCTGCAAACTGGGAAGAAGGAAAAGAAGCAATGAAAGCTGACAGAACTTCTACAGCAGAATACTTAGCTAAGAACTAATATAATGTGTTAATTTGAAAATGAGATAATTGGAGAATTATCAAAAATTATCTCATTTTCTTCTTTACAAAACATTGGCACACTTTCAAATTAATAAATTTTCAAATTACAATCATGTACACAGAATTAACCGAAGATACATTACAGAATATAGTTAATGACAACGAAAAAGTAGTTGTTCAATATGGCGCAACATGGTGCGGAAACTGCAGAATAATGAAGCCGAAATTCAAAAAATTAGCATCTGAAAATGATTCTATTCCATTTTTGTATGTAGATGCTGAAAAGCTTCCTGAAAGCAGAAAATTAGCAAAAGTAGACAACTTGCCTACTTTCGCCATCTTTAAAAACGGAGAACTGGTGAACCAGGTTCAATCTAACCAGGCAGAAAGTTTAATTAACCTTTTTAACGAATTAGCATAATGAAATTACCCGTAATCAGACAGTTTTATCAGAATCAGACTCCTGAAAACCTTGAAAAAACATTAGAAGTACTGGAAAGTTTCTGCGAGTTCAGAGGAACAAGTGAAGAAGATCTGAATGTTGCAGGAGAGTTGATTACCAACATCTGCGGAGCTTTGGAAGTTCACGCCAACGTACAGAACGGAATGAGCGAGAAAGATGCTTTGAACTCATTTGCACAAAAGGTTTTAGGATCAATCGACAAATAACATCCTGCGATTGTTCCTAATCAATAGATGATAAAAAACACAATATACAATACCTGAGGTTTTCCTCATTACTATACTTTTTCTATTCTTTAGAATCTTTATTTCAACTGTAAAATGTACTTCAAAGGACCTTAACCAGTCACATGAAGCTGGAAGTTGTATGAAAATTTCAAAAGAATAACCAATTAAAATCCCGGTGATATTTTCATCAGGATTTTTTGGGTTTACGGTTTACAACACGAATAGCACAAATATTTTTCACAAATTTCACCAATAAATACACGCAATCATCCGTGTCAACCTGTGGAATCTGCGGGATACTTATTAGTTTCAGCTAAAACCGTTGAAAGGCATCCATACAATATAATACGAGCTAAAGCCCATTCCTATTGATAGTATTCAATTCGTGTTATTCGTAAAAAATATTTGTGAACTTTGTATTTAAATTAAAAAAAATCCCGATGAAAAATCATCGGGACTATATTTTAAAAGATATGGCCTATCTATTAGTTTCTTCTGGTCATCAATACGCTAAGAATATACCAGAATAAAAACATAATAGAAGCAAAAAGCTGCAAAGCTGCTTCCTACATACTGATTGGTAGCATAAGAGTCTTTTCAGCTTACTGGTTTGATTATAAAAATTTTCATAGGCTACCTTGTCAATTTTTACCCGAACTACACCATCAGTATCTTTTATTTTATTATAAAAATTACCTTTTTCCAATACCTTTTGGGCAGAGCAGGAAAAACTTACAATTACTAATAAATATTTAAAATATTTGCTTTCATTTTGATGGTACTCCATTGACTATATTAACACCAGATACATGATTGAAAT
The DNA here is from genome assembly GCF_057809135.1 of Chryseobacterium sp. FG46. NCBI lineage: Bacteria > Pseudomonadati > Bacteroidota > Flavobacteriia > Flavobacteriales > Weeksellaceae > Chryseobacterium > Chryseobacterium sp. FG46. The sequence goes on along the minus strand of NZ_JBMDJJ010000030.1, from coordinate 15,537 downwards.
TAATTTCTTTGACAATCATATCTTTATAAAAGTTAATTGTATTTTCATTCCAACTTCCTCTATAATCATGGGTTAATTTTTCAGACTGTTTTCCATCAAAGAATTGTTTGAAAGTAATAACTATGTTTGGTACAGCTTGCTTATTTTTTCTAGCATTATGATTGGTTTCCCAATCATTTAAATATAGCTTTAATACATTATTATTAAAGGCGTCTCCATTGTATCCCTCAATTATATTAATATTATTTTTTTTTAAACTATCTAAAAATACAGACAGGGGTTTGCCATAAAAAATTCCCTTTTTATTAATTTCAGGATTAAGTTTTGCAACCGTATTTGCGTAAAAATTTTCATATTCTGTTTTCTGAGCATTACATGAGAATAAATAAAATAGCAGAAACAGACTTAAAGTTTTATTTTTCATTTTGATTATTTTTTAATTATTACATGGTTTTGAAATATAGCCATCTTTTGGCTCATTGGTCACAGCATCGGGTACTTTTCCTTGTTGAGTGGTAATCCCCTTAAAATTCCCATCTTTATCTCCTTTAAGCAAACTTATTCCTGTGTTGTATTTTTCCAAAACATAGGCTAGCCCAGCCTCCATTCCTGCATTTTGATCAGAATTATTTCCGCTATTACATCTTCCCGAAGAAAAACATATTCTAATATCATTATAATCTTGTCCAATATCATTTTTATCATTAAACTCTGCTTTTCCCGGATCTATATTATCAGCCATCGAATATTTTTGTAAGAAATCTTTAGCCGCTTCTCTATCATTAATTGCCAGTACATAGACATCTCCATTATTGGCAAAAATATAACTTCCCATATAATAAGGGGAATAAGAATTAACGTTTAATGTAGAATAGAGATCCGCTACAGAAGGCGGAGCTGCTCCGCTTTCCGGATGGGTATGGGCATTGGCAATATAATCACCAGGTGGAGGAGGTATGCTCGTTTCTCCTACCTTACCTTGTTTCAGATCTGAATAGGTATAAAAGTTATTATTATCTCTTCCTATACTTATACTATATTCAGTGGCTGCAGATTTGTATTGATCCATTTTGTCCGTTACATTCATTTTTACATACTTTTCCACCATTATTCCGTTCATCAAGCTACTCACAGACTTTGCTTTACTACAGGGATCATGATCTGAATAGGGATCAGCGGGATTATAGGTCCCTCCATCATCGTGTCGGGTAGAATCGCCATTCATATCATGTAAGTAATCATATTCATAAGGATGCTCATCCATAAACCTGGCCCAGTCATCTACACCGCCATCACCTCCGTTATGTCCCCACGGATTCATTTTTATAATGGTCACTTCGGGAATTTCCTGATGATACGGATCTCCATATTCTGCAGCCGTATTGGTATTGCCCTTTTTATTTTTTCCATTGTAATATTGCTGGAAAGTATTGATAAATACCTTACTGTCTTCAGAACCTCCGTGAAGGTATACGAAATCTACCCAGGTTCTCTCAGGGTTCACTCTTCCAACCCAGGAACCAATCACTTTGTTTGAGTTATTCTCAGTGACCGGAAAAACGACAATCTTTGCCTTTTCCCCAAAGGTCTGAGAGGAGACATCTAATCGAATTGTACCGATTTTTTCATGAAGTTTTTCTTCATATTCGGGATTCTTTTTCAGAAAGCTGGAGATAATGTGAGCAAAAGGCTCAGCATAGCTAATGTAGGACTTTTTTTCAGCTGATCCCGGAACAGATTGATTAGAGTTGTTTGCCTTTTCAAATCTTTCAAAAGCTGCGATTTTTTCCTTTGATGTACTTTGTTGTTCACTCACAGGATCATCAATTCTGCAGCTGTTAAGCAGTAAAAGCAATATTCCCAATAACAGGGGAATCCGCAATAATTTTTTTACCATATTGTGTGTTATTTAAGCACCAAAAGTAAAACAAAGCTTACCTCTGTGTGTTTACAAGATGATAATTCAATTTGAATTTTTATTAACACCCATTTATGTGAAATAATTAACACAAACAGGGTAGAAAAAATTTGATAATCCTGTGGTATATTATTCTATATCGTTTATTTCAGGTACCTGTTGAAAATGAGTAATTTGGTGGTGATAAATATTTTTTTATTATCATCTGTATTTAGTATCCACCGTACTTCTAAAGCAGTTTTTTTTTAAGAAAGTAGAATTACATATATTTTTTTGTGAGTTTTTGATATTAACCAACTATAGAATATAGCTGTTTTTTACTTAGTGTATATTGGGTATTAAAAGTTTACAGGATATACTATTGGGTAATTATACCAAAAGTATGTTAAATAAATTTGGATTATGACTAAAAAAAATCAATTATTCATAAAATAGGGAATCTCTTATACAACTTAAAGTTTATAGGATAAAATTTACAGCAGACACTGAAAAACTGACGATGAGTTACTAAAGATAAGTAGAGACAAAACTCTTTCAATATAAAATAAAAAGAGGTTAAAAATTAACCTCTTTTATTTTTCAATAAATCTGTTGTATCAGTTTCTTCTGCTCATCAGAATACTTAGAATATACCAGAATAAAAGCATAATGGAAGCAAAAAGCTGTAATGCCGCTCCTACATATTGGTTCGTTCCATACGAATCTTTCAATTTACTTGTCTGATATAAAATAGTAGCTGAAGCTAAAATCACCATTCCAACAGAGAACCACAATCCAAGGTTAAAACCGAAGATCATCCCTCCTACAATCAGTCCGATAGAAATAAACCCACCGATTACAATGATATTCCTTAAAAAAGAAAAATCTCTTTTAGAAGTGAATGCCACTGCAGAAATACCTGCAAACATCGCAATCGTTAAAGTAGCAGCCTGAAATATTACGTTGGTACCACCCGTCATATTCGTTGCAATGAAAAGCAGAGGCATAAAGATAATCGCTTCCAGCAAGATATAAAATCCTAATCCCATGTACTGAGTGGATTTACTTTGTGAAAGAGACCATTTGGAAGCCAATACAGAAGCTAACCAGAAAACTCCGATAATCAGCAGCCAGATATATCTCTGACCAAACATCATCGCAATAAGTTCTACCGGAACAGTTTTTAATAATATGGTTTCAACTCCAATAAATGCAAGAATCGATAAAGCAACATGCAAATACGTCTTCTTGTAAAAATTCGCTTTCTCCACATCCGAAGAATGAGCGACTAAAACATCTGTCATCATAGTTAATATTTTTTTTATTTAATCGAAAATAAGTTTATTTCGCAGGCAATATACCCAATATTTTTCCATCATCCTCAAAAACAGCCGTAATAGCTTCTTTCAAAGAAGATTCTCCTGCATATTTATATTTAATACTCGGATGATTGATTCCATCCATTGTTTTATAATATCCTGCTTTTAAGATTTCAAGCTTTTTATTGGGATCAATGCCATCTTTAACTTTTTTAAGAACATTATCCGTTACAATTTCCTTCACTTTCTCAGAAAGCAGCCCATCAATAGTCTTTCGGTCAGATGCCTGTAAAGCATCAATAAACTTAAGGAAGTTATCATTATACAAACTGATATTTTCCTTACTGATACTAGCCTGCTGCTCTTTTTTGGGTCCGTTTTCAACCTTTGCACCGGCTACTTTCTGTGCAAAAATCAACTGCCCGCCCACAAGAGCAAGTCCCAGCAATAATTTTTTCATAGTATTCATTTTGTTCTGGTGAAATAAGTGATGGAAGATACGAAAATCAGACCAGTTCTAAAAATTTCATTGTATCTACGTTATCTGCATACGTATCAAGTCCCGGATTTTGTGCTTCACCAAAAGGAATAGCATTCATTTTCAATTCCTCTTTTGCCACTACACACTGAATATTTTCTTCATTTTCTGCAATAAAGTTTTTCACATCATCCAATGATTCATATCTGCTGAAATTGATGACAGAAAGCGGGCTGAACAGCTTATCATCCTCTTTCAGCATGACAAAATTATTATCCCAGAACTTATCCTGGTTTAAAAGATAAACCGCTCTGTTATAATCATAATTGTTGGCATATTTATTATGGTTGATAATATCCTGGTATCCTAAGAAATTTTCAAACAATTTGTCTATCACAAAATCCTGCGGAATGAAAATTCTCGTCACATTTCTGCATCCTAATCCAAAATACTGGAAAATATCTTTCGCCAGAAGCTGCAATTCTTCATTCGTTTCGTCACCTTTCAGTACAGCAACAGAAGTTCTGTTTTTACGGATAATACTTAAATGATTCTTGAAATAATATTCCAGATATCTCGCTGTATTATTACTTCCCGTAGCAATAACTGCATCAAAATTCTCCAATTTTTCAACAAATTCAAAAGCTACATTTCCATTGGAAAGCTCATTCCACTTCTTTAATAAAAACGGAATCATATACTTGTCTTTTGAAGACAGCTTAATGACAGGAACATGATTGCTTACAACAACCGAAATCACATCATGAAACCCTACTAAAGGGATGTTTCCGGCTAAAATAAGTCCAACTCTTTTTGAAATTTTTGAGATTGAATAATTTCCAAGCCAGTTCTTAATGTTTTCTTCAGTGAGAAGATCTGTCCATTGCTGTAAAGCAAATTTCTGATTATCAATGGTAAACCACGGATTCTCTATTTCTGATCTTTTCAACAATAATTCAATATCAGAATCATCTTCATTGTGATCTTCCGGTTTCTTCGCTAAAAATGCTTTTATATAATCACTTAATTTAATAAGTCCTAAAACTTGATTTTCGGTATTCATAATTACTTTAAAATTGGGTAAAATTTTGTAATTTTGTGCAAATTTAAAAAAAATTAGCGATGGCTATTAAAATAACTGATGAATGCATTAACTGCGGGGCTTGTGAACCAGAATGCCCAAACAATGCAATATATGAAGGAGCTGTAGATTGGAAAGCTTCTGACGGTACGGCTCTTCAAGGTACAATTACTCTGCCGTCCGGACTTACTGTAGACGCCAATTCACCACAGGAACCCGTAAGTGATGATGTATACTTCATTGTAACAGATAAATGTACAGAATGTAAAGGATTTCACGAAGAACCCCAGTGTGCAGCGGTATGTCCTGTAGACTGCTGTGTGCCTGATGAGGATCACGTAGAATCTGAAGAAGCTCTTCTTAATAAAAAAGCATTCTTACACGGCGAATAAAAAATTCCGTCTCATTTCCGTGAGGCGGTTTTTTTGACCCAAAATCCAATAAATCAAAATAAAGCAGAAGGAATTTAAAATCCTGAAGCATCAAAAAAAATAAAATATGAACAAAAAGCACAACTTCAGCGCAGGACCATGTATTTTACCACAAGAGGTATTTGAAAAATCAGCACAGGCTATCCTTGACTTTAACGGTATCGGATTGTCTCTTCTTGAAATTTCTCACAGAAGTAAGGATTTCGTTGCGGTAATGGACGAAGCGCGTGCCATTGTAAAAAGATTGATGAATCTTGGTGATGATTATGAAGTACTTTATTTAGGAGGTGGTGCCAGCCTGCAGTTTGCAATGGTTCCTTACAACCTGATGAAAGTAGGAGGAAAAGCAGCTTACCTGGATACAGGAACATGGGCAGCCGGAGCTATTAAAGAAGCAAAAAAAGTAGGAACAGTGGATGTAGTTGGTTCTTCAAAAGAAGAAAACTATTCTTTTATTCCTAAAAATTATACGGTAGGTGCAGAATACGATTATTTCCACTGTACTTCCAACAATACCATCTACGGAACTCAAATGAAATCTTTCCCTGAAGTGGATACTCTGATGGTATGTGATATGAGTTCTGATATTTTCTCAAGACAGCTGGATTTTTCCAAGTTTGACCTGATCTACGCCGGTGCTCAAAAAAACATGGGACCTGCAGGAGTTACTCTGGTAGTTATCAAAAAAGAAATTCTTGGTAAAACAGGAAGAGAAAATATGTTTTCTATTCTGGATTATTCCCAGCACATTGCTAAAGAATCTATGTACAATACTCCACCGGTATTCCCTGTATATGCTTCTTTACTTACCCTTCAATATCTTGAAAGAAATGGAGGAATTGCTGCTGCGGAACAAAGAAATGAAGCTAAAGCACAACTTTTATATAACGAGATTGACAGCAACCCGTTTTTCGAAACTTTCTGCGTAAAAGAAGACCGTTCGCTCATGAATGTTTCTTTCAAAATTACAGATGAAAGCAAGAAAGAGGAGTTTGACAACGCATGGAAAGCAGCCGGGATCAGCGGATTAAACGGACACAGAAGCCTGGGCGGATACAGAGCTAGTTTATACAATGCTTTACCTATCGAAAGCGTACAGGTTTTGGTGGATGTAATGAAGTCAATAAAATAGCTTATATTAGGCGACCGAAAAATAAAAAGGATATCAGACAAAAGATGTCGGATAACAGACCTCAAAATCTAACTTCTGACACCTTCAATCTAACATCAATAAAATACTCATGAAAGTTTTAGCAAACGACGGAATTTCAAAAGCAGGAGAAAATACTCTAAAAGAAGCAGGAATTGAAATTCTCGACAATAGAGTGGCTCAGGATCACGTTATTAATTTTATCAACGATAATAATGTGGATGTTCTTCTGGTAAGAAGTGCAACGAAAGTAAGACAGGATCTGATAGATGCATGTCCCGGCCTTAAAATTATCGGAAGAGGCGGTATCGGAATGGATAATATTGATGTAGAATATGCTAAAAGTAAAGGTATCAAAGTAATCAATACCCCTACAGCATCTTCAAAATCAGTGGCAGAACTGGTTTTTGGGCACTTTATTTCATTGGCGAGATTCCTTCACGAATCCAACAGACTGATGCCTCTGGAGGGAGAAACTCATTTCAACGCCATGAAAAAGTCATTCAGCAATGCCTATGAACTTTCAGGAAAAACATTAGGAGTTATCGGCTTTGGAAGTATTGGCCAGGAAGTTGTAAAAATAGGAATTGCTTTAGGAATGAAAGTAACCGTTCTGACAAGAAGCCCGAAAACAGAAGTTCTTACGCTGAACTTCTTCGACGGGCAGTCTGTGAACTTTGAAATCACCTCCACCAATGATATGGATGCATTCCTTAAAGAGGCGGATTTCATCAGTATCAATACGCCGAAAACGAATGAGTATATTATAGATACCCCTCAGTTTGAAAAAATGAAAGATGGCGTCTATATTGTAAATACTGCAAGAGGAGGTGTCATCAATGAAGTGACCCTTATCGATTATATCGAGTCAGGAAAAGTAGCAGGAGCAGCATTGGATGTTTTTGAAAATGAACCGAACCCTGAACTACCGCTGCTGATGAACCCTGCATTATCACTTTCACCTCATGTAGGAGGCAATACAGTGGATGCGCAAGAGAAAATCGGTATCGAACTTGCAGAACAAATTATTAAGCTACAAAAAGAAACTATAAGATAAATATGCCTGTTTTTAAACCTTTCCGTGGAATAAGACCTCATAGAGACTTTGAGAGTACTTTCCCTACCCATCCACTGGATAATTTCACCCAGGAAGAGATCGCAGAGAAGGCTCAAGTTGAAAATACTTACATCAATATGATTAAACCTTATGTTGTAAGTAAATCCAAAGATATTGACCGAAACCTTCGAAAGATCCGTTCTACCTTTGAAGAACTTCTGGAAGAAAAGAAATTGGTCCAGGACAATTCGTCTTACTATCTTTATGAGCAGATCTACCCCAACAAACAAATGTTCAGAGGACTTCTGGGGTTGGCAAGTATTGAAGATTTCTGGAATGGAAAAATCAAAAGACATGAAAGTACCATCCCTCAGAAAAAGGAAAAACTGGCTCACTACCTTGAAAAAGTAAACCTGCAGGCAGAACCTGTACTTCTTACCTACCCTGCCAATTCAAAAATTGAATTGCTGATGAACCATGAGGAAAAAAATGTTCCTATCTTCAATCATGTGGATTCTATGGGGATCAGACATAAAATCTGGAGAATAGACAATCGTCTGAAGCTACAGCAGTTTAAAGAAGTTATTGATCAGATTGATTCATTTTATATTGCTGACGGACACCATAGAATCGGTTCTACAGCAATGAACGCCAAACATCATAAGGAGAAAAACAAAAAACATAATGGTACAGAGCTTTACAACTTTGTATATAGTTTCATTGTTTCCAACCAGTCGATAAAGATTCATGATTACAACAGAATCTTACATGATCTGAATGGTATTTCTCCGGCAGATTTCCTGAAAGAACTTGAGAAATATTTCCTGATTCACGAAAAAGGAGAAGCCTCATACTACCCTTCTCAAAAATTCCATATTTCAATGTATATGGATGGGAAGTTCTATTCTCTTCACGTGAAGCACGATCTTCGTTCCAAAGAAATGTCTCTGGATAATCTGGATCACCATCTTTTAGATAAGTATATTTTCAAAAACATTCTGAAAATTGAAGATCCGGACAGCTCTGAGCTCATCTCTTACGTAAAAGGAACGTCAAACATTAATGGAATCAATCTTTTAAAAGAAAAAGTAGACAATGGTGAAGGTAAGATTGGTTTCGGAATTTATCCTGTAAGTTTTAATGATATGATTAAAATTTCAGACCTGAAATTAAGCATGCCTCCGAAATGTACATTTATTGAGCCAAAATTAATTACAGCACTTTTAATGTACGATATGAAACCTTAATAAATTCCTATTTTTTCCCTACTTTTATCAACGGAAAAGATAAGTAAATAATAAATGAAAAAAATATTCATTATACTTCCACTCTTTTTGAGTGGATTTTTATTTTCTCAAAAAAAGCCACAAAAAAGCCCGGCAAAAAAAGGGACTATTGCCAGATTTAATTATCATGATGAATTCAGAAAAATTTCAGATGAAATTATGACCCACGGCACTGCTTATGATAATCTCGGGGAACTTACCAAAGGCATAGGTCCACGTTTCAGTGCAACTCCCGGATATGCAAAAGCCGTAGAATGGGCCGAAAAAAAGTTCAAAGAAATCGGGATTAATATGATCTGGAGACAGGAAGCTAAAGCACCAATCTGGATCAGAGGAAAAGAATCTTTACAGATAAAGGCGGGAAACGGAGATTGGAAAAACATCAGAATGCTTTCTTTCGGAAATTCTGAAGGAACAGGCGGAAAAGATCTAGTGGGCGAAATCGTTTTAATCAATTCCACATCAGAGCTGAATGCCATGTCAATAGGCCAGTTAAAAGATAAAATAGTTTTTGTGAATGTTCCTATGGACCCGAAAATTATTAATACAAGTGATTCCTATTTACAGACCGCAAAATCAAAACTAATTTCCGCTTCAGTGATTGCTAAGACAGGTGCAAAAGCATTAATCATAAGATCACTAACAACAGCCAATGATGATACTCCCCATGCCAAGATGATTTACTACGAACCTGATGATAAAGTTAAAATTCCCGCTTTATCAATTGGAGTAAGATCTGCAGATGAGTTGGAGAAGACATTAAAGAAGCAAAAAGTTACAGCCAAAATCAACATGACCGCCGAATCAAAAGGTGATACGACCAACCCCAATATCATTGCTGAAATTCAGGGTAAAAAAGATTCTAAAGTAATTGTTTTAGGTGCTCAGCTTGATTCTTGGGACGTTGGTGAAGGTGCAGTGGATGACGGAACAGGAGTTGTGCAGTGCATCGAAGTATTAAGGACACTGAAAGCGCTTGGATATGAAAACAACCATACTATCCGTGTCGTTTTGTACGCCAACAGTGAAAACGGAGGACAAGGCCGTGAGATGTATGCTGCTTATGTAAAAAAGAAAGAGGAAAAACATGTATTTGCCTTAGGAACTGATGCGGGAGGATATTCTCCACGAGGTTTCTCTTTGGACATGTCGCCTCAGAGAAGAAGACTGGTGTATCCCTGGAAAGAATATTTTCTTCCTTATGGGGTTTATGATTTCGACCAGACAGAAGCCATTCAGGATATTTCACCTTTAAAAAAACTGGATATTCCTTTAGCAGAACTTGTCGTGGACACACAGAGATATTTTGATTATCACCACTCCGAACAGGATACTTTTGACAAAGTAAATAAAAGGGAGCTTCTTCTCGGAGCAATCGCCATCACACAGATGATTTTTATGGTTGATAAAAACTGGTAACAATGAAAAAGATAGCAGGAACGGCATTCTTATTTTTCGGAATGGCTGTTTTTGGCCAGACTAAAGAAGATTCTATCCAGTTCAGAAAAATCTCAACAGAAATCCTGAACAACGGCAAAGCTTACCATGAGCTGAAAGAGAAACATATTTTCGCCTTGAATCTGATGCCGGAGGTTTTTCTCCAAGTGGAATGTATACGAAAACGAATGAACCTCAAATAAACCAGATCAAAAGATTGCTATTTTGACAGTCACCATACAGAACAGGATACTTTTGAAAAAGTCAACCGAAGAGAATTACTATTGGGTTCTGCGGTGATAACACAACTTATTTATATGATTGATAAAAATTGGTAAACAATGAAAAAGATACTAGGAACTTCATTATTGCTTTTTGGAATGGTTGCTTTTGGCCAGTCTAAAGAAGATTCTGTCCAGTTCAGAAAAATTTCAACAGAAATCCTGAACAACGGAAAAGGATATACAGAGCTGAAAGAGCTTACAAAAAATATAGGCCACCGTTTAAGCGGATCCGAGGCCTATGAAAAGTCTGTAAAATGGGCAGAACAGAAACTTCGTGATGCCGGAGCTGATAAAGTATGGCTTCAGGAAGTCATGATTCCGGTTTGGGTAAGAGGAAAAGAATCTCTGAACATTCAAACCTCCAATGGAAAATGGAAAAGCCTTAAAATGCTTTCCCTTGGGAATTCTGAAGGAACCGGCGGAAAAGATGTTTCCGGAGAAATCATCATGGTGAAATCTATGGAAGAATATGACAGACTTCCTGCTGAAAAAGTGAAAGATAAAATTGTGTTCTTCAACTACCCTTTCAGCCAGTCATTTGTAGAGACCTTTAAAGCCTATGGTGATGCTGCAAAATACAGAACAACAGCAGCTTCGTTAACCGCTAAAAAAGGGGGTAAATTTGCCATCGTGAGATCCCTGTCTTCTGCTTTTGATGATGTGCCTCACACCGGAGCAATGCGCTACGAAGATAAGGTTTCCAAAATACCTGCGGTAGCCATCGGAAGTACGACCGCAGATGAACTGGAGGCTTTACTGAAAAGCCAGAAAGTTACGGCAAAACTTAACTCCAACTGTGGAATGAAAGGAGAAAAACTATCCCATTCTGTGATTGGGGAAATCACGGGTAAAAAGGATCAGAGTGTGATTGTTGTTGGTGGACATCTTGATTCCTGGGATGTTGGTGAAGGTGCTCATGATGACGGAGCCGGAATTGTACAAAGCATTGAAGTATTAAGAACCTTTAAAAAGTTAGGCATTCAGAATAACCACACCATCAGAGTGGTCTGCTTCGCCAATGAAGAAAACGGAGTAAAAGGCGGAATTCAATATGGAAAAACCGTAAAAGAGAAAAACGAAAAACATCTCTTTGCGATAGAAACAGATGCCGGAGGTTTTGCACCGAGAGGAATTGCCCTGGATATGGATGATGCGAAAAGAAATCAGATCAAAAGCTGGTCGAATTTATTCCTTCCCTACGGAGTTTACAATTTTGAAGAGCGATTTTCAGGAACAGATCTTTATCCGCTTCACGACATGGGAATTCCAGCAGCCGAGCTAATGCCGGATTCTCAGCGATATTTCGATATTCATCACACGGAAGAAGATACTTTCGAAAAGGTGAACCGAAGAGAACTTTTACTGGGAGCCACTGCTTTGACCCAGATTATTTATATGATTGATAAAAACTGGTAAAATATGAAACCGTCTGTAAAGGCGGTTTTCTTATTCTAATATTATATGACTCTTTAATTCAATAGGAACGGGCTTTACTGTATACGTATATTTTTTAATCAATGAATTTCACATTATTCCATTAGTGAAATTTGTGGAAAAATATTGGTGTATTTGTGGTTCTTAAAATTAAACACAAAATACACTTGTGATTTCACGAATAACACAAATTCAATAGGAACAAACTATAGTCCTCAGCTTACACGAAGGAAGCCTGTTTATCTTTATAGAAATCTACCATCGGCTTTAACCAAAACATAGAACTAACTTCTTTAAAAAGCTGGGATCTTTCAAAAAAAATTACTCCAAAATCTACGTGATATTATTTCACAATCAGTAGTTACCTATTAAATGATCTTTTAAATATTCCTAATTCATTTTTTCATTATTCTATGAATGTTTTAAGTTACATAAAAATATAATCTCACCGTAATATTTTCTTCACTTCAGATCATTCAAGCTTAAAAATAGAAAATTTTTCTTTGTTTAAGGAAATAACAGATGAAAACACCCTTCACCACTTATCTCACCAATCCCGTGAAACAAAGTGTTAATCGCCAAAACAGAACTTTGGCATGATATTGGCATCTGATTTTGTGAGAAAAAATTAAAAAAACACTAAGGATGAGAAAAAAGGTTTTCTGTGGATTTTCAGTTTTTCCACCGATTCAAGTTCATATCTATTATATGAATCCTTTTTTTTCTACGATGCCGTAAAAGATACGGGTCCGTGATTAGCTAACCCCCGTTAGTTTTTCACAGCAATTTTGCACCCCGTATCTAACTGGTATCACAATAACCAAGAATCTTTATTGATTCGAAAAAACAAAAATATCCCGGACTTTGAGTCCGGTGTTATGATATAAATAAATGGCAAAGTCATCGTGAACCTTAGCCCAGTAAAGGAATTTATTCTTTTTACCGTGATGAGTGTGCCTTTATGCTATAAATTAATGTATAACCCTTAAAATGTTAGTAATGATGAGAGACTTTTTTGAAATGATTTTTAAGAGAAATGAAGATGCTGCAAAATTGCATATATGGAGCCTATTGCTGGTGTTGAGTTTTGCTGCATTTTCAGTGTTGGTATACGCCTTAAAACCAAGCTTTAACAGCTTAATTATATACCTGACGGCATTTGCCGCTTATATCGGGTTTGGCCTTGTATTCATCAGTTCTTTAGCGGGAACTCGTATGAAGAAAAGATAACAAAACATATAACTTTTCAATTTATTTTACTGAGAAAACCGTCCTTTTTGGGGGCGGTTTTTGTTTACAGCCTTGCCTCATTTTGTATTATAAATAACAATCCAGTAATTCCTAACAAAAAAAGCTACTCCTTCCAGAGCAGCTTCCGATAACAAAGTTATCTTAACATCGTAAAAACTTGTTATTTAAACAGATCCTTTCTTATTTCTTCAAGGATCTTCTTGATTTCTGATTTCTTCTTCAACCTTTTTCAACAGGCTCTTCTCTGAAAGGTCAGCAGAGGGCTTTCATTCCAAAGCCTTCATCTGTTTTTACAAATTCCGGATGCATACCGTGTTCCTTGCAAACTTCAGATTCTATTTCACTCTTTATCTGGTCATAATTCAGGTCAAACATATTCTTTTATTTTGTTCTTTTAAGTGCATGATAAAGATAGAAGTTATAAAGCCTTGCCGAAATCCGTATTTCTACGGTATTTTGAGGGAATAAAAAACCGTCTTTTTCGGGACGGTACTATTCAATGTAAAAATTATTGTTTATTCATTAGAACTTATCCAGAATTTTCCTGGGTAAGATCTTCACCAGTTCTTTTTTGTATTCCTTTTCAAGAATCACAAATTTCCATGTCTTTTTATCTTTTGAAACCGCACAGGCTTTCATAGTAGCGTTGATGAGATACGAACCTTCATTGGCCAGATATTTCACATTATTTGTACCATATTTGGCTGTTAAAGCACTGTTCATTTTCTTTTTCATCTCATCGTTTAATGAACTGACATTACATTTCAGTTTCAAAAAATAATGGGTAATGGAAAAATATTCACCGGTAATGAGTTCAGGTTTTTCAATATTTCCAAAATTTACATCCTGTACTTCAATTTTCATAAATGGATTATTGTAAGTCATATTTAAAATCTGCGTCATCTGCTCTTTTGAAATTATGGTGAAGAATTTGGGATATATACAGCTTACCGCCTGATCTATCTGTTTAGATTGAATACTGTTAACAAAATAAGTAAGCGACTTTTTTATCGTTGGGTCGTCAGGATTAGCCTTAGTCTGCGAAAAAGTCATCAACGACAGCATAACGAAGAGAAACAGAAGTAATTTGGTTTTCATTTTTTTGATTGTTACAAGTTTTAAGATTAATTTGTATCAGAAAAACAATTAGCCTTTCCAGATAGTAAATGGGTCGTAACCTGTACGCCAATCGTTACAGAATGTATTTAAAACCAATAAAAAAGCCATTCTTTCGGACGGCTTTTGATAATATCATGAAGATTCAATTATTTCACTTTTACAAGCTGAACATCGAAAACTAACCAGGAATTTGGCGGGATCACTCCTCCTGCTCCTCTTTCCCCGTAAACCATTGCAGGCGGGATCAATAATGAGTTGAAAGATTTTCCCTAAATCAAATCTTATCGACCCCCCCCGTTTTCCTCTGCTCAAATGAGAAATTATCCATTTTTCAACTTTATCTTTGCTTATGAGTTCCAGATTTTAGTCCTTTTAAATGCAATCCAAAATTGCTAATTTTCTGGATACTCTTTCTTTAAAAAAGTTTAAACAGGTTTAAATAAAAAACTACCCCTTTTAGCTACAACATATATACAACATACATCCAATGATGTACATTTGAAGTATATACAATTTATCAAAAACTAAAAAATATTAGCAAATTCGCAGGCTTAAAAATTACCCATAGCTGGTATAAAATAAAACACTAAAAAAGAATAGGATGATTTCGAAAAAATTATTAGTTGGTTTACTATTTGTGAACCTATCTCTCTTTGCACAAAAAGGTAATGTCGGTATCAATACCGCAAACCCAGGAACAACACTGGATATCAATGGAGCAATCACTACCCGCGAAACAGTTTTAATGGTGAGTGGTAATGCTGTTACCATCCCAAGCAATGTAAGTCAGATACAGCTTACCGGAGCAGCTACAGCTACAGTAATCGTTACTGCATTTGCGGCACCTAACCCTGGCCAGCGCCTGATTGTCTATAACAATACTACAGGAGGATTCGGGGCTACATTGAATGGAGTAACTGTTCCTAATGGCAAAATATTGGAATTTGTTTTCACTAATTCATTCTGGAGACCTACTACAGATGGTGCTGAAACCTCTCCCGTTAATATTTATACAGCAGATGGCAGTCTTTCAGGAAACAGGACTGTAAAACAGGGATCAAATACGTTAACATTTACCGGCAACAAGGTTAATGCTTTTTCTGTGGATGGAAATACAGTTTCTGTTGATGCGGCAAATCACCTTTTTGGTGTAGGAACAACTACTCCGGATACGAAACTGACTGTGCAGACACCGGATAATAGTTTTGGGATCAATCACACCAATGGTTCGATTAATCTGAAAACCTATATCGGGGGTGGAGCTGCCTATATGGGAACCGTTACTCCCAATGATTTTAATTTGACGACCAATA
>NZ_JBMDJJ010000003.1:0-299900 GCF_057809135.1 Chryseobacterium sp. FG46 | reverse complement strand
TAAAGATATAGCCAAAGCTTACAAAATCTTTAAAGATGTGTCCACACGATAGTCCTCCGGAGGGGTGTCGAAAATTCAAAGAATTTTTGACGGGGTGGTTTAGCATAAACACATTCTAATAAATACTAATGTCTTTTAGTCAATAAACGTGTTTTTATTTTTAAATTAGCATCAAATTTTTTTTATGAAAATCCATATTTCAGTATTATGTATTCTTTTTTTCATTCTTGGAAAAGCTCAGAAAACGGAACAGAAAGATAGTTTCGTTAAAGACAATTTCACCAAGAAAGAATTTTATATCCCAATGCGTGATGGCGTGAAACTTTTCACAGCGGTGTATATCCCAAAAGATATATCGAACAAGAACAAATATCCGTTTCTGATGCAAAGAACCTGCTACAGCATTGCACCTTACGGAGAAAATGAATATAAAACAAAGGTAGGTCCCAACACTTATCTGATGAAAGACAAGTATATTTTTGTGTATCAGGATGTGCGCGGAAGATATATGAGTGAAGGTACTTTTACCAATATGACTCCGCAGGTGGAGCGCAAAACCAAAAAAGATGTTGATGAAAGTACAGATACGTATGATACCATAGAATGGCTTTTGAAAAATATGAAAGATAACAATGGTAAAGTAGGCCAGTTTGGAACATCATATCCCGGATTTTATACCGCTGTAGGAACGTTGTCACAGCACCCGGCTCTGGTAGCTTCTTCACCACAGGCTCCTATTTCTGATTTCTGGAATGACGATTTTCTTCACAACGGAAGATTTATGCTAGGCTATTTCAGAACATTTCCTGTTTTTGGCGTTCAGAAAACACAACCGGAAAAGCAGGCATGGTATATGGATTCTTTCATTAAGCAGACTTCTGAGGATGGATTAAAATTCTTCAGAGATATGGGTACGCTGAAAGACGGATATGAAAAATATTACAAGAATAATTTCTTCATGACAGAAATTATGAATCATACCAACTATGATGAATTCTGGCAGAAAAGAGGTCTTCTTCCTCACCTGAAAAATATCAGCCATGCTGTAATGACTGTCGGCGGATGGTTTGATGCAGAAGATCTTTCCGGTCCTCTGAATATTTATAAAACTATTGAAAAGACAAGCCCTAAAGCCAAAAACACCATCGTTATGGGACCATTCTCTCATGGCGGCTGGTCTCAGGAGCAGGGAAAACACTTCCACAGTGAAACATATTTTGGGGACAGCATTGCAACCTATTATCAGAAAAATATTGAAACAAAATTCTTCAATCATTATCTGAAAGGCAATACCAAAGAAGACGCAGGACTTCCTGAAGCATTGATGTATGACACCGGTGCTAAAGCATGGAAGGAATTTGCTTCTTACCCACCGAAAAATGCTCAGAAAGTGAACTTCTATCTGGCTGATAAAACCTTGAAAAAAACATCAGGACAAGGATATTCTGAATATTACAGTGATCCAAACAATCCTGTTTTAAGTTCTGATCATTTGAAAGATTTCAATGGCTTCACTCCAAAAAATTATATGTCGGAAGACCAGAGATTTGCTGTAGGAAGACCTGATGTATTAACTTTTACTACCGATGTATTGACAGATGACATTACGTTTGCCGGAGAGATCATGGCCAAACTGAATATTGCATCCACCTCCACAGATGCTGACTTTGCCATAAAGTTAATTGATGTTTATCCTGAAGACTTTAAACCTGCTGAAAAGAAAGACGGAGTGATCTATGGAAACTATCACCAGATGGTAAGAAGTGAGATTATGCCTGCCAGATTCAGAAATACAAAAGAAAAAGGAGAAGCTTTGGTTCCTAACCAGAAAACAGCTGTTAATTTCAGACTTCAGGATGTGGTCCATACGTTCAAAAAAGGACACAAAATCCAGATTCAGATCAGCAGTACGTGGTTTCCACTTTTCGCGATCAACCCGCAGAAATTTATGGATAATCCGAATTTTGCCAATAAAGAGGATTACACCAAGGCATTTATCAAAGTATATGATGACAGCTCTATTGAAGCTGAAATTTTAAAATAAATTGAAAAAGCTGTTCGAACGAACAGCTTTTTATTTTTGAATATTTACAGTTTATTTTTTAGGTTTTGGCTAAAGCCAGATGAATATTGATTTATTTGATAAGTGGGCTAAAGCCCACTTCTATTGATGGAGATGATCAGGTTAAAAAAGAAAGTTCATCTCCCACTGATCACACAGATTTTCACGGATGGCTGGAATAAAGACTGTATGAATGGCCTACTACTCTAGATTTCTTTATTCCTCAATGGTTCTGAAGGTCAGGTTGACTCTTGGTGTTTTCACTTTTGTGGTAGGAGGAAGCCTGTGCAGCCAGTTGTCCTGAGTAGTTCCTTTCATAATTAATAAGCTTCCGTTTTCCAGAAATACTTCCGCCTTTTCTTTGGTTGTTTTATGTTTGAATAAAAACTTTCTTTCCGCTCCAAAGGTCAGAGAGGCAATTGCTCCATGCTTTTTCAGATCTGTTTCACCATCGCTGTGATAAGCCATGCCTTCGCTTCCGTCGTGGTATAAATTAAGCAGACAGGAATTGTAAGTTTCTCCTGAAACTTCTTCACATTTTTTCTTCAGTTCCAATAGCTCCGGAGTCCAGAATTGGGCATATTTTGTTCTTTTCGAATAGGTATATTCAAAAGCTTTCCCTCCAAACCAGGCTACTTTCCTTTTGGTTAAAATTAATTTTCCAAAAATCAGTGCTTCATCATTTTCCCACGGAATCTGGCTGAGCAGATAATCATAGTAAAAATCTGATTGTTCTTTGGAGAAAACCTTACCGTAATAATGAACAGTTCCATCATGGGGAAGGATATTCAGTGGGTAATCTGATATTTCTTCGAAGAGACTCATCATAGTTTTCTAATTAAATGTTTTTATTATTAACACAAATGGCACCAATGTTTTCACAAATGACACAAATCTTTATATCAATAGGAATGGGCTTTAGCCCATTTAACAAAAATAATCTAATCCATTGGCTTTAGCCAAAACTTAATAAAAGAAGAATCCTTTTGTATCTTTTGTGGTAAAAATACGTTACGAGTACATTTGTGAACCCTCCCAACCAACAATCAGCTGTTTCCTATCACTTCCCCATCTGTAACCTCCCAAATGCCCTGTAGACTGAATCACGCGGTGACATGGAATAAGAAATGCAACCGGATTACTTCCAATAGCGGTTCCAACAGCTCTGGAAGCTTTAGGATTTCCAATTTTTTCTGCCAGGCTACCATATGTAGACAATTTTCCCATTGGAATTTTCAGCAGACTTTCCCATACTTTCAACTGAAAATCGGTTCCTTTTAAATGTAATTTTATGGTGTTGAGTTTTGTCCAGTCTTTATCGAATATGGACAATGCATTCTTTTGAAGAGTATCTAGTTTTTCAATAAAAAAAGCATTGGGGAACTTCTGTTTCAGTTCCCCGAATGCTTTTTCTTTATTATCTTCAAAAGCCATATAGCAGATTCCTTTTTCTGTAGAAGCTACTAATAAATTCCCGAAAGGACTTTCGGAAAAACTGTAATGAATACTAAGACTTTTTCCTCCGTTTTTATATTCTGCCGGAGACATTCCTTCTATTTTCACAAACAGGTCATGCAGCCTGCTGGTACTGGAAAGTCCTGTCTCATAAGCGGTATCAAACAAACTTGCTTTTTCTTCCTTCAATAAATTTTTAGCATGTTCAAGACTGATGAACTGTAAAAATTTTTTCGGACTTGTTCCTGCCCAATCTGTAAAGATCTTCTGAAAATGGGCCGGGCTCAGGTGAATATTCTCTGCCACTTCCTCCAAACTTGGCTGAAGCCTGAAATTACTCCGGATATATTCTATAGCCTTGGCAATTCTGTTATAATCTATCTGACTTTGTGTGGACATTGTATTGTTATTTTACCTCACAAATTTCCAAAGAATATACGGCAGAAAAAATCCGATTCTTGCGGAATTAGTTATTGTTATAAATATCGTAGTAAGCAAGCATTTTGTAATATAACTTCGCAGAAAGGAAAGCCGTTGGCTTAGCCATTGGAGAATCCATTAATTCTACAATATCAAATGCTACTACGTTACATTTTTCAAATACTTTTCTTAATAATTCCAACGTTGGATACCACTGTAGTCCACCTGGTTCAGGAGTTCCTGTAGAAGGAGCAATAGAAGGATCAAAAGCATCTAAATCAATAGTGATATACACATTTCCTGATACTTTCTCCAATACGTCGTTGATCCAGTTCTCGTTGTTTGCGATTTCGTGAGCAAAGAATACTCTTCCTTCCGGTAAATATTCAACTTCCTCAGCATCCATAGAACGGATTCCCACCTGTACTAAGTTATGCTTCTGATTGGCTTCAAAAACCGCACAAGCATGGTTTGAAGTAGAACCATGGAACTCAGGACGTAAATCTGTGTGAGCATCTAACTGAAGAACTGTTAAATTTTCAAATTTCTCTCCTACCGCACGGATAGAACCGATAGAAACAGAATGTTCTCCACCGAAAAGAGTGAATAATTTACCCTCATTGTTCAAAAGTTCTTTTGTTTTCTGATAAACCGCCTCTGTCATTGCTTCAGGAGAAGAATTTTCAGAAACTTCACCAGCTAAGTAAACTCCCTGTAGATAAGGTTCTGTTTGAGTTTCAATATCATAAAGCTCCATGTTTTCAGAAGCGTTTAAGAATAATTCCGGACCTTTATCAGCTCCTTTACCCCATGTTGAAGTTCCATCGTAAGGAACAGTTACCAACATTACTTTCGAATTCTCTAACGTTGCGTTTTCCTCGGGAATTCCTGCGTATGTTCTCATGCTTTATTTAAAAATTTTAATGTTTTAAAATTGAAATATTGACCACAAAGATACAAAGAGTTTGCGAGTTGGAGCGTAAGAGTGTTGGAGAGTTTACGAGCATCAGGCTTTACCACTTGCCGTGTATTTTCTGCTACCTAAAACCTATCATCTGTTACCTCTTCCCTTTCCACTCTCAATTCAAATAGCTATTTTTGTACAAAACTCATAATATGCCTTTAAAAGCTGTTCTTTTCGATATGGATGGTGTGATTGTAGATACAGAACCATTACATAGAAAAGCTTATTTCAAAACGTTTGATGAACTGGAAATTGCTGTTTCCGAAGAGCTTTACACCTCTTTTACCGGAGCATCTACTAAAAGAGTTTCTGAAACTCTGATTAAGGAATTTAATCTAAATCAGACTTACGAATCCATTGCAGGAATCAAAAGGTCTCATTTCAAAGATTATTTTTATAATGATGACGAATTTGATTTAATTCCGGGAGTAAGAAAACTGATCGAGCATTATCACGAAAATGGACTCAAGCTGATTCTGGCTTCTTCTGCAACGATGGTAACCATCAATATGGTTTTTGAAAAATTCGGACTGGAGCAATATTTCAGTGGAAAGATTAGCGGCGCCGATTTAAAAGAATCAAAACCTCATCCTGAAGTTTTCTTACTGGCGGCAGAAATGGCCGGAGAACCTGTTGAAAACTGTATGGTGATTGAGGATTCCACGAACGGAATTCTGGCAGCCCACAGAGCAAAAATTTTCTGCGCTGCATACAGAAGTCCACATTCTAAAAATCAGGATTATACATTGGCAGATACGGTAGTTTCAGATTATGAAGATCTCGAACTTGATAAAATTTCAAAATATTTTTAAAATATAAAAGCTCTCAGAAAAATCTGAGAGCTTTTGTTTTCTATAAGTTTTGGCTGAAGCCAATTGACTTTTCTATTGATTGTAAATGGGCTAAAGCCCATTTCTACTGATCATAAAATTATTAATAACCAAGAAGTTTCAATACATCTTCCGGTTCCTGCTTTTCACGGAAAATCTCATATTTCAGTTCACCGTTTTCATCTTTCTGAATCAGGACGTGTCTCGGCTGAGGCATCAGACAGTGATGTACTCCACCGTACCCTCCGATGGTTTCCTGATAAGCCCCGGTGTGGAAAAATCCGATATACAAAGGTTTTGTATCACTGAAAACAGGTAAATAAATGGCATTGGTATGCTGTTCGGAGTTATAATAATCATCCGAATCACAAGTCAGGCCTCCTAAGAATACTCTTTCATACGTATCTTCCCAACGGTTAAGCGGAAGCATGATAAAGTGTCTTGAAATAGCCCATGTATCAGGAAGAGTGGTCATGAAAGAAGAATCAATCATATTCCACTTTTCTCTGTCATTCTGACGTTTCTGAGAAATGATTTTATAAAGATTCGCCCCGCTTTCCCCTACGGTAAAGCTTCCGAACTCAGTATAGATATTAGGTTCTTCCACTCCTTCCTCTTCACAGAATTTCTTGATCTGAGAAACGATTTCTTCCACCATATACTGATAGTCATAATCAAAGTTCAGAGAAGTTTTGATTGGGAAACCACCACCGATGTTCAGTGAATCCACTTCAGGAGCGATTTTCTTCAAACGTGCATATACACGCAGACATTTATACAATTCGTTCCAGTAGTATGAAGTATCCTTAATCCCTGTATTGATGAAGAAGTGAAGCATTTTCAATCTTGCATTCGGGTGTTCTGCGATCTTCTGACTATAATAAGGGATAATATCTTTATACCCGATTCCTAATCTTGAGGTATAGAATTCAAACTTCGGCTCTTCCTCTGATGCGATTCTGATTCCGATATTAAAGGTAGAATCGATGCTTTCCGTAAGTTTATCCAATTCTCTGTAATTATCAAGAATCGGAGTAATATTTTCAAAACCGCTGTTGATCATATCTGAGATCTTTGCCAGATAATCATCAGTTTTGAAACCATTACAGATGACTTCAATATTTTTATCTACTTTCTCTTTTTCATAAAGAGACTTTACAATATCCATATCATAAGCAGAAGAAGTTTCTATTGAAATCTCATTTTTCAATGCTTCTTCCAATACAAAATTAAAATGACTGGATTTTGTGCAGTAGCAGTAGGTATAATTCTTTCTATATTCGGTTTTTTCAAAAGCTTCTTTAAACCAGCTTTTCGCTTTCTGAATATTTTGAGAAATTCTCGGCAGATAGCTAATCTTTAGCGGAGTGCCAAATTGTTCAACTACGTCCATCAGTGGAACGTCGTGAAACAACAAATTGTTCTCAGATACATTAAATTCCTCTGTAGGGAAGTACAATGTCTGATCAATAAGTTCCGAGTACTTTATTTTCATTTCTAAACAAGTGAATTAAGAAATGCAAAATTGCTAAAAAACTTTCATTTTTAGGTGTTAAAATTATTATAATTTTAATTTAGGACCCAATATTAAATCTTACAAAAATTTATCTCTGATAATCAATAGGTAAACTTTTGAATATACCCGCTTCTTTTGGCGTCTGAAATCCCTAATACCTCATCAATATAAGCATCTGTGGAACCATACTTTTTGTTGATCTCCTCAAATGCAGCATCAAGGTATCTTTTTTCTACCCAGCTCAGTTTTTCCAGCACCTTCAGATCCATCTTTGGATAAAGGAAATGCAGGTTATTGGCCAGACGAAGTCTCTTCAGGATAAGATCTTTCCTGTAGTTATTAGATAAAAGATATTCGTTGTAAATAGTTTCTTTATCAAACTTCAGAATCGTAAGAATTAATGCTGTCGTAATTCCTGTTCTGTCTTTTCCTGCTGTGCAGTGGTAAAGGATAGGATCTTCAGATTCCAGAATCTCCGTAATAATCCTTTTAATCGTTTCCGGATTTTCAGTAACGTACTCACGGTAGAAATCAATCATCCTTTTGTCTGCATCAGATGCATTCACTTTGCCTTTAAGGACCAGTTTTTTGGCCTGAGCCAGCTGGTCTCCTTCATCTTCAAATGCCGAGAAATTACTGTAAACACTTTCTGACGGCAGCTGATCCGGCTTCTGAGCAATTTCCCTGGAATTTCTAAGATCAATAATTTCTTTGATTCCCAGCTTTTCAAAAGCGTCAAAAGATTTCTTTTTAAGTTTATTTAGATGAGCACTCCGGTACAGTTTTCCTTCTTTCAATGTCCTGCCGTCTATATTTTTGATGTTTCCTACCGTCCGGAAATTGGCTACTTTCTTGATATGAATTACTTTTTCAGTTTCATTTTTTCCATATTCAGGTGTTTCAAAATGCTGTGTTTTGCATGAGAAAATACAGCACAATGAAATGATGAAAACTGATATTTTGATTAGTTTATTCAATGGTTTTTAATAAGTCTTGGCTAAAGCCGATTGATGTTATTTTTTTGTTTAAAGTGGGTTGCCTTCGACACGCTCAGGATGACAATCCGCTTTTATTGATAATAATCGCTTTAATAAATTGCCGGATATTCTATCTCCTTCATTCCTACAAAAAACAAAACATCCCCTGATTCATATTCCACGGAAACTTCATCTTCAACGGCAAAATTTCGGGTTCCTATTCTTGAAGTGATGCTTAGACTTTCATTGGTCAGCGGCCAATTGAGACCTTTTGTTGTTATATTATTCACTGATGGAAATGGATAAAGAGAAATCATTCTATTTTTCACTCCTTTCAGTGTAAAATGATTGGGAATAAAATAATACTTTGAAAACTCGTCATAAAACTTTATTTTCAGCTGGTCTTTGAATGTATATGCAACAGTAAGATTTCCCAGAAAATGATCCTGTTCACCTCCACTTCCTCCAAAAACATCAACCTCTGAAAAGCCTTTTTCCAGAATGATTTCCAACGCTTTATGAAAATCTGTTTTTTCCTGATCCAGTGTAAGGATGAATTTCTCCTGATACATATCTTCATCTGATCCGGAATGCGAATCAAAATCACCCGATATAAAATCCAGCTTATCCAAAGGAAATCCCATTCTTTTCAAATAATGGAAAGCACCGTCTGTACAGGCAATTAAACCATAATTTTCCGGATCGGGTAATAATTTTGGAGCATCTCCGTTGATGAAAAGTAATGCTTTATCTCTCATTCGGATTCCAGTATTCTTCCGGTTCGTTGTTCAGTTTTGAAATATATCTGGCCAACACAAAAAGATAATCTGAAAGCCTGTTTAAATATTTAATCAGTTCGGGACGTACTTCCTCTGATTCATTCAGAAAAACCAATGAACGTTCTGCTCTTCTGCAGATGGTTCTTGCTGCATGTAGAAAAGTTGCAGATTTTCCACCACCTGGCAGGATAAAATACTGAAGCGGTTCCAGTTTTTCGTCAAAAGCATCCATCCACTCTTCCAGTTCTTCAATTTCTGTTTCTGAAATAATGATCGGAAGACGGGATTTCCCATTGGCAAGCATTAGCTTATCCACTGGTGTTGCTGCCTCTGAACCTACAGTGAACAGATCAAACTGTATTTTCTTCAGCTGTCTCAGCACTTCTTCATCTTCAATATGGCTTTTTGCAATCCCGATAAAGGAATTCAGCTCATCTATATTTCCATAACTGTCTACTCTGGCACTTGCTTTGGAAACTCTTGTTCCGCCGTATAACGCAGTCTGACCTTTATCTCCTGTTTTTGTATAAATTTTCATAGGACTAAAATACTTTTTTTTATACAATGTAAAAAGTAAAATGTAGTAATAGCTTCCTATTTGATCTGAAAAAATAAAACTGACATTAGAAATTAATGTCAGTTAATGTTTGCCCAGATGGGTTTTTATATTTTTGGAATACCTGCTCTTTAGTAAGCATCACGAAGCAATGCTCATTTCTTTATTTTAAGATTAAAAAGTATAATTAACATTGAGCTGAAAAGTTGTTCCGTTAAATCCAAACTGGTTTACTTCCCATGGATATTTGAACCTTCCTCCAAGATCTGTTACTACATCTCCTTTGCTGTCTATTACATCCGGATAAATATTAAATAAATTATTTACCACTCCGGAAACTTTAAAGTCATTTGTTATTTTATAGGTTAAAACAATATCTGTAACTACCTTACCGGAAAACGTCTGATCTTTGGCAGGATCAGTGGCGTGCTGCCAGGTAACAGAACCAAAATACGTATTATTTAAGTTAAAATTAAACTTTGTAATATCATAAGAAAGGCTCAGAATCGTTTTTGTTTTTGGTCTTGCAGAGATAATCCTGGATTGTTCCTTTCTGTCAAAGAAATTTTCTGAATAACCATTTTGAGCTAAAATAGGCGGAACGGCAATATTATCTACTATTTTAGTTTCGTTATAATTGAAAGCTGCAATAACACCTAATCTTCCTTTCCCAATAGCAGAAGTATAATAATTAGCAACGAAATCCACTCCCTGAGTAACTGTATTGACAGCATTGGTGAAAAACTTCAGGGATGTTATTTTGTTATTGTTTAATATGACTTCCACAGGGTTTGTCAGATCCGGACTTCCCGGAGCACCCGTTTTGTAACCAATATCTCCTGAGAAAAGCACCCGGTCTTTGATTCTTATTCTATAATAATCTGCTGTAATAGTAAGGTTTTTAAAAGGTTTTACAGCCAACCCTCCGGTAATGTTAAAGGCTTTTTCAGCATTTAATTTAGGTACCCCAAGATCAGATCTTACAATTTGAGAGTCATTATTAAATGTCCCCTGATTAGCTACTGTATTTCCTGTAATTTTGGTCTGAACATTGGAATAATAAATCTGGTGTAATGAAGGTGCGCGGAATCCTGTAGAAACAGATCCACGGAAAACTAATTTATCATCCAGCAGCTTATACCTTGCATTTCCTTTCCAGGAAACATTATTTCCAAAATCACTGAAGTTTTCATATCTCACAGTTCCTCCAAGCAGAAGGTCTTTCGTAACATCCCATTCAGTATTTATATAAGCTCCCATATTCTGACGGTTTTTATTGACTTCATTTTGAGGCTGCAGTCCGGGAAATGATTCTGCACCACTTCCTATATAAGATGATTCTTCTCCTGCTTTTGCCTGATAATTTTCATTGCGTACTTCAGCTCCGGCACCTAAAACAATTGCACCAAAATCCCGGCTGATATCTATATTTCCTATAATATTACTGAACTGATGGCCACCTGCCTTAAAACGGGTTGGTGAATTTGCACCCAAAGACGTATTAATAGTATTTCCTACCATATAATCTACTGCATTAGAGCCAAAGGTGGCACTCCCGTCAAAATTCCATTTTCCAAACATGCCTTTCCATCCGGAAGTTAAATTATAATCATAAACATCTGTTTTAAATTCCGGCTGAAATCCGTTGTAAGGCTGTCCTTTTGGAGTTAATAAACCAAAATCTGAAGCTACCCAGTAGGGTGTTCTATATAAAGCAAAACTAGTCCCGTTTCTGTAAGTTGTACCCCCAAAAGCATAAAATTTACCTGTTTCACCTGTTGGCAATTCAAAATTAACAAACATATTGGCCACTTTTGTTTCCGGCTGCCCAATAATCATTCCTAAACCAGGATTAGCCTGAGTCCAGGCATTATCCACTCCAAAAAGTTCATCTTTTGTAACAGAACCTGCTCGGTTCGTTTTATTTTGAGAGGAAAATCCGAATGTAAGATTCAGACTTCCGGTTTTTGCTACTTTGATTCCCGTATTAAAATCTGCTCCGATATTAAAACCATCTCCTTTTGAAGTAATACCTGAAAAAAGATTGACCGTACTTTTTCCAACACTGTTCTTAAGAATAATATTAATAACTCCTGCAATAGCGTCAGATCCGTACTGTGCAGATGCTCCATCCCTCAATACCTCTACGTTTTGTAAGGCTGCTGAAGGAATACTTTTCAGATCTGTACCCACTTCACCTTTTCCCGGAGTATCATTTACATAAATTAAAGCACTTTGATTTTTTCTTTTACCATTCACCAAAACCAATGTTCTGGAAGGCCCTAATCCTCTTAAATCTGCAGGATCAAAATGAGCCGTTGCATCAGAAACAGTTTGTTGGGATGAATTGAAAGATGGAACGGCATAGGTTAAAGCTTTATCAAAAGTTGCCTGCCCAGTGGATTTTAATTGTACGGCAGAAATATTATCAATAGGAATTGCTGAGGTAATGATGGTTCTTGGCTTGGTTCTACCCGTGGTAACCACAACCTCATCTATTTTATTTTGTTTTATGCTGTCCTGAGCATATCCCATTGCACCAGCTCCACTTAATACTAATGCATAGATTTTTCCATTAAATAAATTCTTTCTCATGTCAATTGTTAATTATTCAATAAATCTAATAAAAAAATTAATATTAAACACAAAAATTAAAAATATAATAAAAATACTATTTCATATTTACGAAAATCATACCATTTCGCAAAAACAAGAATTAATCTACAAAACATAAAGCAATTTACTAATAGTATGAAAAAAAATAAATCAATAACACCACATTTGTATAAAAAAAATTAATTAGTTAACATCAGAAATAAACATGATTTCATTCTTACTGGCAAGTGGTTTTCAGTAAATTGGGATTGCTTCGCTTATGACTCGCAGTGAATGGCCACAAAAATGGCCGGGAGAAACCGGCCATATCCAAATTATTTATTTACCTCTACGTATTGTATGATGGTCTGATTTTTTGGGTTGTAGATAATGGTACTACTGTTAGGAAATCTTTTCAGTTTATAATACTGAATATTTTTGTCGGATTTAAGCTCCTCGAAAACCCTGGTATCAAAAGTATTGTCAGGAAGAAATTTTGATATAAAGCTTATTTTATCAATTATATTCTGGCCATCAATCTTTCTGGCAGTTTTATCAGATTTATTTTCATCCGATGTTGGCTGACCTTCCAAAAATGGCAGTAATACTGCAATATCAGCTTTATATTTAAAAATATATCCTTGAGGTCTTCCGGGAATTCTAATTTTCTTCCCTTTTTCCTCCGAAACAATGGAAGTTCCAGTACCAGGGAAAACGGTATTGAACTTAACATCTTCGGAATTGGTTATAGAATTAATAGATTCATTGACGGTTTTCTTTACTGTTTCCTCAACAACCTGTTGTGTTTTTTGCTGTACAGTTTCGGTTGTTTTCTGAACAGTCTGGTCAATTTTTTCCTCTATTTTATTGCATGATACTAATAAAAAACTGGTAATAACAGGCAAAATATACTTCTTCATAATTCTAATAATAGCGATTTTTTTATTAATATCCTTTTCTTCTAACGCAAAAGTAGGGATCAATATTTTAAGAAAGAAAAAAATATTTTTTTAATATGAAAAATCCTGCTGACAAACTGTTGTCATTCTCCTCTCTTACCTTTGTAACAACAACAAACAAAACAAATACATTATGACAACTACAGCAACAGCCACTAAACAATTCATGACTTCTGAACAGCTATTAAACGACTGGCAGGGACACAGGAATCTTACACGAAGAGTCATTGAATCTTTTCCTGAGAAAGAGTTATTCGAATTTTCTGTAGGCGGAATGAGACCTTTCGCAAAACTGGCAGTAGAACTGATCAGCATTGGCGGTCCTGCTTTAAAAGGAATTGTGGAAGGAAATATGGAAGCTTACAGTGAAGAAGCTTTTAATCCGAAAACTAAGGAAGAAATTTTGAAAAAATGGGATGAAGAAACGGAAGTGATCAATCATTATTTCAATCAGATTTCTGAAGAGCGTTTCCAGGAGACCTTCAATTTATTCGGACAATATGAATTTCCGGTGTATCAGAACATTCTTTATTTTGTAGACAACGAAGTTCACCACCGTGGACAAGGTTATGTTTATCTGCGAGCGTTAGGAATTGAACCTCCTTTCTTTTGGGAGAGATTCTAATAAAAGGAAAGGGTAAAATTGCAGAAAGGGTAAACAAAACGGATATCTTTTTTTGCAACACAGCCAATTTGCTTCGTTGCAATTTTGCCTTTTAATCAAACCATTTCATTTATTTGCCTCAATTAAGTTTTAAACCTCAACAGCTGTCTTGTTGGGGTTTATTATTGATGTCTTTCGACCATTTTTACGAGCAGTTCATTCAAACGTATACGAAGGCTTTCTGGTTCCAGAACTGTAGCATAGTCGGCAAAAGTGATGACCCAGCGGGGAAATCCGTCACTGATCCATTCTGTTTCAAAAGTGAGTTCCATCCCATGTTCGGTTTCTACTTCTTCTATCAATCCGTAATATTTTTTAGAATTTACCAGGTGAGACATTATTTTTTTATCTACTAAAAGTCTGGCTCTGACTTTATTTCCATTGGATTTTTTACGGTAATCATTCACCTGCCCATATTCCTGCAGGAAAGGATTCTGTGTTTTTGAAATTTCCAGAATTCTGTCGATACGAAATTGTCTGAAATCTTTTCTCAAGGTACAGTATGCCATGATGTACCAAATATTAAATTCGAAAAACATCCCGACTGTTTCAATAATTCTGTTGCTTACTCTTTCATCTACGGTCTTATATCTGATATTAAGCTGGGTTTTCTCCGCAATGCTTTCGAGAATGATAGGAATCACATTTTTCAGTGAGTCGCCCGAATCCGTATGAAAGCTGAAAACATCAATCTGCTTTTCTATATTTTTTATCAGATTTTTATCAGAATATTTCAGTACCGAACGTACTTTTTCCATTGCTGCCTGATAATGATTCCCTAAGCTTTGGTGGGAAAATTTCTGCATCAGCTTTTCAGCGGTAATGAAACTTAACACTTCTTCTTTGGTAAACATAATCGGAGGAAGTTTATACCCTTCCATTAAAGAATAGCCGTTTCCTGCTTCTCCAACAATAGGAATACCCGCATTTTCCAGGGTTTTTACATCACGGTAAATGGTTCTGATACTTACATCAAACTTTTCAGCCAAATCCTGTGCCCGAACAACAGGTTTCGACTGTAATTGGGTAAGGATAGCCGTTACCCTATCGAGTTTTTTTAGATAGTGATCGTTCATGATACAGCAAAGCTAAAATTCTTTTTTGAGGTATAGGTTATAAATTAGGTCTGCTTTTGAGTTTAGTTGTCTTTAAAAGTATTCACCAGTTTATCAAGATTCAGACTGCGGGCGGAGGCATCAAAAATTTCACGGTAAGTTCCTTCTTTATTGTAGAGTTCATCATGAGTTCCATTTTCAACCACTCTTCCTTTTTTCATCACATAAATGATATCTGAATCCAGAATCTGTGAGAGTGAATGGGAAATGATAATCACCGTTCTTCCTTCTTTTATGGCATCCAGAGAGTTTTTGATCTGTTCTGTGGCAATGGCATCCAGACTGGCTGTCGGTTCATCCAGAAAGATGATTGGAGGATTTTTAAGGAACAGTCTTGCAATGGCAATTCTCTGCTGCTGTCCTCCTGAAAGCTGAGTGGCATCATGCTGGTATTTTTCAGGAAGATCCATAATCTGGTCATGCAGATAAGCTTTTTTTGCAGCTTCCTGAATTTCTTCAAAACCCGCATTCATGTCTCCATAACGGATATTATCTTCTATGCTTCCCTGAAAGATATGATTTTTCTGAAGTACCAACCCAAGATCGCGTCTCAGAAAAGTATTGTCATATTCATTAAGATTTACTCCATCCAAAAGAATTTCTCCGGAATCCGGAAGATAAAATTTACACAAAAGATTGATCACCGTTGATTTTCCTGCACCGCTCAATCCTACCAAAGCTGTAGTTTTTCCGTTTTCAATTTTCATGGAAACATGATGTAATGCTTTTGTACCGTTGGGATAAGTAAAGTCAACATTTTTCAATTCAAAAGTTCCTTTGATTTCTTTTTCTACAAAACTTCCGTTGGATTCTGTCTCATGATCTGCATTCAGAATATCGAAATATCCTTCGGCATAAATCATAGCATCGTTCATATCATCATAAATCCTGTGAAGCTGTCGGATAGGCGCTGAGACATTGTTAAAAAGCATAATATGAAGCATGATTGCACCGATGGTCATTTGCTGATCAAGCACCAGATAAACGGTTAAAAGAATAATCAAAACTACGCCGAACTGCTCAATGAACGTTTTTAACCCATCATAAATGAAATTGGTTCTTCTTGTGATCATCTGGCTTTCCATCAGCTCCATCTGAAGGTCGTATTGTTTTTTACCTTCAAATTTTTCCCGGACAAAACTTTTAATGACCATAATAGAATTGATCAGGTTCAAAAGTCCTGATGTCTTCTTTTCTCTTTGATTTCTAAGCTGGCGTCTCACTCCGCCCAGCTTTTTGGCCTGCAGGGAGCTGATGTAGAAATAAATCGGAACAATAATGGTAGAAACAAGTCCCACATAGACATTCTGCATGTACATAATGATCAGGGCAATAATGGCATTGGAAAAAAGAGGCAGGATATCAATAAAAAAGTTCTGAACCAATCTTGTTAAACTTTCTATTCCACGGTCTATTCTGATCTGTAATTTTCCGGACTCATGGTTTTCATCATTAAAATAAGCAACTCTGTAGGTCAAAATCTTATCAATGGCTGACTGTGCCAGCACGGAGCTCACATTAATCCTTATTTTTTCGCCATAAAATTTCTGCCCGAAGTTGATGAAGATATTCAACAGTTCTTTTCCCAGTAAAATAATGGAAATAATAATGAGAATATGAATTCCCTCTGACATCGGATGTGGAAGATGCGTAAGTTTGGTGACTTCATCCACTGTGTATTTCAGAACAATCGGGTTAACCTGTGCTGCGAGAGCTCCCAGAAAAGTAAGAAACAAAGTTCCGTAAATCATGGGTCTGTAAGGTCTGATGAAGGGGACAAGCTGTTTATAGATTCCGAATAAGGTAACGGTTCTGTTAAAAGGTTTAGCCATAGAAATCATTTTAAATGAAAAACGTACCGCTTTCAAAAGAAAAAGGTACGAATTATTATTAAACCGATCATCTAAGATTTATTTAAAAATCTTTCAATGTACCGTCGTTATTGATATATTTGAATTGATAGTTTGAATCAATTATCTTCCCTCCTATTTGTACAAAAGATCCCCACATTCCTGACCAATCTTCAAAATCATTTTCCTCAGATGTATCCCAACGGATTACTGTTGAAAATTCATGAAACTTTACATTCACTATAATACCATATTCATTATCCAAAAAAACCTTGGTTCCTACTTGAAAATCTTCATATTTATAAGGATCATTCATTTATCCTTCAAACAAATAAGTTGTAAGGTAATGCAGTTCTTTTCTGCTAGCTTCTTTAGACTCTGCTCCTGCCTGTTCTAAAGAGTATTGGGAATTGATTTCTTTTTTCTGCAAAACAAATGAGTTGTTGGCATTCTTATCCACTACCTCATTAAAAATATGCTCAATTTCAGAATTCGCTAAGGTAGCAAAGCTGACCTCTTCAAAGCCATGTAATAATCTAAGATCATCAAACTGACTGAAGTTTTCATTGACAAATCCCTGCAGCTGTACTTTTGAATCAAAGTTACCAGCCCAGATATTGTAAGCGTATTTCTTCTTTTTAGGTTTATCCAGAATACTTTGATAGACGAAGTTTTCACCCAGATAGGCTTCTCTTACCTGTGGATCATTGGCAAGGTCTTCCGGAAGTCCTTCTTTCAGGATCTTTCCTTCAAACATGATATAGGTTTTATTCGTAATTGCTAAAGTCTGCTGTACGTTGTGGTCGGTAATCAGAATTCCAATATTTTTATCTACAAGACTTCTTACAATTTTCTGGATATCTTCTACGGCAATCGGGTCTACCCCTGCAAAAGGTTCATCCAGAAGGATAAAGTTCGGGCTTGTGGCAAGACAACGGGCAATTTCTGTTCTACGCCTTTCTCCCCCGGAAAGAAGATCTCCTCTGTTTTTACGAACGTGCTGTAAAGAAAACTCTTCAATCAGCTCATCACATTTGATCTGCTGTTCACGTTTTGAAAGCTTGGTCAGCTGTAATACGCCCATGATATTTTCCTCTACAGATAGTTTTCTGAAAACCGAAGCTTCCTGAGCCAGATATCCGATTCCTTTTTGAGCACGTCTGTACATGGCATCGGTAGTAATCTCCTGCTTGTCCAGAAAAATTTTCCCTGAAGTAGGCTTAACCAACCCTACAATCATATAAAACGATGTGGTTTTTCCTGCTCCGTTCGGACCCAGCAAACCAACAATTTCTCCCTGTTGAACCTGTACAGAAACGCCTTTTACAACTTTTTTAGGACCGTATTCCTTGATTAAGTTTTCTCCTCGTAAAATCATAGGGCAAATATATCAAAAATATAAACTTCACTTATAGGTTAATATCAACTTGTTTACGTTAAATGCAAACTTATTCATTTACAATCCATTGTAACTTTTCATCATTTTAATCTACTCATCGTAAAACATATCAATCAATTATAAATAGTAAGAAATGGAAAATTACGGGTATACAAAAACAGAAAATGTACAAAACCAGCAAAGCAATGTTCCTTATCGTTCGGAAAAGAAAATCCCTGCCGCTTTATTGGGAATTCTTGTGGGATGGCTTGCATTAAATAAATTTTATCTGGGTTATACAAAAGAGGGAATCATTCAATTGGTTCTGAATGTTGTTACTTTAGGAGCTGCCTCCATCATTCCTTTTATCGAAGGTATTTTATATCTTTTTATGAGTGATAAACAATTCGATGATACGTATGTGTATGGAAAAAAAGGCTGGTTATAAGAATTATAAATATCATCATAAAAATTCCGGCTGTTCTTTTCAGAACAGCCGGAATTTTATTTTAATACACGCTATTTTATTTATTCAATAAGATAGCTGCTTCTTTTGCAAAATATGTAAAGATCATATCTGCTCCTGCTCTTTTGAAACATGTCAAGCTTTCAAGGATCGTTTTATCATTATCCAGCCAGCCGTTTTGAGCAGCAGCTTTTACCATGGCATATTCTCCACTTACATTGTATACTGCGATGGGAAGATCAATGGCTTCACGTACTTTGGAAACAATATCCAGGTAAGGAAGTCCCGGTTTGATCATGATTACATCGGCTCCTTCATCAATATCTTTAAATACTTCATTCAGGGCTTCACGGGTGTTGTGAAAATCCATCTGATACGTTTTTTTATCTTTCGGAATTTCCATATCATCTTTTGGAGCACTGTCTAAAGCGCTTCTGAAAGGCCCATAGAAAGAACTTGCATATTTGGCAGCATAGCTAACAATTCCTACATCTGTAAATCCGCTTTCTTCCAATGCTTCACGGATAACCATTACTCTGCCATCCATCATATCACTTGGTGCTACAAGATCTGCTCCTGCTTCTGCATGCGATACTGACATTCTTGCCAGTGCTTCATTGGTAGCGTCATTTAAAACTTTTCCGTTTTCAATGATTCCGTCGTGTCCGTAGATTGAATAAGGATCTAAGGCTACATCCGGCATTACAATCATTCCCGGAACGGCATCTTTAATTGCTTTGATGGTGTTCTGCATCAATCCGTCTTTGTTCCAGGCTTCTTTTCCTGTATTGTCTTTCAGATGTTCTGACACTTTCATGTACAAATTGACAGCTTTCACTCCCAAAGAAAATAATTCCTTACATTCCTTCACTGTTAAATCTATACTCCGCCTAAAAATTCCCGGCATAGACGGGATTGCCTCCTGCTTGTTTTCGCCCTCCATTACGAAGATCGGCATTACAAAATCATCAGTTGTAAGCACATTTTCTCTTACCAGACTTCTGATAGATTCATTAACTCTAAGTCTTCTATTTCTTGAATGTATCATTTTTGGAATACTTTTTGAATAAGTTTCTACAAATTTAATATAAGTTCTACAATAAACTATTGTATGAAATTGTAGAATTTGTTACATTTGTTACATATATTCGAGAAATTATAAATTTGATGAAAAAACTTTTACTTTTATTTCTATTTGCAGGCACTTTTGTTGGGTTTTCCAACAATTTAAAAGCTCAGCTAAGAGAGCCGGCTTCCACCACTCAAAAGGCGGATGATGGTGTATTGCTTGCCTATCCAAATCCTGCAAAGGATTTCCTTATCATTAAGGCAAAAGATTCTTCTTTAAGAATCAAAAGCGTGACTTTTTATTCAATTTTGGGTATGCAGGTCGCCAATTATACGGTGAATATGAACTCCGGAGAGATTAATATTGAAAAATTAAAGCCCGGAAAATATATGATCCGATATATTTTAAGTGACAACACGCAGAAAGTTACTCAAATCGTGAAACAATAAATTAAAATCCTGATAATCATCAGGATTTTTTCTTTTACATTAATTCTGTTTTAATATTTCCGTAACTTTCGGGACTTTTTCATACTAATAGTAAAAAAGAACAATTTAATGCTAAAAGCTGAACATATTAAAAAGACCTATAATGCCGGAAAAAAGGTCGCCCTGGATGATTTTAGCATCCATGTTCCAAAAGGCAGTATTTATGGCCTTTTAGGTCCCAACGGAGCCGGAAAAACTTCTTTTATCCGTATTATTAACCAAATTACTCAGGCAGATTCTGGAAAAATCCATATCAATGGTGAAAAACTGAACCCAGGCCATATTAAAGATATTGGCTATATGCCTGAAGAAAGAGGACTGTACAAAAACATGACTGTGGGTGACCAGATTCTCTATTTCGGGGAACTGAAGGGAATGAGCAAAAGTGATGCTTTGAACGAAGCCAAAAAGTGGTTTGAAAAACTGAACATCGACCAATGGTGGAAGAAAAAGCTTTCCGAACTTTCTAAAGGAATGGCTCAAAAAATTCAGTTCGTGGTAACCGTTCTTCACAGGCCTCATCTTTTAATTCTTGATGAACCTTTTTCAGGTTTCGATCCTGTGAATGCCAATTTAATCAAGGATCAGATCATTGACCTTAAAAATAACGGAACAACCATCATTCTTTCTACCCACAGAATGGAAAGTGTAGAAGAAATGTGTGATTATGTTGCGTTGATCAACAATTCAAAGAAAATTATTGACGGAAGGGTTTTTGATGTAAGGGAAAAATTCAAGAAAAATATTTTTGGAATTACGCTTTCTGAGGTAAGCAGTGATCAGTTTGAAAATTTCAGAAACAAATATGAGATATTCAACCTATCCAATGAAAATAATCTTGTTTCTTTTGATCTGAAAAATGAAGAGAGCCAGAATAATGTTCTTCTGGATCTTGTACAGGTAGGTAAAGTGAGATCATTCGACGAAAGAATTCCCAGTATGAATGAAGTGTTTATTAATGCTGTAAGTAATCATTCTTAATTTTATGAATAATATTTTTTTAATTACCAAAAGAGAGTTTCTTACCCAGGTTAAGAAAAAGTCTTTCATCATATTAACTCTTCTTGCCCCTGTCTTGATTATTGCTTTCGGAGCAGTTGTAGGATTAATGTTTAAGGCGAATGAATCACACAGTATCATAGAAGTGGTTGATAAGAGCGGATTGTTTACCAATCAGCTTAAATCTAATGATAAATTAAACTACGTTTTTGTTTCTGCAGCGGATGAAAAGTCCAAAATTAACAATTTAAAAGGAAATGAATCTATGGACGGCATCCTGATTCTTCCTGAATTGAAAAATCAGAATTTTGATGGCCTTGAAAAGGAAACCCGACTGATTATCAACAGTAAAATAGGTTTTGATACAAAACAACAAATTGTATCTGATATCAGCAATGTTGTCCGAAAAGAAAAAATAAAGCAACTGGGTATTCAGGAAACTCAATTAAATGATCTTGATAAAAACTTTACTTTAAAAACCATTAATGTTTCGGATAACAATAAAGAGGATTCTGATCTTGCTTTTGGAGTGAAATCCGGATTAAGTATGGTACTGATGTATGTTACTTTTATGTTCATCATTATTTATGGGGTAAGGGTAATGCGAAGCGTGCTTGAAGAGAAAAATAACCGTGTTGTAGAGATCATTATTTCTTCTGTAAAACCTTTTGAACTGATGATGGGTAAAATTCTGGGAGTAACCATGGTTGCACTGACCCAGTTTTTGATCTGGATTACCATGTCTGTTATTGGCGCATTGGTACTCAATACAGGGTTCTCTCCTCTTCAGAAGAATATTCCGGGTGGAAATGAAGAGATTGCAAGTAAACTGGATATGGGACAGCTTGCGACTCAGATTTCACACAGTTTACTGGAGCTGAATTTTCCGTTAATCATCTTTGTATTCATCGTATTTTTCCTTTTAGGATATATTTTCTATAGTTCTATTTATGCAGCTATTGGTTCTGCAGTGGATAACGAAACAGAGACACAGCAGTTTACTTTATTTGCTATTTTACCATTAACATTAGGAATGTATGGAAGTTTCACATTGATGAACAACCCGGAAGGTCCTTTAGGCTTCTGGTTATCCATCATCCCGTTTACTTCACCGGTTGCCATGATTGCCAGAATTCCGTTCGGAGTTCCTGCATGGCAGATTGCTTTGTCTATTACATTATTGTTGCTAACCACTATTTTCATGATCTTCCTTGCCGGAAAAATCTATCGTGTAGGTATTTTAATGTATGGGAATAAAGCTACGTTAAAAGAGCTTTGGAAGTGGATTAAGGGGTAAGAAGTAAAAAGACCAACTGATCAATACCTTTATTTTCTTAAGGTTTGTAATAAAAAAATCCCGGAAATTGAATTTCCGGGATTTTTTTTATTCTGAAATATTCTATTTGAATATATAGCTTAAGGTAAGTGCAATGACCTGTTCTGATTTTTTCTTATCAGTACCCTTGGTTTCTTTTTTAAGACCAGGATAAGTATCACTAAGACCTAAGTCGTATTTTAAGGCTACTTCAAGTTGTCTTTTGTAGCTATATCCTACTCCCAGCCCAAGTCCCCAGTTAAAACTGTTCGCCTTACCATTAACGCCTGCCGGCTGGTTAGGATCAGTAACATCCGGATCATAATAAGGTCTGCTTACAGGAGCATCTTTAACGTTCTGGCTCAGCAAGAAGTTAAATCTAGGTCCTATTAATCCAAAGAATTCTGATTCTGCTTCAGAAAAATATCCTTTGAAATAAAGAGGCACACTCAGGTAGTTATTAGCATATACTGCGTCATAACCGCTTACACCTTTAGCATCCTTATCTTTTCCTGTTTCTCCTGCACCATAGTACTGAACTTCAGGTTGAATAAAGAATTGGTTTGCCTTTCCTACGGGGATCAATGCCAAAGCTCCAGCCTGGAAAGTGTATCTTGGGCCTGAAGGATTGTGGGCGTTCGATACTCTGGAGTAGTTTAAACCTCCTGTTACTCCAAATCTTGTACTTTTCCACTGCACCTGTGCGAATGATAAAGCAGAAAGCATTAAAGCAGAGGCTAATAAAAGTTTTTTCATATGTTGTGGGTTTTATATTATCCTAGAATTTTAGCTACAGTAGCACCAATATCAGCAGGAGAATCAACAACGTTGATACCGTTTTCTCTCATGATTTCCATTTTTGCCTGAGCTGTATCTTCAGCACCACCTACGATAGCACCTGCGTGTCCCATTGTTCTTCCTTTTGGAGCAGTTTGTCCAGCGATGAAACC
Organism: Chryseobacterium sp. FG46; assembly: GCF_057809135.1. Classification (NCBI taxonomy): domain Bacteria; kingdom Pseudomonadati; phylum Bacteroidota; class Flavobacteriia; order Flavobacteriales; family Weeksellaceae; genus Chryseobacterium; species Chryseobacterium sp. FG46. The sequence continues at coordinate 276,493 of NZ_JBMDJJ010000003.1, read as the reverse complement.
TACAACAGGTTTAGTAGATCCGCTTGCTTTGTACCATCTTGCAGCTTCAGCTTCAAGACCTCCACCGATTTCACCGATCATTACAACAGCTTCAGTTTCAGGGTCGTTGATAAATAGCTCTAAAGCTTCTCTTGTAGTTGTTCCGATGATTGGATCACCACCAATACCGATTGCAGTAGAGATACCGTAACCTGCTCTTACTACCTGGTCAGCAGCTTCGTAAGTAAGAGTTCCTGATTTTGAAACGATCCCTACTTTTCCTTTTTTGAAAACGAAACCTGGCATAATACCAATTTTAGCTTCTTCAGAAGTAATGATTCCAGGGCAGTTTGGTCCGATTAATCTGCAGTCTCTGTCCGCGATATAAGATTTTACTTTTACCATATCAGCTACAGGAATACCTTCAGTAATACATACAATTACTTTGATTCCTGCTTCAGCAGCTTCCATGATAGCGTCTGCTGCGAATGCCGGTGGTACGAAAATGATACTTACGTTAGCTCCTGCTTTTTCAACAGCGTCAGCTACTGTATTAAATACCGGTTTTCCTAAGTGCTCGCTGCCTCCTTTTCCTGGAGTAACACCACCTACTACGTTTGTTCCGTATTCAATCATCTGACCAGCGTGGAAAGTTCCTTCGTTCCCTGTAAATCCTTGTACAATTACTTTAGAATCTTTGTTTACTAAAATTGACATTTTATTGTTGTTTTAATTTATTTATTATTTTATTAATGCTCACAAATTTACTTAAATTTCTTTGATTTTGGATAAAACCTTTGGAATTGTTTATTTGAGATTTCTCAGTTTTACTTCTTTTTTCAGATAAGTTTTAAAATCTTCTGCAAACATCCCGATATAGGTTCCTTTTTCAAGATCTCTGTTTACTCCTGTTTTTCCCAAAATTACAGATCCTGCCTCTATTTTATTGCCGGAAGCGATTCCTACCTGTCCCCATAATGTCACTTCATCTCCGATGATACAGCATCCTGCAATTCCCACCTGAGAAGCAATCAGACATTTTTTCCCGATAACGGTATCATGTCCGATCTGAATCTGGTTATCCAAAACGGAACCTTCTCCAATGATGGTAGAGTCTGTAACTCCCCTGTCAATGGTACAGCCGTTACCGATCTCTACATTGTTTTCAATGATAACATTTCCCACAGAAATCAGACGATCAAAATTTCCATTTAATTTTCTGTAATAAAATGCATCACCTCCTAACACTGTATTGGACTGGATAATGACGTTATCACCAATTTCCGTACGGTCACCGATTACAACATTAGGGAAGATAAGGGTATTTTTCCCGATTTTCACATTATTTCCGATCACTGCTGAAGAGTGAATCTTTGTACCCTCTCCTATTTCCACGTCGTGAAGTTCTTCCGTGAAATTATAGATTCTGGTAAAATGGGTATTGATTTTATTAAAGTCTCTGAAAGGATCATCAGAAACCAAAAGTGCCTTGCCTTCCGGAGAGTCTACTTCTTTATCAATTAAAATAATAGTGGCTGCAGAGTTTAGTGCTTTGTCATAATATTTAGGGTGATTCACAAAAACGATATCACCTGGTTTTACCATGTGAATTTCATTTGTTCCCAATACTTCAAAATCTTCCGGCCCTACAAATGCTGAGCCTATTAAATCTGCAATCGTTTTAAGCTTTTGCGGAGAATGGAATCTCATAACAATAGATTTTCTTATAAAACAAAATTCGGAGTGCTGATGCAAACCGAATTTATGTAAATTTTATTTATTCTTTTACTCTTTCTAAGTAGCTGCCGTCTTCAGTGCTTACTTTAATTCTGTCTCCCGGTTCAATGAACAAAGGAACCATTACTCTTGCTCCTGTTTCAACGATTGCGTTTTTAAGGGCATTGGTTGCCGTGTTTCCTTTTACACCCGGATCAGCTTCGATAACATCAAGGTATACTGATTGTGGAAGTTCAGCAGAAAGTGGAGTTTCATCAGCCTCTTTCAAAATGATGGTTACTTCTTCACCAGCTTTCATAAACTGAGAGTTCTCAATCATTTCTTTATTGATGTATAGCTGAGAAAAGTCATCATTGTTCATGAAGTGGAATCCGTTCTCATCATCATACAGGTACTGGAACTTTCTGGTGATTACTTTTACTTCATCAATTTTGTGCCCAGCAGAGAAAGTATTATCAATTACTTTACCGTTAGTCACTGATTTTAATTTTGTTCTTACGAAAGCAGGTCCTTTTCCTGGTTTTACGTGAAGAAACTCGATTACTTTAAAAATATCGTTGCTATATTCGATGCAAAGACCTTTTCTGATATCGTTACTTGTTGCCATTAATATATATTATCTTTTTTTACTTAAATTGTATTGGCTGGCAAGCAAACAGGCAGATTTGCAAATTTGCTTTTTAGCATTTCTCTTAATTACTATCTTTACCGGTTCCGTATCCTTTTACGATACCTCTTGGTGAGTTTTGAATAAACTGTAAGATTTCATCTCTTTCAGCCGTTGGAAGCATTTCTTTTTCAATATGGGAAATAGCCTGGGAAACGTTCATCTTCATTTGGAAGATTGCTCTGTAGATTTTCTGAATTTCAAAGATCTTTTCATTCGTAAATCCTCTTCTTCTTAAACCAACAGAGTTGATACCAGCATAAGACATCGGCTCTCTTGCTACTTTTACGTAAGGTGGAATATCTTTTCTTACCAAGGTACCTCCCGAAATCATTACATGTTTCCCGATTTTACCGAATTGGTGAACTGCTGATAAACCTCCCATTACGGTATAATCACCAATTTCCACATGTCCTGCAATACCACAGCCGTTTACAATGATAACGTGATCTCCAATAACGCAATCATGGGCAATATGCGAAGTAGCCATAATAAGGCAGTTCGCTCCTATTTTAGTATATCCCAAAGCCTTTGTCCCTCTGTTTACGGTAACACACTCTCTGATTGTTGTGTCATCACCGATAATTACCTGGGTATCTTCACCATCAAATTTCAGATCCTGAGGAATTGCAGATATTACGGTACCGGGAAAAATCCTACAGTTTTTTCCTATTCTTGCACCATCCATAATGGTTACATTAGGACCAATCCATGTTCCTTCTCCTATTTCTACATCCCCTGCAATGGTAGTGAAAGGTTCTACGATTACATTTTTGCTGATTTTCGCACGTTTATCAACGGCTGCTAATTGATGAATCATTTAATCAACTTTATTTTTTGCAACTTGAGCCATAAGCTCTGCTTCTACTGCCACAGTGTCTCCTACATATCCATATCCCTGCATATGAACAATTCCTCTTCTGATAGGCTCAATCAATTCAATTTTGAATATAAGCGTATCTCCTGGAATTACTTTTCTCTTGAATTTCACCTTATCAATTTTGATGAAATAAGTAGAATAGTTTTCAGGATCCGGAACGCTTGCCAATACAAGAATTCCTCCTGTCTGTGCTAATGCTTCTACCTGAAGAACTCCAGGCATTACAGGTTCTTTAGGGAAGTGTCCCACGAAGAAAGGTTCGTTCATGGTTACATTTTTCAAACCTACAACGTGAGAGTCTGAAAGTTCAAGAACTTTATCAATCAATAAGAACGGAGGTCTGTGAGGCATAAGCTTCATAATTCCGTTGATATCGAATACTGGTTCTTTTGTCAGGTCAAAATCCGGAACATTTTTCTTTTTCTGCAATTTCCACTGGCGGTTTAGTTTTTTTGCAAACTGGGTATTCACATAGTGTCCCGGTTTGTTGGCTATAACTTTACCTTTTATTTTTACTCCTGCCAGAGCAAGGTCACCAATTACATCCAGTAATTTGTGTCTTGCTGCTTCATTAGGATAGTTTAAATTAAGATTATCAAGAATACCGTTTGGTCTGATGGATACATTATCTTTTCCAAAGGCTTTCTTTAATTTTTCTGTTGTTTCAGGAGTAAGATCTTTATCTACATATACAATAGCATTGGAAATATCTCCACCTTTGATCAAACCATGATCTAAAAGCATTTCCAATTCATGCAGGAAGCTGAATGTTCTTGCTGATGAGATTTCGTCTTTAAATTCTGAAATATTTTTAAGAGTAGCATTCTGAGTACCTAATACTTTAGTCCCAAAATCTACCATAGTAGTAACTTCGTAAGTATCTGAAGGAATGATGGTGATTTCCGAACCTGTAGCCGGATCACTGTACGTAAGAACTTCTTTTACCACAAGATATTCTCTTGCAATGGTTTGTTCTGCTACTCCAACACTTTCGATTGCTTCCACAAAGTATTTTGAGGATCCATCCAAAATAGGAGGTTCAGAGGCATCCATTTCTAAAATTGCATTATCAATATCGCAGCCAACAAGGGCAGCCAAAAGATGTTCGCAAGTGGTAATTTTTACCCCTAATTTTTCTAATGTAGTTCCTCTTTCAGTTGCTACAACATAATTTACATCAGCTTCTACCTGAGGATGTCCCTCCAAGTCTGTTCTTACAAATACAAAACCTGTATTTTCTTTAGCAGGTTTAATGGTCAGTTTTACTTCTTTACCGGTATGAAGGCCAATTCCAGAAAGAGTTACCTCTTGCTGAAGTGTTTTTTGCATATCACTCATTAGTATTATCTTTTGAGTTATTCTCAAGATTATTTATTCTATTTACTATTCCAGGTAAGTTCCTGAAATGAACATAACTCCTTAAATAGTCATTGTAACTGATTGCGGGTGAACCATACAATGTTTCTCTGTCATTAACACTAGAATTCACGCCACTCTGAGCCTGAATTTTCACCTGATTTCCTATTTTGATATGTCCTACAACGCCTACCTGACCACCAATCTGGTTCCAGTCACCGATAGTTGTAGAACCAGCAATTCCTGCTTGTGCAGCAATTACGTTGTTCTGACCAATTTTCACATTGTGGGCAATCTGAATCAAATTGTCAATTTTGGTTCCTTTTCCGATGACAGTAGAGCCAATGGTAGCTCTGTCAATACTACAATTTGAACCAATTTCTACATCGTCTTCAATAATTACATTTCCAAGCTGTGGTATTTTTTTGAAGCCTTCAGCTGTTGGCTGGAAACCAAAACCATCACCTCCGATTACGGTATTGGAATGAATTACACAGTTATCTCCAACAATACAGTAGTCGTAAATTCTGGCACCACTGTCTATCTTACAGTTTTTACCAATTTTCACTCCTTTTCCTATATATACATGTGGATAGATCTGTGATCCTTCCCCTATCTTAGCTTTCTCGGAAACATAGGTAAATGCTCCGATATAGGCTTTATCACCTATGACCGCTGAGTCATGAATAGATGAACCATTCTCAATACCTTCTTTTCTTCCCTGCATTTCCTGATATAAATTCATCAGAATCTGAAAAGAAAGATAGGCATCCTTTACAACGATTAAGGTAGGGTTATAATGATTTTTCTCCAGAAGTTTTTCCGAAACGATGATAACAGAGCATTTTGAGCTGTCCAAAAAATGAGAAAACCGATCTTGTGCTATAAAAGAAAGATGTCCTGATTCCCCATTTTCAATTGGTGAAACTCCCGTAATAAGTGCATTCTCGTCACCTATTATTTTTCCGTCAATAAAACTTGCAATTTGCGAAGCTGTAAATTCCATATTCTGCAAAGATAAGAAATTCTATAATTTGCAAACATGTTTTAGTTTCAGATCGTAAATTTTAATATTCTTTAAGAGTCCAGTATGGAGATATCTCTTGGAAACATAAGGATATAGCGGGTTGTTTTATTTACAATCAACCCTGATAAAAGCTGATCTTCCGACTCATGCAGCTTTGTTCTCCTGCCATTTTTATGCAGTAAATAGATGGGTTGTTTCTCTGCATGATAAGGCAGTAATTTTCTTTTAATTTCATGAACCAATTCATTACCATTATCAATTCCGAAAAGTTCATTACTCTTTTTTATTTTTTCATCAATTATTTCCTGGTCAAATGGATGTGATGAAATAATGGTTTTAGGCAGATTTCTCTGAATTACACATTGACACCAATACGACAAAACAAAGTCATCCGAATTCTGCCATTCTTTCATTGCCTGGATCACATCATTGTCATCAAGTTTTGTAAATCGTTCTATATCTTCATCCGTTGCAGCACTCTTTTCACGGTATAAGAAATATTGCAGATTATCCGTTGCGGGAAGTTTTGCTCCCTGAGAAATCAGATACTTTGCTCTTTCAAGGATTTTCACCAAAAGAAACTCTGCCAAAGCTGACGTTTTATGATAATATACCTGCCAGTACATAAACATTCTGGCTGTAAGGAAATTTTCAATGGAATAAATCCCTTTTGCATCAATTACCAGTTCGCCTTCTTCACAGACATTCATCATGGAAATAATTCTCTGCGTATTAATATTTCCTTCAGACACTCCTGTAAAAAAGCTGTCTCTTTTAAGATAATCCAAACGGTCAACATCCAATTGGGAGGAAATCAATTGGTTGAAAAATTTTCTGTGATATTTCCCCTGAAACATTTCAATCGCCATTGAAAGCTGGCCTTCGAATTCCTCATTAAGCTTGTTCATCAACAGCAGAGAAAGATTTTCATGATGCCAGTCATCCATCAGCATACTTTCAAGGGCATGGGAAAACGGACCATGACCAATATCATGCATCAGAATGGCCAGCATTGCTCCTTTTTCTTCTTCCTCAGAAATTTTCACTCCTTTCTGCTTCAATGTTTCAAGAGCGGTAAACATCAGATGCATTGCTCCAAGAGCATGGTGAAACCTTGTATGGGTAGCCCCTGGAAATATCAGATTCAAAAGCCCAGTCTGCCCGATTCTTCTTAATCTCTGAAAGTAGGGATGCTCAATGATATCAAATAAAATTTCGTGTGGTATTTTTATAAATCCGTGAACGGGATCGTTGATGATTTTTAGCTTATTCTGCATTGAAACGTCAGTATTAGTAAACAAAGTTAGGCATTTTAAAGTTTAGCCTTTCATTAAATTACTATTAAAATATTGGGATAAGCCGTTGATCTACCCAATATTTTCATCAAAAACATCATCATATCAATTGTAGAAATTCTCTGCCGGATATTTATTTTCAATTCAATATTTTTTGAAAACCTTTTGCGGCTGTTATATTAAAGGATTATCTTTGAGAGAAAACACGACAACCTTTAATGAGACTCTTCTCGCTTTTCCTCTTTTTACTTTTAAGTTTAAACTTTTCCGCACAAATGATCACTGAGACACAGAAGTTGGAATCTCTGTGCAGAGTTTGGGGATTTTTAAAATATTACCACCCTCGTGTAGCTAAAGGAAATCTGAACTGGGACAAGGAGCTTTTTCAAAAGATCAATGAACTTGAAAATATTAACGATAAGGAATCTCTCAATGATTTGTATTCCGAATGGATTGAAAGCCTCGGAGAAGTCCCGCGATGCAAAGAATGTTCAGTTAAAGATCAGAAAGTGTATTTCCTTAAAAATTTTGATCTGCGCTGGATAGATAATTCGCAAATTTTCTCAGATCATGTATCTCAAAACCTCCGCTATATTGAAAACAACAGGAATCTTGAAGACAATCATTATGTTGGAAAAAGTGGAAGAAAAATATATTTCAGGAATGAAAAATCCTATGGTTCTCAATTTACTTCTAAAAGAAATAGTTTACTGGAGTTATTCAGATACTGGAATTACGTAGAATATTTCTTCCCCTATAAATACGAAACCGATCAGAACTGGAATGACGTCCTTACAGAAATGATTCCCAAATTTTTAATGATTGATAATGATGAAGATTTTCATTTGGCATTGGCAGAGCTGGTCACTAAAACGGATGACTCACACGCCTATATTTCATCAAAAAAGATTCAGCTTAATCTGTATGGTCAACGAAAGGTTCCCGTAGAATATTCCTATGCTGAGGGGAAATTAGTGATTACAAAAATTAATACCACGCGATCCCGGCATAAAAGTACTCTGCATCCGGGAGATGTCATTTATGATATTGAGGGAAAAACTATTCCGCAAGTGATCAACAGTTTGGGAAAATATGTACCCGCTTCCAACTCATGGGGTAAAGTCAGCAAAATAAAAGACAAGCTTCTCTTCAGCAACAATGATTCTATTTCCGTAAAGATTGAAAGAGAAGGTCAAAACCTGGAAATAAAAACCAGAACATACCTTACTAAGGATATTATTCATGAAAAAATTCCCGCTCCCAAAAAGTGGAAATTTATGGATGATGAAAAGAAAATCGGGTACGTCAATATGGGAATTATAGAAAAGGAAGATCTTGATGAAATGTACATCAGTTTAAAATCTGCAAAATCCATTATTTTTGATCTTAGGAATTATCCCAGACAAACGATCATTCCATTAAGTTACCTTCTTCTTCCTACCCCCTCGGTTTATTATCAGTTTACTTTTCCTGATACCAGATATCCCGGCAAATTCTACAGCAGAAAAAATGTCACCGGCAGAAAAAATCCTGAATACTATAAAGGAAATGTCATCGTTTTAGTAGATGAGAATACGCAAAGCCAGGCCGAAACTACTACAATGATGTTCAAACACCATCCTAAGGCGAAAATTATCGGGAGTAATACTTCGGGAGCCAACGGAGATGTTATTGTCTTTAAAATTGCTGATCTTAATACGCGGTTTACAGGTCTTGGCGCTTATTATCCTGATGGCAGAGAGACCCAAAGAATCGGAATTATTCCTGATATCCTTATAAAACCTAGTATAGAAGGAATAAAAAACGGAGAAGACGAAGTACTGGAAAAGGCTTTGGAGTATATAAAAAACACTGATTAAATGAATAGAAAATGTGAATTATTTTACCGTATTTTCATTTAACTAATATTTAACTTTTAATCTTTCGATTTTGTGAGATTTTAAAAGGAATTGGTCAACATTTTGATACTATAACCATGTAAAAAATAAATTATGTCAGAAAAGATATTATGGATAGATGATGAAATAGATTTACTTAAACCTCATATCGTATTTTTAGAAAAAAAGGGTTACCAGGTAACCCCTGTAAATAATGTGAACGAGGCTTTGGAACTTATGGATTCAGAAAAATTTGCTTTAACGCTAATTGATGAAAATATGCCGGGTATTTCCGGCCTGGAGGCTATTCCTATGATTAAGGAAAAAGATAATGCCTTAAAAATTGTCATGGTTACCAAAAGCGAAGAAGAACATATTATGGAAGAGGCTATCGGTTCCCAGATTGCCGACTATATATTAAAGCCCGTAAACCCTAATCAGATATTACTTTCCCTCAAGAAAAACCTTCAGGAGGATAATCTGGTTGAACAAAAAACAATTTTACAATACCAGCAGGAATTCAGAAACCTTTCGATGGAACTTTCTTACCTGAGAACTTATCAGGAATGGGCTGAGTATTATAAAAAGATCCTTAGCTGGGAAATCAAATTTGATAAGGTAGCAGACAATGAATTTGCAGATCTTCTGCAGTCTCAGAAAGAAGAAGCGAATATTCAGTTTGCTAAATTCATTGAGAAAAATTATGAAAACTGGCTTACAGATTCGGATAAACCCATGATGAGCCATACACTTTTCAAGGAAAAAGTGAAACCTGAAGTAGAAAAAGAGAAAGTTCTTTTACTGATGGTAGATAACCTTCGTTATGACCAGTGGAAAGTAATTGAACCTTTATTTACAAAATATTACAATAAAATATCGGAAGATTATTACTATAGTATTCTTCCTACGGCAACACAGTATGCAAGAAACTCTTTCTTTGCGGGATTAATGCCATCCGAGATTGAGAAACGTTTTCCGGATAAATGGTTCAATGATAATGAAGAAGGAAATAAAAATGAATTTGAACGTGATTTCCTGGAAGACCAAATGAAAAGAATTGGTCTTGGATCAAAATCGATGAAGTATCTTAAAGTACTGAATGCTGATTTTGAAAGAAAGATCTACGATGATTTCAATCAGCATAAAAATAATGACCTTTTGGTCATTGTATACAACTTTATTGATATCCTGTCACACGCGAAAACAGACAATCACATTGTAGATCAGCTAATCCGTGATGATAAGACTTTCCGTTCTCTTACCTTCAACTGGTTTGAAAATTCTTCTTTATTGAAGATCATTAAAGCGGCTGCAGAAAATGGCTATAAGCTGGTGATCACCACAGATCACGGAACCGTATACGTTAAAAAACCAAGTAAAGTGGTGGGAGACAGAGAAACGTCTACCAATATCAGATATAAAACCGGTAAAAGCTTAACGTACGATGACAGTGATGTATGGGCCATTACCAACCCGGAAAAACTTTTCCTTCCAAAAGGAAACCTGAGTTCGAAATATATTTTTGCTAAAAACAATATATTCCTGGCTTATCCTAAAAATTACAATCATTTTGTAAATTACTATAAAGAAACTTATCAGCATGGAGGAATTTCACTGGAAGAATGTATCATTCCTATCAGCGTATTAGAACCCAAGTAGTTTTTTTCATAGTTTATTTAATTTTGGGTTAAAGGCGGAAAAAATCGAATGATTTTTTCCGCCTCTTTTTAAGGCACTCATTTTGCATAACAGAAGGCAACCTTAAATAAATATAATCTTATGAAAAAGCACATTTTTATTACAGCAGCATTCGCAACATTATTTTTAACTTCATGTAATAAAGAAAAGAAAGCAACAGATTCCACACCCACTACTGTAGACAGTATTGCTTCTAAGCCTTCTGATTCAGCAGCTGTTTCAGGTACTCAGGATGAAATTGTAAAAAGTACTTCGAAAGACAAGAATGGGAAAACCCTGGACATGACCTTCAACAATACCAAAAATACGGCTACTGTAGTATTCAACAATGAAACCATTGAGCTTCAGGGACAAAAGCCTGCCTCAGGAATATGGTACAAGAATGACCATTATGAACTGAGAGGAAAAGGCGAGGAAATAGAACTGACAAAAGACGGTAAAACAGTTTTTAAAAAATAAAATCACATAATTAAAATATAAAAAGTCGGCTTTGAAATTCAAAACCGGCTTTTTTATTTCCCTACATTTGAAAAAATTTATTTTGTTTATGAAATTAATCACTTATAATGTCAACGGGATTAGAGCAGCTTTTACAAAAGATTTCCTGGGCTGGCTTAAGACTGCCGATCCGGATATCATCTGTATTCAGGAGAGCAAGGCCGGAAATGATCAGATAGATATCGAAAGTCTTGAAAAATTAGGGTATCACAGTTATTGGCATTCTGCAGTAAGAAAAGGCTACAGCGGAGTCGGAATTGCTTCAAAAATAAAACCTAATCATGTAGAGTATGGTTGCGGTATCGAAAGCTATGATAATGAAGGAAGAATCATCCGGGCAGATTTTGACGGATTTTCTGCCATTTCCGTCTATGTTCCTTCCGCTTCTAATATTGAGAGGCTGGATTTTAAAATGCAGTTTTGCCATGACTTTCTTGAGTATATCAAGAATTTAAAAAAAGAAATTCCTAACCTCATTATATCAGGTGATTTTAATATCTGCCATGAAGCTATCGATATTCACAACCCTGTTGGCTTAAAGAATGTTTCCGGTTTTCTTCCCATGGAAAGAGAGTGGATGACCAACTTCATCAATGAGTGTGAACTGATTGACAGTTTCAGATTCTTTAATAATGAACCGGATCATTATACGTGGTGGAGCTACCGACAAAATTCAAGGGAAAGAAATAAAGGCTGGAGGTTAGATTATAACTTCACTTCCTATAGTTTAAAAGATAAGCTCACAAGAGCTGTTATTTTAAAGGAAGCTGTACATTCTGACCATTGTCCTGCATTACTGGAATTGGATGTATAATCAACAGGGCATTCATCCATACAAAAAGCCAGCTGAATCAGCTGGCTTTTTTTAATTTAAATCATAAAATTAATCGACAATTTCATATTCGACTGGAATAGTACCATGATTGATATCTCCAATCTCATCGAACGCAGCTTTAGACATGTCTAATGCTCTTGATGAAGGGCCACCATAAGGGCCTCGGTCATTAATTCTCACTATAACCTCTTTACCATTTCTAAGGTTAGTTACCTTAACGTTTGTTCCAAATGGAAGCGTTCTGTTTGCTGCAGTAAACTTTGAGTTATCAAAGATTTCTCCGCTAGCGGTTTTTCTACCGTTAAATCTATCGTGGTAGTACGATGCATAACTTGTTTTTTTCGTATCTAAGGTATTACTTGTAAATGAGTAAACACCTAGGGTTGAAATCATCATTATGATTACGAGAATGAATCTTTTCATCATTTTGAACTTTTATTGGTTTTGACGGGACAAAAGTATCAGGAATCTTTATAAAACCCTACTTCACATGTTAAAGACAGTTAATAAAATCTTAAATAAACGTTAACAATCCTCGTCATACACTATGAATAGGGCTTTCAGACTGCATTGTTAAAAAGTGTTAAAAAAAAGCTTAAAAAGTTAACATAATTAACTAATTCTTGCATAATTTAAAAATTTAAAATTAAAAAATAACTGAAAATCAATAAATTACAAAACACATAGTGTTAAGATCCAAGTCTAAAAATTTATACCGAGAAATATAAAGTCTTAAAATCTGCCTTTGAAGAAAACAGGTAACACAGGTCGTTCAACCTTATAAAACAATATTTATGGATCAAAATTTTAACGTCTATAAATTCTGTTAAAATTTAAAGTCTGATTCATTATTTTAATAATCTCCGGATCATGGATAAAAAATTGACCAATATTTTTTTATTGCAGAAAAATTGATGAACATTGTATCTTTAAAATAAAAAACCAATGATCTCTCATTGGTTTTATGATGTAATTAAAAATAAATTTTATTTATTTTAAATATTCTAATACGTAATCATATGTTCCATTCGGATATACTACAGACATGCTAGGAGATCCTGTAACAGCAGCTCCTGTAGCTGGGTCATATGAATATAATTCTCTAGAATACACTGTATTACTACCAGCTTTATAAATAGTAATTGTATACAGAGCAGTCATTCCGGTTGGAGCAGGAATTGTAACTGAGGTACTCGTACCACTTGCAGTAAAAGTTCCTTTTATACCGTATACCTGTGCACTGTTAATTTGTCTGTTTGTAATCGTTTCAGTAGTAAGAATGTTTTCTTTTGTATTTGCAGCAGCAGCGATAGGTCTCCAAGTACCACCACCAACAGTAGTGGACTTATTATCATAATACCAATACCCTGGGGAAAGAGTACCTTGAGTAGCTCCTACTCCGGCAACTCCACTAGCAGCTGTATTATAAACAATCATACCATCAAAGCGAGTTGGAAAAGACGTTGCTAAACCTGTAGGCGAACCTCCAAACGCTGTAAATGCAGTTAAATCTGTTCTAGGGAAAATTAATCCTTTTCCTACATTGGTTGTACCATTGGCCGTTGAATTAGAAGATGCATCAATAAAAGCAGACATATTATTAACGGCCGTATTTGAAGTATTATTTACAATTCTGACTTGTGCAAAAGTTAAACTTGCACCAGCTGTCATTAATATAACAGCTAAAAATTTGTTAGTGAACTTTTTCATTACTTTAATTTTTAAATGTTATACAATTAATATCCAGAAATTATTGACCAAGGGCTGGTAGCATCACCAGTATACATTAAAATATTCCCTTGTCCTGCAATCAAAGTCTGATTAGCAGTTTCTCTTGGAGCCGGGCTTAGTGTAATATCTGAAGTACCAATTACAGAAACATAAATTCTTTTTCCAACTGTTACACCAGTTGTAGGCAATGTCAATTGAGTTGCAGTACTGGTTGTGAATAAAATTATGTCATCCGTTGGAAGTGCAGTATAGCTACTACTCTGGCTTGTAACATTTAAAGCAGTATTTACAGGAGCAGCTCCGCCTACAGCTTTCCAAGTAGAAGATGTAGCATCATAATAATAGAATCCTACAGCTGTAACGTTTGCTGTTTTAGGAGTTGCAGTACCATCAATAGTTGTAACAAAAGCTAAAGCACCATTTTGGGCAGCAACATAAGCAGCATCTTTTGCATACAACTGAGATCTTGTCATACGAGGGACTAGTAAGGCATCAGGTTTTGCATTGTCTGTAGTATTGGCTACTACGTCTAATGTTGCGGCAGGTGTGGTTGTGTTAATCCCCACTCGCCCCTGTTGAGCCTTAGAAACGGCCGAAAGGCCAACAAGCATAATTGCTGTTAATAAAATTTTTTTCATAAGTTTTTAAAGATTTTTAATTACATTTTTTTCATCAATATTTTCTAAAAAAGAATATGTATCTCAACTTGTGAATATTAGATTAAAGCTAAAATAATCATTTCAATTAAGCTTTAACCACTTTTAATATTAACTAATTGAAAAACACATCATTTAAAAATATCTTTTCCTTCGCAAATTTAAGACATAATTTTCGAATTTATATACACTATAAAAGAAAAATTAAAAAACCTAAATCAGTCCAAATTATAAGATGTTAATTATCAGTATTTTAAAAAAATACTATTGAGAAAATTCTATATTAATTTATAATTAATAATTTAATTTCAAAGATGTTATTTTCACTTGATTAATAAGTATTTAGCTAAACCAAATCTCCGTATAAGTCAAATTCTTCGGCAGAGGTAATTTTAACATCTGCAAATTCGCCAATAGAAATATAAGTATTTTCAGCTGAAACCAAAACCGTATTATCTACATCCGGTGAGTCATACTCTGTTCTTCCGATGAAATAATTCCCTTCTTTACGGTCAAAAATACATCTGAATACTTTCCCTAGTTTTTCCTGATTTTTTTCCCACGAAATTTGAGACTGCAATTCCATAATTTCTTCTACTCTTGCCTCTTTCACTTCTTGTGGAATATCATCTTCCAAAACATAAGCGGTAGTATTTTCTTCGTGAGAATACGTAAAGCAGCCTAATCTGTCAAACTTCTGCTCTCTTACCCATTCTTTAAGCTCCTGAAATCTTTCTTCCGTTTCACCTGGATATCCAACGATAAGTGTTGTTCTGATCGCCATATCAGGAACTTTTTCTCTGAATTTTCCTAAAAGGGCATTTGTTTTCTCATGGGTAGTTCCTCTCTTCATAGATTTCAGCAAATCTGAATTGATGTGCTGAAGAGGAATATCTATATAATTACATACTTTAGGTTCTTCACGGATAATATCAAGAACATCTTCAGGGAAACCGCTTGGAAAAGCATAATGAAGACGAATCCATTCTACCCCTTCTACTTTAACCAATTCTTTTAGGAGGTCACCCAATGCTCTTTTTTTATAAAGATCCAACCCATAGTAAGTAAGATCCTGAGCAATAAGAATTAATTCTTTGGTCCCTTTTTTTGCCAGTTTCTGAGCTTCTAAAACCAGTTTCTCGATTGGAGTTGAAATATGGCCTCCTCTCATCAGCGGGATAGCACAGAAAGAGCATGGCCTGTCACAGCCTTCAGAAATTTTAAGGTATGCGTAATGTTTCGGAGTTGTTGTTAATCTTTCTCCTACCAATTCATGTTTATAATCTGCTCCAAGATGCTTTAAAAGTACCGGAAGGTCTCTGGTTCCGAAATATTGGTCTACATCCGGAATCTCTTTTATCAAATCCGGTTTATATCTTTCAGATAAACATCCTGTAACAAATACTTTCTCAACCTCGCCTCTGTTTTTGGCATCAACATAATCAAGGATGGTATTGATAGACTCTTCTTTAGCATTATCAATAAATCCGCAGGTATTGATGACCACAATGTCCCCACGGTCTTCGTGAACCACTTCCTTGCCATTGGCTTTCAGCTGGCTCATTAATACTTCAGAATCATATACATTCTTGGAACATCCAAGAGTGACTACATTGATTTTCTTCTTCCCTACAGATTTTGTACGCATCGTTTTGATTTTGAGTCTGCAAAGATACAAAATATTGGAGAGTTAAGATTAAAAAATGAAAACCACTTTATAAAAGTGGTTTTCAGGGATATACTTTAAAAGTTTTTTTCTTTAAATGCAGGAGCGTTCTGGTCTTTTTCTGAAAGTATGGCATCTTTTTCATCAACCTTCCAATCAATATTAAGATCCGGATCATTAAATTTTACGCTGCCTTCTGATTCTTTGTTATAAAAATTGTCACATTTATAAGAAAATACAGCATGGGTGCTCAGTACTGAAAATCCGTGTCCGAAACCTCTCGGTACATAAAGCTGTAATTTGTTTTCTGCAGTAAGTTCTACTCCGAACCATTTTCCAAATGTGGGAGAATCTTCTCTAAGGTCTACCGCCACATCCCAAACGCTTCCTTCAAGGCAGGAAACCAATTTTGCCTGAGCATGTTCTCCTTTCTGAAGATGCAGTCCTCTCAATACTCCATAGGAAGATTTGGAAATATTATCCTGCACAAAGTGCCCGTTCATTCCGGTAAGTTCTTCGAATTTTTTTTCGTTGAATTTTTCAAAGAAGTAGCCTCTTTCATCTTCAAATATAGTAGGCTCTATGATGTAGCAGTCTTTAAGCGGGGTTTCTTTAATTTTCATAATAGTCAAAAACTCTATTTCAATGTGGTTATTAATGTTTTAAACAAGATCTTTGTATCGTTTTTGAAAGACATATTTTCAAAATAGTCCAGATTCATTTTTACTTTGTTCGGAAATAATACCTTATCATTGTAAGCTAAAGGATCTTCCTGGTTATTCAGAAGGTATTCTTCGTCTCTGTACTTAATGCTTGCTTCGCAGGTAAGTCCTGGTTTGAGTTCCAGAACTTTCCTGTCTTCTCCGACAAGTTTATCGTAATAGCCTTCGATATCGGGTCTGGGACCTACAAAACTCATATCCCCTTTTAAAATATTAAACAATTGCGGAAATTCATCCAGCTTAAATTTTCTGAGAGTCTGCCCTACTTTTGAACATGTTCTCTTCTGCTCATGAATTGTTTTAATTTTAAAAATGGTAAAGGGTTTTCCATACTGTCCTATCCGGGTCTGAAAAAAAATTCCGTTGGAAGAGGTGTCCAAACTTGCAATTACAAATAAAATAATCAGTACAGGCATAAGAAAAAGGATCAATATTGCCGCCAAGACAAAATCAAAAACTTGTTTCCAATATTTATACTGATTCATTAAATTCAAATGATATTAAACTCCAAAGTAAGTATGAACAACCTTTGCTATTCTTTCTCTGTCGTTTTCTGACAGATTAGAACCTGAAGGAAGACATAATCCGTTATCAAAAAGTTTTTCAGAAACATTCCCGCCATAATAAGGAGAGGTTTCAAAAACCGGTTGTAAATGCATTGGTTTCCAAAGCGGTCTTGATTCTATATTGTCTTCTAAAAATGCAAGTCTTAAACCTTCTCTGTTTTTTCCTGTGATTTCCGGATCAACAATCACGGCAGATAACCAGTGGTTGGAATAAAAATCATCATTCGGCTCTGAGAATACAGTTACCCCTTCAATATTGCGGAAAAGGTCAATATAGAAATTGTGCATTGCTCTACGGGCAGCCACTCTGTCCTTAAGCACTTCCATCTGTCCTCTTCCTATTCCTGCTACAATATTGCTCATTCTGTAGTTGAAACCAATATGTGAATGCTGATAGTGAGGAGCATTGTCTCTGGCCTGTGTAGAAAGGAAAACCGCTTTATCTTTATCCTCCTGAGTATGACAGACCAAAGCTCCACCTCCTGAAGTGGTAATAATTTTATTTCCGTTAAAACTTAAAATACCAAAACGTCCGAATGTTCCACATGCCTGGCCTTTATAAGTTGAGCCAAGAGCTTCTGCAGCATCTTCTATCACAGGAATCTGGAATTCCTGAGCAGTGGCTATAATTTCGTCCATTTTTGCCGGCATACCGTAAAGGTGAACTACAATGATTGCTTTAGGTTTTGTTCCTTTCCGGATTCTGTCTTCGATAGCTTCTCTTAGTGCTTTCGGGCACATATTCCATGTAACAGACTCACTATCAACAAAAACAGGTATTGCTCCACAATATGCAATTGGATTGGCTGAAGCAGAGAAAGTCATGGATTGGCAGATTACCTCATCCCCATGTACAACTCCACATTCAATAAGAGCAAGGTGTAATGCTGCAGTACCTGCAGAAAGCGCAGCTACTTTTGCATTTTCACCTAAAAACCGTTCCAGATCATTTTCAAATCCGTTAACATTAGGACCTAATGGGGCTACCCAGTTTTCTTGAAATGCTTCGTTGATATATTTTTGTTCATTCCCTCCCATATGCGGTGAGGATAACCAGATTTTAGTATTCATATTATTATCTTATTTACTTCGATACAGGGGGAAAAAATTAATATTTTTATCAACTATATCTTTTGATAGTTCATTATATTTTGTAATATCAGTTATATATTGCCAAACCTTAAATTCACACTGTTTATTTGAAAACCCAGATTTGAATCTAAAAAGAGAATCGTCATCACTTCCTCCTACTCCACCTCCTAGATGCAAAGACTCCATGCCGAGTTTATTTCCCAATAACCTTGCTTCATCCAGTATCAATTTCATAGGCGTATCTCTTATATATTGTTCAGAGGTTCCAGCCAAATGATATTGCATTATTTTTTTTGTTATTGTAAAAATTGCACCGGCTGTTATTTCTCCATCATATTTAGCTAAAAGAAGCTTGCTGTCAAAATTATCATTATTTAGAAAAGAATTAAAATATTCTTCTGAAAAAAAATATCCCGGGGTTGCATTTACTCGTTTCATGGTTTCATAATAGATTGCAACAAAATCATCAATATCTTTCTGAGAAGCAGCCTCTACAATAGAAAAGCCTTTTCTTTTTAATTGATTTATTTCTGATTTATTCGATTTTCTATACTTAACCCTTTGTTCCTCTGGAGAAATTGTAAGATCAATAGCAATTGTTTTATTAATATCAACTACTTTTCCAAAATTGTTGAAAAAGATACTATTATCAATTAAAGGATGTAATCGGGAGAAAACAGATACAATTAAATTTTCTGAACAGTATTTATCAAATGATTCCTTAAAAAAGATTTGAAATTCCGGATCAAAATTGAAATTTTTCTGATTTGTAATAGGTCCTGCGTAACCATATACCGAAGTACAATCAAAAAAACCGGACTCTCCAATTGGTCTTATTACTAGTGGTAAAGCTACAAATTCATCATTACGATATGCTACAAAAAGTTTGTTAACAAAGTTATTATCTATTGAATGATAAAATGAGGTATGATGAAAATCATATAAATTTGAAGACTTTACTATTTCATTCCATTCAGGTTGTAATTGATCAATAATTTCAAATTTATACATATTGAAAAAAATTATTTATGGTGTTGGCAATATGTTTAATTTCTTCATGAGAATATCTGAAATCCATATGGATACATAATATCCTATTTTGCAAGTCTTTATCATTTTCAAGAATTTGATCTGGCCATAAAATAGCTGGAAATATTTTATTCTCAATTAAATATTCTCTCAATCCATTTCTCCTCTCATAATTTTTGAAACAAAGAACTAAACAGAAGCCATTTTTATTGTTTAGTATTTGAAATTCATCTGTATGTTTAATTTCTCTTATTCCCAATAAAAGATTTTCTCTTGTACTTGTAATTAAATCAAATACAGGCAATGTCTGTAATTGTGATACAGCCTTTATAGGCAATAAGGAGTTCGTCTGCTGGCTTTCAAACATATTCTCAGCTTCCTTATAATATTTTCTATATAAATTATTATCAACTAGTCTATCCTGAAGATATTCTGCTTTTAGAAACATGGCTACCTCTTTTTTCTGATAGGTCTGTTCTGCAGCAAGTGAAACCTGCAAATCTTCTGAAAAATTTTCATTCTCTTTAAGGCTGCAAAACCCACCGGCTCCTATGGGTAGTTGTTTACGTAACGATCCAAAATAATAATCAGCAGATCCTTTACCAATACTCAGTAAATCATGAGTTACATCCTCTATAATAACCGCTTTATTAAGAAAATCCAGATCAGGTTTTGTAATGCCAAAAAAATTAACATTAACAATTACTGAGCCTTCCTCATCATTCCAACTAATATTATTATTCACAAAAGGATTATATTCATATAAAATAATCTCGATATCTAAGTCCTGACAAAAAGTCATAACCTCATGGCAATAGTAACTAGGAAATCCTACCTTTTGCCATCCATATTTCGTAATTCCAAACTTAAGTAGATTATATATAGCTGTTCGTCCGGAAAAAAACAAAGTTATATTATCATGATGATTCAAAAATCTTGCTTCACTTTTTTCCGGATATATAAAATGAAAATCCGAACCAAATTCTTTATTCATTATTATTTTTCCCAATAATTATTTTCCTTGATAAGATTGAAATAATCATCACGTGTGATTCCTACCACAACTTCATCCCACCATTGATTTTTTCTGAAGTAATGATTTTTCTTAATACCTTCTGTAACCCAACCACATTTTTTTGTATATACTCCTATTGAAGCTTCATTGTAAGAAATCATGGAACCATTCATTCTCATTAATCCCAGCTCTTCAAAAGCAAAACGATTAACAGCCATGATAGTATCAACACCATACCCTTTTCCTCTCATATCTTTATCTCCCAATAGCATTCCGTGAAATGCATTGCGATCTTTCCAATTAATATTAACCAGGTTCGCCATACCTATAAGTCCTAAATCTTCAGTATCAATAGCAAATCTCTGATTAGTTGAATTTAATGACAATGTTTCAAACCATTTTTCCTGATCACTCATTCCAGAAGGAAAATGCCAACCACCCAACATATAATTAATCTCAGGATCATTAGACCATTTATGCAATAACTCCAAATCATCCTTTTCAATGGCTCTTAAAACTACTTTTTTTCCTCTAATATTCATATAATTATTTTTTAAAATGATTTTTACTTAAATTTTTACTGATCCCTAAATCATCTACTTCATCTACGGTTTGCCCGTTCACAATTGTTGAAGATTTAAATAAGATGGATTTAACAGTCAAAAATACAATCTTAATATCTAAACTAAATGAAAGATTCTCCACATAATATACATCATTATTGAATCTTTCTGAAAACTTCATTTGATTTCTTCCTTTTACCTGTGCCAGACCAGTGATACCGGGCCGCACTAAGTGTCTTCTCTTATGATAATCTGAATAAAATTCTAAATACTCTGGCAATAAAGGTCTGGGACCAATAAGACTCATCTCTCCCTTTAAAATATTAAAAAATTGAGGCAGCTCATCCAGCGATGTTTTTCTCACAAATGAGCCAAATGGCGTAAGTCTTTCATTATCTGACAAAAGGACACCTTCACTATCCTTTTTATCATTCATTGTTTTAAATTTAACAATTTTAAAAATTTTGTCATTTTTACCCGCTCTTTTCTGAAAGAAAAAAGGACTTCCATGATTAACAATGGAAAGGCCTACCATTACAATCAAAAAAATGGGGCTAAAAACGAGTAAAAAGATTAATGTTAAAATAAAATCAATAATACTTTTAAAAAAAAATTTATACATCTGCATTTATATTTTATGCTTCTAAATTAGTTTATAGTCTTTTAAATTGTGTTAAGATTGTATTATTTTATGATAAGAACCTGATACCTGAAATTCTCTTTCAAGAAATGCCCAGCTATTTTGTTTCATTTCTTCAAATATAATACGATCCATCTCTATAAATTGGTCAATTGCCTGAACCATTTCGTTTAAGTCTCCTGAATAAACTGATAATCCACAATTATTTTTTACAATATCTGTTCCAATATCAGTATTATTATCAGTAGCTGCAAGGACAGGCATCTTATATTCAAGATAAGAAAGAAGCCTTGATGGGTAATTTGGAATTTTAAAATCTTTATGTAAAAAGATCAACCCTACATCACAGGTTTGAACCAATAGGTCATAATCACTCTTTGCAACAGCTGAAAGCAGCAATGCATTTTTGGGTTGAAAGCTGTCAAACCAATTTTTTATTTTATCATATTCTGTTCCGGATCCTACTATAACAAAAAAGGCTTTATCATCTTCTGCTTTTGCTTCTAATGTTTCTATAAGAAAATGTATACCTTGTGGTTTTCCAAAATTTCCACCATAAATAAAGGTCTTCTTTTGTAAAGGAATCCCATATTTTTCTTTAATTGCTTTTTTCAGTTCATCAGATACATTATTGTTGGGCTGGAGCCGAATAGAGTTTGGATTGATTTCAACTTTATTTTTTGGAATATCTGAATTATGGTCCAATACAAATTTTACATTTGCTTCAGACATACATCCTATCTTATCCGAAATCATGTATAATTCTTTCTCTTTCTTTCTAAAGTATTTGTACAGGATGCTTGTATCAGACAAGAGTTTCATGTCTACAGCATTCTGTGGAAAAATATCTTTTAAAAGCAGGTATGTCTTGGCATTATCTCTTTTTTTTATGTATTTAATAAGACCTGTAAATGTAATAGGTGGTGTTGAATAGATAATCAAATCAAATTTTACATTTGAAAAATATTTTTTTACGGCCTTTAAAAATATCTTTTCAATGGTGAGAGTAGAAATTCCTTTTTCTATTAGATTTGTTTTCTGAATATTTAATGTTTTTACATTTAGAAAAGTTGCATTTTCTTCTTTTCTCAGGTTGGTTTTTTTATTCTCTCTCCTTTCTACCGGGCTTACAATATATACATGATGATTATGATCTGAAAACTCGCGCATCAAATCCTGGTAAATACCCCGCTCCTGCAAAGTATTCATTTTAGCTAAGGTAAGAAACAATATATTCATTCTTATATCTTTCTCCAAACTACTCTATTAATATAATCTGTGTAGCTAAGAATAATTCTCACTACTTTTTCTGATACATTTGGCATTGAATAATCTGATACTTGTCTATAATTTCTTTCACTTCCAATTTTTTGATTTTTTAGCTGAACCAGCCCTTGTAAGATTCTTTCCGGAGATAGCCCTACCATCATTACTGATGCTTCTTCCATTGCTTCAGGTCTTTCATGGGCATCTCTGATATTAAGTGCTCTGAAATTTAGAATTGAAGATTCCTCTGAAATTGTACCTGAATCTGAAAGTACAGCATAACTTCTCATCTGCAGTGCATTATAATCATGGAAACCAAGCGGTTTCAGAAACTGAATTTCGGGTCTTACCTGAACTTGTTTTTTATCAATCATATTTCTTGTTCTCGGGTGAGTAGAAAAAATGATTGGATATTGATATTCTTCTGCAATTGCATTAAGACTGTTTATGAGTCCTCTGAAATTTTTATCGGAATTAATATTTTCTTCTCTATGCGATGATACAACAAAATACTTTCTTTCTTCAAGATTTAATCTTGTAAGAACATCGGAATTTTTAATTCTGGGAAGATAATGATTCAAAACCTCGTACATCGGAGATCCGGTTTTAATGATTCTGTCGGCAGGAAGGCCTTCTCTTAAAAGGTATTCTCTGGCAATATCCGAGTATGTCAAATTGATATCTGAAATGTGGTCTACAATTTTCCGGTTGGTTTCTTCCGGAACCCTTTGATCAAAGCATCTGTTTCCAGCTTCCATGTGGAAAATAGGAATTTGTCTTTTTTTGGCAGGAATAGCACAAAGACAAGAGTTGGTATCACCCAATACAAGAAATGCATCCGGCTTTAATTCTTCAAGAATCGGATCTATTTTCATCAAAATATTACCAACTGTTTCAGTCGCAGTTTTTCCTGCAGCTTCCAAAAAGTAATCGGGCTTACGAAGTCCCAAATCCTCAAAGAAAATCTGATTCAGTTCGTAATCATAATTCTGCCCTGTATGAATGATAATATGTTCTATGGCTTCAGAGGTGTCTAAAACTGATAATACTCTTGATAATCTAATGATTTCCGGTCGCGTACCTACGACCGTCATTACTTTTAATTTCTTCATCATAACAAAATAAAATTATAGATATAATTACTGCTGAAAAACTCCAAAACTCCATATTTCCAAAAATACTGCCTGAAGTAAGAACCAACACGCAATATTGAATAAAAAACAAAAAGAAAGGTAAATAAGATATATGCTCAGTGATATATCTTCCCTTAAATTTTCTTATATCCTTAAAATACAAACAGAATAAAACGCCCCCCAAAATTCCCATACTCATCAATACTTCGATAAAAATATTATGCGGGTACATTCCGTCCTCAAACAAGATACGGCCTCCAAAAATAATATTATCTTTAAAAATATTCCATCCTTTTAATAAATAATAATAGCGTCCACTTCCATTCCCTTCGAAGATAGCATTATACATTCTATTAATAAATTCAAAATCCGATGCTGACGTTTGTTTTAAACAAAAAATACTTATAACAAAAAGCACTACAAAAGATAATAGAAAAATCCAATACTTTAATTTATTGAGATACAATAATAATATCAATAGAATGATAAAAATTGCTAATACAGGACTTCTTGCCGAAGAACTAAATACGGTAAAAATTCCTAATAACATACCTAAAACAGGTTTCATTTTTTTTTTAGGAGATTGAAAATAATAGTAGATAGAAAGTATTAGTAATGATAAACCATAATGCCCCACATTAATATAATAGCTTACAAATATACCACTTGATTTTTCAAAATTTTTAAATATGAATATTGTCCATAAACAGCTTATCCCAAGTATTATTAATAAAAAATTAAAAACAAGACTATTCAGTCTAACCATAATTTCTTCCGTAAATCTTATTCCCAATATTGCTATATAAGGGATAAGATTTAAAAAAATGATCCTAATATAAATTTCATTTTCCTCTTTTGATGTATGAGCTAGGTAGAGGTCATTTTTAAAACTATAAATTGCTTTACATAGATAAAAGAGCCAGAAAAGAACAGTAAAAATTACTGTCACCTTTCTTTTCTTAATATTATTAAAGTTTACATAAATAACAAAAAAACTTAATAATAAGACTATGATACGAAATGGGACAGAAAAATAATTATTTGATGTAGCCTCTAATAAAAGAGCTAGTGAGTATGAAAATATATACCCAAAAGTCAGAAGAAAGGTAAACCAAATATCACTTTTTTTTGTCAGTTCCATATTAGACATTTAAAAAATAGGTATCTGCGTCTTCGGTATTGAAGGGCTCATTGATCCAAAAAATGGTATATAATTCTTCTTCTCCTACATTTTTTATACTGTGGGTATACCAAACCGGCATATCTACGTAAGCAGGTTCAGCACCATCAAGATAGAAGTCATAAACTTCATCAGAATCTATCTTTCTGAGTTGAATTAAGGCTTTTCCTTTTATTACAGCAAATCTTTCTATTTTTCTTGTATGAAAATGATTTCCTCTCGTGATACCGGAAACTGTAGTAGAAAATGAACATTGTCCACCAATTCCCAATCTGATTACTTCCACAAAGGCTCCTCTTGAATCAGTATGTTGTGTAAATTTTACTGGATAATGATTTTTAATATCGAAATAACATCTGAATGTATTAAAAAGATTTAGATCAAATTTTGATTCCAATACAGGGATTTCTCCGTTTTCGAAGTAAAGTTTTTTGTAGTTTTCTAATTTTTTGAGTACTTCCGAAACTTTGTTTACCGAAGTATGCGGAATCTCATATATGTTCTTAGTTTCACCAGTTTCTATTTCTATCTGTTTAATAATTTCCTGAACCAGTTCGGCAATATAAATCAACTTTACATCTCCATCCTTGTCAATTACTGGAGTTTCTCCATGTGTAAGTTTATGACAGAAGGTGGCAATAAAAGAATTATAGTTAGGTTTACCAAAGGGACCAAATACATTGGGAATAATCATTCCTGTAAATTTTCCTCCGGATGCTTCTGCCCATTTTATAAATATCTCTCTCCCTTCTTTTTTTGATTTTCCGTACAAATTATCTTTTCCTTCCTGAGAAGAAGATGAAAAAATAACATGGGCTTTTGAACCCGTTCTTTCCAGCGATGCTGTTAACTCTTTTACTAATTTTATATTAGTGTCATAAATAACTTTAGGATCTGGATGACGGTTCATAGCAGCCAGATGTACAATAACATCACATTGCTCAACAAAAGCATCCAATTTTTGTGGAATATCAAAGAATTCTTTATGGAAATCAATTCTTTCAAACTCTTCCGGATTTAATCCCAATGTGTTATATAAATGTGAACCAACAAAACCCTTCTGGCCTGTAATTCCAACTTTTTTCATCATAATAATTTTTTAAAATGGTCTATCGGGAACCGATAATCATCATCAATATCTCGTAATGAATGATCTACCATTACCAATAACTTTGATTTTTTTTCTTTTGCCTGGATTGCAATTGCGTAACCTTTGGGCATATGAAGTATATTCAGTCTGTCTGCATCCAGTTCAAATTCCAAAATATCAAATTCTTTTGAGGGATTTTGCCAGTTATCAATTTTCACTAATCTCAGAATAAATCTTCCATATATTACGCAAAACCACCTTTGTTCTATCTTATGCCCTGTCCAACCCCTGATAAATTCCGTATCCGCATTTTCTATACAATACATTCTCTTGATACCCAAGAAAACAAAATCATTATTATAGAGCAGACTTCCTCTTTCATCATAATGTTTTCCTCCTGTTATTATTTGCGGCATCTCTATCATAACAGGATACTATTCTGGATACTGCATTATATCTTCTCCCAAAACTTCTTTTCTAATCAAGGGGAGCTGTAATAATAATTTTTTTATTCCTTCCACGTCTTGTCTCTCTGTATTATGTGAATGATAATCTTCAATTTTAGAAATATCTTCTACTCCTTCAGAGAAATACTGAGCATAATTCAAATCTCTGTTATCAGCAGGAATTCTGTAAAATCCTCCCATATCTTCTGCTTTAATCATTTCCTCACGCGTACATAGTGTCTCATAAAGTTTCTCCCCATGCCTTGTACCAATGATCTTTACTGGTGCATCTGATTTAAACATTTCTTTCAAAGCTATAGCCAGATCTCCAATAGTTCCTGCAGGAGCTTTATGAACGAATAAATCACCAGGATTTCCATGTTCAAAAGCTACTAATACCAGATCAACTGCTTCTTCTAATGACATTAAAAACCTAGTCATATTCGGATCCGTTATGGTAATAGGTTCTCTACTTTTGATTTGCTTTATAAATAATGGAATAACAGAACCTCTAGAGGCCATTACATTTCCATATCTTGTAAGACATACTACAGTATCTTCAAGATTTCTGGAAGCAGCAACTGCTACTTTTTCCATCATTGCTTTGGAAATTCCCATAGCGTTGATGGGATAAGCAGCTTTATCTGTACTTAAACAAATTACTTTTTTAACTTTATTTTGAGCAGCAGCATCAATTACATTTTGTGTTCCCTCTACGTTTGTTTTTACAGCCTGCATTGGAAAAAATTCACAAGAAGGAACTTGCTTTAATGCTGCGGCGTGAAATACATAATCTACTCCTCTCATTGAAGATTCAACACTTTTATAATCCCTTACATCACCGATATAAAACTTCAGCTTATCACTTTTAAACTGATTTCTCATATCATCCTGCTTCTTTTCATCTCGGGAAAAGATTCTAATCTCTTTAAAATACTCTGTATTTATAAACTTTCTTAGAACAGCGGTTCCAAATGAACCTGTCCCCCCAGTAATAAGGAGTACTTTATTTTTTATTTCCATATGTGTTTATTGTATGGTTTTTTACCTTTAAAATGGGTAATATATCCATTATTTCTTTATTAGTTTTTCTTTTTCTTCAAAAGTAGGATAATTTATTAAGACTGCTTTATAAATTCCCTTAAATACAAACAAGCTTCCTGCAGCAACACCAATTATTCTGTGTTTATCAATAACCTGCTTGATGTCACTTAATGTACCTGCGCCTCCTAAAACAGTAAGGGGAAGTGATATTTTTTCTCTTATTTTATCTATAAGCCCCATATCATATCCCTTCATCACTCCATCCTGGTCTATTGAGTTGATAACAATTTCCCCAGCTCCTAATTCCTGTGCTTCTTCTACAAATTTAAATGGATTGATCCCCGTAGCCTTTTTCCCGTTATGAGTATACACTTCATAACCTCCGAAAAGTTTTTTCTTTACGTCTAAAACAACGATTACACTTTGTGAGCCTACTCTTTCTGCAATTTCAGTAATCAGTTTTGGATTTTGAAGTACTGCAGAAGATAATGCTATCTTTTCAATTCCCAATCCAAAAATTCTCTGGGCCTGTTCCAAGGTTTTTACTCCTCCTCCATAGCATAAAGGCATTCTCGATTGATTGGCAATTCTTTCTATTAAACTATAGTTAGGTTCTAAACCTTTTACTGTAGCATCAATATCAAAAATGGCAAGTTCATCAACTTCTTTTTCGTTAAAAATTCTTACCGCATTGATAGGGTCTCCTACATATTTAGGGTTTTTGAAATTAACAGTTTTTACAAGTCCATTATCCTGGATCAGAAGACTCGGTATAATTCTTGGCCTTAGCATGTATATTTAAAGTTTTGCAAAGTTGTGTAATAAGATTTCACCATAATGGTGGCTTTTTTCCGGATGAAATTGTATACCATATTTATTTTCGTGGTGAGCCGCTGAGGCAAATTCACCACCATAATCTGTAATAGCCATAACATCTTCCTGATTATTACAGTGGAAATAGTAGGTATGAAGAAAATAAAAGATAGAATTATTTTCTAATCCTTTAAATAATTCGATATCTTTTACAGGTTTTACATCATTCCATCCCATATGGGGAAGTCTGGTTACCTGATGAATTTTTGTTTCATCAAATTTTTTAACAGTGGCATCAATCCACATCAAACCATCAAGTTTTCCCTCATCACTATTATTGGCCATCATTTGCATACCTACACAAATTCCAACAACAGGAACTTTCTGTCCTAAAACAAGATCATCCAATTTATCTCTCATTCCTGAATTATTCAACTGGGTCATAGCATGATCAAAATGGCCAACTCCTGGAAGAATGAGTTTTTCCGCTCCTTCAAGATCTTCTTTTATTTTCGCTATCTTTACCGGAACATTTACTCTTTTATAAACATTCACAAACGCGTTGATATTTCCAACACCATAATCAATAAGTGTTATCATCTGAATAATCTTTTTTCTAATCCAAGCACTTTCATTGTTCTTGCTCCAAGACCAATAAGTTTTCTTTTATTTTTATAATCGTGATATGTTTTGTTTTCTCCTTCAAACAGTCTTTGAAGCTCTTCTGTTGTAAGGTCCAACTTGTGAGCTACATATTCAAATTCTTTCTGTAAAAAGTCTTCTGAAAGTTCAGGTCTTGAAACTCTATCTAAAGCTTCTTCTCTTGTCATCTGACCTGTTAAAATAAGGCTCGAAAAGTGAGCTCTCCTTTTTTCATATCCGAATTTTCTGGGTAACCAATAATCTTCAAAAAATCTGGTAAATCTTGATTCATGATGTTTATGCTGAAAGCTTTCCCAACCATATTTATCAAAAAGTAATTTTTCAACATCTTTTTTAATGTATGGAAGACAGTTCAAAGGTTTATA
The DNA here is from genome assembly GCF_057809135.1 of Chryseobacterium sp. FG46. Taxonomy (NCBI): domain Bacteria; kingdom Pseudomonadati; phylum Bacteroidota; class Flavobacteriia; order Flavobacteriales; family Weeksellaceae; genus Chryseobacterium; species Chryseobacterium sp. FG46. The sequence continues at coordinate 246,964 of NZ_JBMDJJ010000003.1, read as the reverse complement.
AACCTGCATACCCAAGACATATTTATAGTAAATTTTATAGGTCATAATATCAACCATAGGATATGTTTTAAGTTCTCTTTTTCCGAACTTTTTATGAATATCCATAATCAAGGTTTTATCAATACCAGGATATGCCCCCCATTCTTCTGGCTCTCTACAACATTCTGTAGAATAGTTTGCTCCTGTCAGTACATATTTTATTTTATTTTTTACTGCGAATTTATAAAGACTTGAGAAAAAAGCAACGTCTTGCCCAAGATCGATATCTGCAATCTGCGATTTTATACTCGCTACCTGTAGATCTTTCATCTCTTCCCAATTGATTACATCGGTATATAAATCCAGATTAAGACCATTCACCAGCTTTTCAATATTACTAACAGCTCTATCTGTATTCCATCCTGCATCTACGTGATACACAAGAGGACGAAGTCCCATTACTTCTTTAGCAACGTGCAATGCGTAAGAACTGTCTAGTCCTCCACTTAGCCCAATAATACAATCGAAGTCTCTATTTTTACCGTCTTTTTTAATTTTCTCGGCTTCTCGCTCCAGTTCCTGCATTCCTCTTTCATCGGTATGCCAGTTAGGTAAAATGTTTTCTATATAATTGACATAATAATCACTCTCCCCTTTTTCATTAAAAACAATATTAGGATCAGTGGTATCCATAATTGTTTTTGTACAAATTTGATATGGTCTCTCTTTTTTCATAATTTTATCTTTCTTTAATCATTATATTTAACAACCCTAGTACATAGTTGTCATAAAATGTGTCAAAATTTGTTTTACTTTTCGCAAATTCTTTTGTCATTTTCGGATCATTAATTCTATATGCATAGTCATCAAAATTCCATAAAATAAGCCCATCAATATTGAAGCCATTGTATTGAGTCTTCATTATTGTATTAATATATGTTCTAAAGTTATTATCATTAATCCTTTCACTTCCAATACTACTATTTGAAGGATGATAGCGGGACATGACTAAAGGATATACTTTTTTATTATACAATTTGGCTATTTTGATCATTTCCTGAGTATTATCTTCCAAATAATCAATGTTCTCCAAATTAAAATTCACATGATTATAGAATATATAAATAGATGGAAATAAAACATCACTCTTTTTTATAATCTCCTGAATACTTTTATATTTATCATAAAATTTATCAGATCTATCCCAATAGTTTGTAAAAGGAATATAGTAATATCCTATTTGAGCCTGAGGTCTTTCATTTTTAACAAATGTTAATACATCCAAAAATAGTTTTAAACTCTTTTTAAAGTTCTCACTAGTAGGAGGTTCGTTAAGAATATATTGCAGATATGGAGCTTCGATATCAATATATGCCATTCCTTTATCATTCTTATCCGGGAAAGAGCGAGTAACCTCAGCCCGAAGAAGGTTTTCGTCAAAGGCAAAAGGTTTTTTGGGATCCATAAACTGTGCATCATTTATGAATTTTACCGACTCAATATTGTTATCTTTTACAAATTTTTTGAATCCTGTTCCATTATTTCCTGAGCAAATAAGTACTTTAGGAGCGGTTCGTGTACTCTTCTGGCTTTTATCCTGACTTCTTTTTTGTCCGGTATATTTACAAGAAGTAAGTGTTAAGCTAATAAAAATTATATTAATTAGAAACTTTAACATGAGAAAGTGTTTTATTGATTAGGTGATTCCAATCCAGATATTTGGATGAAGTTTTAGATGCCAATTCTTTTCTTAAATTGAGTTCATTTTCACGATAAATAATATTCTCTATATTCTTTTTAATCTCTTCTTTGTTAATTTCTTCCTTTTTCAGCTCTGTAATTGCGCCAAACTCATTCAAATATTGAACGGACTGTTCTCCTGTATCTCCAACAATAAGTGGTAATCCCGAGGCTAAAGCTTGCTGCCAAACAATAGACTGGCTCGCTGGAAATACAGCAATATCAGATGCTGAAAGATGCTCATATACTCCTCTGTTATTTAACCAACCAATATAATGAATATTCGGATTATTATTTGACAATCTTAGTAATTCTTTTTTATATTCCTGGTTATATTGATCTGCATCTCCTACAATCATTAAATGAAGTTTTGGATCATTTATTTCATTAAAAGCTGCTATTAATAAATCTGTTTTCTTTGTGGGAGTGAATTTTCCTCCGGTAAAAATTATAATATCTTCATCCTTAATTCCCAGTTTCTTTCGAATTATTTTACCTTCTTCTTTGGATTTTATTTCTTCTACCAGATCAGTATCTGCTCCTAGAGGTAACAAGTCCATTGCATCATGAGGAATTTTATATACTTCATTTAAGAACTTTGTACTTCCCGGCACTATAGGATAAAATTTTGTGATATGCTTACGAATAGGATCCATATAAAGATACTTCCTGAGCACTTTATGTAAAATATTTAAAGATAGCCAGCCATTTGCAGAATTGCTATAATCAGCATGATAATCCATAATCATTTTGACATGAGGATTTCTTTTTTTATAATCCAGCATTTCAAACATATTAGGCATAATATCGTGGATATAAAGAAGATCTGGTTTTACTTCTTCCACTATATTTTTAATAGAGGTATATTTTTTTATTTTTCCTAAGTAATTGAACTTAAAAGGCAATTTTATAATTTTTGCCCCATGATCATACAGTACTCTTTCAGGAGCTGAATTATCATGTTTATTGTTATAGTAGTCAAAAACATTCTCATAGGTAGAAGTGATTACTGTAACATCATGCCCGTGTTTTCTGTAATACTTTACCAATAAATTTTCTTGATACTCTAAACTTTCTATATAAAGCTCACAAAGCATTAATATTTTCATTTTTTATTTGAGTTTTTAAACTTTAAAAATTTCTTTTCTACAAAAAACCAGGAAATTGAGGCTAAAATTATAGTACCTGCGAAAACTAGTATTAAATATTCCGTTTTTACCAGCATGCTTCTTTGTACTAATATGTTTATTATCAGCATATGGTATATATATATTCCATAAGATATATCATTATGCTTCAGTAATTTGTTGCTTACATTATTAAATGTAAAGCTTGCTGATAACACTACAAAAACCAGAATAATATTAGAAATAAGATGATATGGGCTTCGTAAAAAATAAGAGTTCAGATCATTACCTAACCAATTCCCAAAAATCATTATGTAAGCTAAATAAAAGCCAAGCCAAAGCAATCCTTTATTATCAACAATACCTTTTATTTTATCCCAATAAATATATGCCAGCACTCCAAATAAAAAATTGTACAAATAGGGAAGTACTGTAACTCCTGCCATTTTACTTATCGTTGCTTCATCAGGAAATTGAGCAAAATAAATATTGAAGGCCAGAGATGCTATCATAAAGGCCAAAATGACAAAAAATCTTCTTTTATTAAAAGTTTTAAGTAAAAAGTACAATATAGGAACGAATATATAAAACTGTATTTCCACTACAATGGTCCATAAACTACCATTAGGTGCAGTTACCCCCCAGAATCTCAAAATATCCGGAGTCCAGAATTGAAAAACAGTAAGCTGTCCTATAATCCATAACCAAAACTCTTTAGCTTTAAGTATAAGAAATGGCTGCTGTGCATCATATAATAATAATGCAATCGTTATGAGCAAACAAAACCAAAGTGCAGGATATAATCTTAGTAATCTGTTTTTGATATATTTAGTAATATTATCTGAATTTCTATCAAATGACCAATAGATTAGAAAACCACTAATTGTAAAAAAAATAGGAACACCAGGAAAATAATAAGCAAACATGTTCCCAAACTCTCCTATAGCTCCTTTGATTTCAAGATGGTGAACTGAATGGGTAAAAACAACTTGCAAAGCTGCCAATAACCTTATCAGGTCAAAATTATTTATTTTATTTATATTTTTTTGGGTTATCATGAGTTCTTTTTAATCATTAAGTAAAGCATCTTAATATGGTTTTATCCTATTTCATATTCACTTTGTACACAATTAACAACATTAATTTTACACTTGATGAATAAACTTCGTTAATGTGTGTTTAACAGTCTTGCTATTCATTTGAAAATTATATTGTATAAAATATATGGAAATCCAGAATAAACTTACTCTCCATGCATCAAATGATCCACTTTTCATATCTTCAAGGAAAAACAAAAGACACATAATATACATGACAAGGAGTTTTTTATCTCTTCTTACGAGTTTTATATTACGTATAAAAAAATAAAGGTAAATCCCAAGGTATACTATCCCTCCTACAATACCCAATTCTATTAAGCTTTCCATTAATAAGTTGTGCGGAAATTCTACTTGATCAATTCCCGTAAGTGCAATTCCTGAGCTTCCAATTCCTGTTCCTATAAACGGATGATCATAAAAACTATCTATTCCCTTATTCATAACCATTACCCTATATAGAACACTTGCATCTTCTCCAGATGCTTTAACAAGATTAAATCTGTCAATATTTACATTTTCTATAATCAGATCAATGATATTGTGAAGGTAGAATATGGTAATAAACAGTCCCACAGCAATGGAAAGAACTACTTTATAATTTAACTTAATATTTTTAAGATTAAGGAAATAGTACACACCGATACAAAGAATTAGATTAAATAACGGTCCTCTTCCTCCCAATTGGGTCAATAAGAATAATATAATTATTCTGTAAATAATAACCGGTATTGTTACCCGCACACTGGACAATGAAAAGATGAAACACGCAGAAAGCATAATACCTACGGTAAGATAGGTTGGGATATTTTCTGAATACTGTGTAACGTCAAAAAATATAATAAATGAATAGGTGAAATAGACATAAAATAATACTATTATCACAAAAACTCCTATTATATACATCAGTTTTTTTATCTCATCAAAGATCATTCTCTTCAATGCTATGAATGGATACAGAACTGTAAGAAAGTTAAGTATCATAGACACATTCTTCTTCTCAGAGTAGATGTAAGATACGGTATACAGATTTGAAACCATAAAGAAAAACATCAACAATAAAATCAAAAATAGCTGATTATAAACTTCTTTCCTGAAAATAGTAATTGATTTTACCTCTAAAAATATAGTGATTACACATAAAAACGCACTAAGAAGAGTGATATCAGCTGGAAAAGGGATCCATTTGAAGGATCCAGAAAACACGAAAATAAAATATATAAATACTTTAAAAAAGTTATAAGAAAAAACTGTTTTAAAAAAGTCTCTCATCTATTTTTTGTTTTTATTTAAAAATTCTAAATAAACTTTTTTATAAAAGTCAACTTCCCTATATACATAGGCATTATGCCATAATATGATAAAATCACCTCCTGTTCTCTGTATTCTTTGAAGAAGGATATCCAAAGACTGCTTGGCCTCTGAAACGGAATATTTTTTATATGAACTTAATGTAACGTCCATTGCAATAAGTGATTTTTCCTTAATCTTATAGGGCCTATCATTTTTAAAATCATAAGGATGGAATTCATGGGATGTTCCACATTTAAAACCTTCTTCTTCAGCAAATCCCATGGTATAATCTATTTCAACTCCTTCAGCCTGTAGATTATCAAAGGTCTGTTGCCTATCAAATCTTAAATAGTGTTGCCTGGAGTGGACGACAGGATATCCTATTGCTTCTTTTACTCTTTCGATCTCCATCTTAAGAACAGTCCTATCTTTATAAGTATAAAATCCTGGATGGACACCGATCATCATATCCGCATTCTGTATCTGCTTTAAAATTGCTTTTAAATTCCTATCTTGAATATTATGCCCAGCATCGAATGCAGATGGATTTGCTCCCATAAAGAAAAAAATGGACTTTAGCCCATTAGCTTTGGAGTCTTTCAGAAGGGTTTCTATTCCTCTAAAATAAGGATCATTACGTTGATCTGAAAGGCTCTGAAAAAAAAACTTTACTGCAATTATAACTTCTTTTATATTTTTTGATCTGAACAGCTGTGATAGAATTGATTTTATTGATTTTAGAGGTCCGGTAAATCTGTAAATATCATCAATATCATGCGTTGGAGTTATTGAAAATTGTCTGGGTTTAATTTCTATATCAGAATATTCTTTTTTTAAAATTATCCTAAGCCACATGGCATATTCATCTACTAAAGGTATTTTAATAGTATTGTACTTCTTTGCAATACTATTTTTATATAGAAATCTATCATGTTCATCTCTTTCTTCAGAGACAAATTCATCCAAACTTGATAATAGAATAAATGATAAAGAAAGAATATCAAAATTGACAGTAATATTGTCATTTTCTGTATGATAAAGAACATTTTCTTTACCTATTTTAAGAATGGGAATTTTATAATAATCATCAAAGGCAGAAATATCTGAAAGTTCAAGATCCCCCAAAAGAAGTTTCTTAAAATTTTCAGTCCCACAAATACTGAAATTAATATTTTTATTTTTTAATTTAATTTCAATATTGTTTTCTGAAAATTCAACAACAGAAAATTCAATTTTATATCCCAGAGCAATCTCCAAGATAGTAGCAATTGTATATTTTAGTGCATTTTCAGTTCTCATCGAAAAAAATTCGCTGCTTCTATTTTGGTCATGGATTCTTTATGTCCTCCATAAATAATTTTCACCTCATCAAGATTCAGTACTTCCTGAATAGACTTTTCTGCCATTTTTTTATTACCTGAAGGTAATTTTGTTACTGTTTTTTCGCCATTTATCATCAGATCACCTACAAATATATCTTTATTGATCTTAATACTTATACAAGAATCTGAATGTCCCTTTGTGGGATAAAACTCTATTTTCTGACCATGCCAGTTAATGCTATCCATTTCAGTAACAGCTATATATTTTTCAATTTTATAAGAAAACTGTTTTCCATAAAATACTGAAAGATTTTTTTTACTGTTTTGTATATATAAAATAGACTCACTGCTTAAAACGCATATAGGATTATATCGGGATATTATATCTTCTACCCCATATACATGATCAAAATGGCCATGAGTAATTATGCAGTACTCGATAGTAATACTTTCCTTATCAATAAACTCATATAGTTCTTCATGATTTTGGGTACCAGGATCGATAATTATTCCATATTTCTGTTCATTAAAAATTAAGAAACAGTTTGAGTCTACAGGTCTATTTTCAAATTTTCTGATGAATATCTGCATTTTTTTAAGAAGATATATTTATAGAACGCCCCCCGTCTACAGTCATCTGTTGTCCTGTAATCCATCTCGCATCATCAGATAATAAATAGTTTACTGCATTAGCAATATCTTTTGCATACCCAATTCCCAAAGGATACTGCGCCTGCATTCTGACCATTACATCCTCATTATCAAATATGTTTTGAGTCATTTTCGTCAGCACTGCACCTGGTAATACAGAGTTAATTCTAACCCTTGGAGCTAGTTCTACTGCCAAATTACGCATCAATCCATCCAGAGCCGACTTGGAAGCACCATAAGTACTCATGGCTTTTGCCCCGCGGTTACTAATATTACTTGAAATAAACACTACAGAATTCAATAATGAATTATTGAATTTTTTATTAACAAGCAGTTTAATAAGTAAGTTTGCTGAGAAAACATTTGTCGTAAAACACTCCATCATAAAATCATTATTAATCAATTTCAATGGAATCATTTTCATAAATCCGGCACAGTGTACCAGCTTATGAACATTAATACTGTTCTCATTGAGAAATTGTACTAATGTTTTTTCTGTGTTTTCCAAATTACTTAGATCAAGAGCAAGAATATGGGATGTACAGCTATCTGAAAGCTTACTTTTAAGCTCATTTAGCTTCTCTACATTTCTACCTGTAAGAACCAAATCATAGACTTCCGCTAATTTTACAGCTATCTCTTCTCCGATTCCTGCTGTAGCTCCTGTTAATAAAACTGTTTCTCTCATTTTTTTATATTGCTGTGAATCCTCCGTCCACTGATAAAATTGTTCCGGTTATCCATTTGCTCATGTCTGAAGCTAAAAAAACGGCTGCATTCGCAATATCCTGTGCTTCTCCAAGTCCCATAGGATGAAGAGCATTTAATCTCTGATTATATTCATCATCAAAGATACTGGAAACGCCATCCAGCATTTCAGTTTTTATAAATCCAGGAGCAATACAATTTACTCTTATTTTTTTTCCGGCCATTTCAATTGCCAAAGACTTGGTAACTCCATGCAATGCAGATTTGGACATTGAATATGCCACATTTGCAGATGAACCTACAATTCCGTAGACAGATGAAATAAATGTGATAGATGGATGTTCTCCTCTATGGTTTTTGACACTGCAGAATATTTTTGAAAGCTCAAGAGCCGCCAATGTATTAATTTTGAAAACTTTTTCTGCAGTTTCAGCTTTAAGTGTCTTTAATGGCTGTACGCAAGGAATCCCCGCAACATTCACCAAACCGTCAAGCTTTCCTATTTCTGAAATTTTACTTTCTACGGCCTGCTTTAATCCGCTGACATCTGAAAGGTCATGTACCAGCAATAAAGAATTATTCTTACAAAGTTTCTGTGTTTCTTTAAGTCCATCTTCATTAATATCAAGTAACAACAGATTTGCGCCTAATAAAGATAGGCTAACTGCAGTTACTCTACCTATACCTGACCCGGCACCGGTGATCATTATATTTTTAGAAGAAAAATCCAGAAAACCAGTTTCTTTAAGCATTCTGTTTAGATAAAATTAAATTATAAAGTCCTTCAACAGTTTTAGAATCGGTAATTTCCTGATTGACTAACGATACTCCATATTCTTCATCTGCCATCGCAATAATTGAAAGAGTAGCCAGAGAATCCCAAGCTTCAAAGCTTGTAAGGTTATCTGCAAGATTTACCTGATCTACTTCTAATATTTCTGACATTTGTTCCAAAAAATTTTCCATATTTATATTTTAAGTTTAAACTTCTATTTGTTTACAAAAATTCATATTTCCTATATTCATAACGATAGTCCCCCACGTAAGTCCTACCCCAAAACCTGAAAAACAAACGTCCATAGTTTCTTTTTCAAGTCTTTCTCCAATGTTAAATGTAGTAGTAACTGGTATTGTAACTCCACTGGAGTTTCCGTGATTTTCCACCACATTGCTTGGAAGTTTGTCTCTGCTTACACCAATTTTATCGGCTAATTTCTGAAGCATAAATTTATTAGGCTGATGGAATAGGAAATATTCGATTTCATCAACTTTTTTTCCTGCTTCTTCTAAAATGCGTTCCACTTGTTTAGGTACGTTTGTCTGTACAAAGTTGAAAACATTGTCTCCTTGCATAACCAGATGATTTTTACTTCTTTTGTTTCCAAAAGAGTCTTCATAAAGTTCTCCAGTTTCTGCGGTGATTGGGCATCGTGCTCCACCAGCAGGGATATTAAGTGCCATTGCACCTTTTCCGTCCATTAATATTTCACCATATATAGGGCTGTTATTCTCATCTTTTTCTATGATGGTAATAGCTGCTGCATCTCCTATAAGGGGATTACTGTTTCTATCCTGTTTTGAAACTTTTGGACTTAAAACATCGGCATTACAAAGTAAAACTTTATTAATTGAAGGATTATCCAATAACATAAATGCTTGTTGAAGTCCAATAATAAATCCTGCGCAGCCCTGATTAATATCCATACATAAAACATGGTCTGATAAATCCAGATACTGATGCAGTAAATTACTCGTAGGAGGCATTATATATTCTGGAGACTGAGAAACAAATAGAATGGCATCTATTTCTTCTTTATTCAATAATCCTTTATCCAGAAGATAATCAAATCCTTTTATCACCAAATCGTAGCTGGTAATATCCTCAGATTCAACAATACGTTTTGTATTAAACCCCATCGCCATTTTCAGCTTAAGAGATTTTGCTTCTGAGAAAGAATAGTTATGCATTTCATCTTCAAATTTTACAACATTTGCAGGTAGAATGCTCAGTATTCCGGATATTTTTTTATTTGATGTTTTAATTTTCATAATTATACAGCGCCATTTCTCTTTAAAACATTCTCAATAGATTCCAATGTTTCAAAGTTTTCAGGTAAAATATCTGTTCCATCTATCGAGATTGAAAATTGTTCATCCAAAGTTGTCACCAAAGAAACCATATCAAAGGAATCCAATAATCCACGGCTGATAAAATCTGTTTCCTGAGAGAAATCGAATTCTGGCCTTACGCTGTTTAATATCTCAATTATTTTATTCTTCATATTTAAGTTTTTTATTTAATAATACTACATTATACATTTCTTCTTCTACAAATCCAAAATGTTTATATCTTTTAATAGCATTTTCATTAGTATCAATTACCCAAAAGATTTCTCTCTTTACATCTTCAAATTTAGTAAAAAACACGTCCATAAGCTTGGATCCTATTTTTTTACTTCTATGATCAGGTGACACAAACCAATATCTGAGATGGGAAGTAATCCCGTTCTTTTCAAATACAATAAACCCCTGAATCTCAGAATCGTCTGAATAATAATAAACATTCTTCTGTTCTATCATTTTCTGAAGCTCTCTACGGGTAGGAATCTGTTCTGCAAATTTATTAAAATATTTGTGATAAATATTTTGCAGTTCATCTAATCTATCTTCTCCAAGCTGATAAACGTTTTCAGGAAGATTGAATTGAACCACATCCTTTCGCATCTTATTCATCCTCATAAGTCTTGTATATTTATAAAAACCCGTGTTTGTAAACTCAGAAAATATTTCTTTAAGGTAGTCTTGGTTTCCAACAACTTCAGAAACAATAATTATATTTTCAAATTGTTTATTAATTATCTCAAGATTGTTTTTAAGATCATTAAGATCATTTGTGATAAAAAAAAATTTATAGAAGTCATCCTGTTCAATCAGGAAATATAACCCATTTTCTGAACGGTATGCAATTGTTTTTTTCTCATCAGTCAGGAAACCAAACTTTTCTTCAGACAAAAAGAAATTTGTACGAAATTTTTTACTTCTAAGTCTTATTTGATCTTCCTTAATAAGATTAAAACCAAGTACTCCTGTTTCTTCCATTTAAGAATTGATTTGTTGATTTAAAAGAGCTCTGTCTATTTTACCATTAGGATTTCTAGGCATTTCTTTAAGAAACTTATAAGAAGTTGGGATCATATATTTAGGAAGTACGTTTAAGATTTCTTTTCTGAAGATATTAAGCTCTACTTCTGTATCATTTTCATAAACCAGAACAATCTCTTTTCCCTGTCTGTTATAAACACAACAAGCGTTTTTAACAAGCTTGAGACTGTTTACAACAATATGTTCAATTTCTCCTAATTCAATTCTGTACCCTTGGTGTTTTACAAGGGTATCTTTTCTTCCTTTAAATATTATTTCTTCTCTCTCATTTAAAGAGACAATATCTCCTGTTCTGTAAATTGTTTCAGGATAATGCCTGTTAAGTGGATTGTTTACGAATGCTGCTGCTGTTTTTTCAGGAGCATTATAATATCCCAAGGCTAATGAAGATCCTCTCACACATAATTCTCCTTCTTCGCCTTTCTCTGCTAGTTTATTTTCATCAGTAATAATTAATACATCTGTATTTCTATAGGGAAACCCTATCGGTAATGGCTCATTATCACTAAACTCTCTGTCTATGATATAATAAGTACAGTCAAGTGTGATTTCTATAGGTCCATAAAGGTTCGCAAATTTTGTATGGGACAAAGACTTGTACCAATAGTTAAATTGTTTTGTAGGGAATACTTCACCTGCAAACCAAACTAGCTTTAAAGAGGATAGGTCTATTGTTTTCAAAAGATCCATATTGGCAATATTCACCATAATGGTAGGGACCCAGAAGATAAAGCTTACCTTCTCCCTTTCCAGTATTTCAAGGATTTTTATAGGGAATGCCGCCATATGTTCCGGAAGTACTACTATTGTACTGGAATGTGCCATCAACATGCATAATTCATAACTGTAAATATCAAAAATAACCGGAGAAAGAGATCCTATAATTTCATTATCTGAAAACTTAAATATATCATTGGATATTTCAATGAAGTCTATAAAGCTTCTGTGATTCAGTGCTACACTTTTAGGTACCCCTGTTGATCCTGATGTATTGATAATACAAGACATATCAGTATCAATAGATCTGTTCTCAAGTCTTGAATAAAGGTCTTGAGATCCTTTACCAGGATCAAAAACCTGGTTAAAATTAATATCATCAATTATGATCAGTTTCTCTTCGGGATAAATACTTTCAATATTCTTCTTAAAAGCATTAGTTGTAATTAAGTATTCAGGTTCAACAAGATTTAAAATTGCGGAAACTCTCTGCAAAGGACTTTTAACGTCAAGATTTAAATAAGCATTACCAGAAAACATAATACCAAGATCTGCTGTTACGCAGTGGATGGATTTGGGTAAATAAACTGCCACTGGCTTGTTTAAAATATCTTTTTTCGCCAGCAATAGATTTGCCAGAATAGCAGTTCTTTTATAAAGATTTTCAAAGCTGATTTTATCTTCATTTTCTACGACAGCTGTTTTATCAGGGAATCGTTTTGATGTATTGATAAAATATTCAATCAGATTTTTTTTCATAAGTACTATTTATTTACTAAATGTATATTTTTTGGGATCCGGATCTGTATAAACAACAACTCCTTTTCGGCCTAATTCAATGGCACGATGAACAACATATTCAGCGTCAAACATTGTGATATTTAGATTTGAAAGCTTATCTATTTTATATTTACCTGGGTCAAAATACTTTTTTACAACTCCCCAATGTGATTTTTCGGTAAAACTATAATAGAAGTCATCTTCTTTAGTCAGATAATTTTTAGTGATGATTTCTCCATTCTCTTTTTTAATATTGATCTTCGCATTTTTTTTAAAAAACAGATCAAAATATTCATACTCTCTCCTTAAAATACTGTCTGCACAATGCATTATAGTTCCCACATGATGTTTTCCTAATCCTAAAGAAAACACTTTTGCCTTTACATCAGCAAGTTTATAATATGGAGAATTTTCATCCCAAGAAGATTCAGAATACACATGAGATTCTGTCAAATATTTGGCTAATTTTCCAAATGCAGCTACAGAGTGGTAATCAAGGCTTCTTTCTATTTTTTTATAATTTCTGAAAACTTCTGGCAATAAACCGGCTAATGTAGGGGTTGTTTTAATACTAAACGTTCCTCCTTTCTTTCTTATTAATGGATATGATGGCATTAAAAGAGTTCCCTCTTCACCAATTAAATCGAGCAACATATCAATAAAAATTTCGGGAGTACCTTCATAATTATAAAATTCATCCCAAGAACTATGAATAAAAATTACATTTCCTTTTTCTACACCCATTTTCCGGAGTTTCTCTGCTAATTCCTCAGATGTAATTTTTTTTCGATAAACGTGTTTATCGAACTTCCTTTTATATTTATTCCTTAGATGAGTTAATGACCTTACTTTCAGCTTATTCCTCAGAAGATCGAAAATTTTTCTTTTCATTGTTGTCTAAACTTTTCCCATTGCAAGTCTATACGTCATTATCATTTGAATTAAATACGTAATACTCCTTCCAACAGACAATAATAATAGTGTATAAACGATATCACCTTTAAATAAAATATACCCTAACCCTAATGATGCTACAGTAAAAATAAGAAATAACATCTGCCATAAAAAATCAAATTTTTGTTTTTCTGCAATTACAAATAGCCATCCCGTAGGCATCGTTATAAAACTCAGTAGATACATTACACATAATATCTGCGCAAATATCCCGGAATCTTTCCATTGACTGCCAAAGAAAAATGCAAAAAGATCCGGAGCAAAAATAAAAAGAATAATGAATGGTGGTAAAGCACAGGCTATTAACAATAATGTTGTTTTTTTATATATTCCGGAACACTCTCCATTATTTCTATAATCCTCTGCGGCTTTCTGTTTAAACACATCTTTTACAGCATTTCCAATAAAGGATAACGGAACGCCCAAAAATCGATCAGTAAGTGCATAAAATCCCACTACTTTAAATCCAAATTGAGATGTTAAATAAAAAATAACAATTTGGACAGACAATGTATTAATCAACTGGCCTGGTATATTAAATTTAGCAAAATTAATATACTTGAAAAAGAGCTTCTTCATCACTCTTTTGTCAATACCTTTAAAACTTGCTTTGTCTTTCTTTAAAACAATATAAAATCCTGAAACAACTGCCATTACCTGTCCAAAAATCTGCCCTTTAATAAGTCCAAGATTTAAAATATTCATTTGAGGAAGTAATGCTGAAATTCCAGCAATTGAAGAGTTATTAATAATTTTATTCTTAATAAGGTTCTGAAAATATTTCTTCCTTACAAACCATTCATTTAAGAGGTTAAATGCTGAAAATAACAATCCTGCCAAAGGAATGTACACCAAAAAATTATTGTGACTTTCAAAATTGAAAGCCTTATAAATTAATTTATCAAACAAATAAATAATTACAGAACTCAACGCAAAAAAGAAAACACTTATTCCTAAACACAGCACTATTAAATTGGCTGCAACCGAGTCTTTTTTCGGAAGAATAACAGCCATTTCATACTTAAGCATCATAAATACCAATAAGAATGAAAGTACCGCTGAAAAATTAGAAAATACTCCAAAGTCTTCTGGAGTATATATTCTGGTTAATAGAAACGAAAAAAGAATAGGTATTAATTGTGCAAAGAAAGAACCTCCGATCATCACCAAAAGGTTTTTCCTGAAATCACTGCTAAGCATTTCTTTAAGCCGAAGAATAAGATTATTTATTGGCATAAATTCTTTCTATAATATCTACTACTTTCAATCCTTCCAAAGCATTGGTTGTAATAGTATTTCTACCTTTTAATACGTCTACTACATTTTCAATAATATAGTGATGATTTGCTGCAGAACCTTTATAAGCACCATAATCATTCCCTGGGTTTGTAGGTGGTAATTCCGGCATGACATAATCTTTGACATTGCAAACCTCCACTTTATCCATATATTGCCCTCCAATTTTTATAGCGCCATTCTCTGCAATAATTGTCATTGAACTTTCAAGGTTCTGATTCCATACAGATGTAGAATAGTTTAATGCTCCCATCCCACCGTTTACGAAATCAAAACTAATAAATCCTGAGTCTTCAAAATCTGTAAGAGTCTGGTGGTTAAAATCAGCAAATTTTGCCTGTATATTTGTTATATCACCGAACAACCAGTACATAATATCTATAAAATGAGAAAACTGGGTAAATAATGTACCACCATCCAGATTTTTCTTTCCATGCCATGATTCCGGCTTATAATATCTGTCATCACGATTCCAGTAGCAGTTCAGCTGAACCATGTATATTTCACCCAATTTTCCACTTTCTACCATTTCTTTAACCCAGGCGGAAGGTGGAGAATAACGATTTTGCATTACAGCAAAAACCTGTTTGTGTTTGTGTAGAGCCTGAAAAATAAGTTTTTCCGCATCCTGCTTGTTCAAAGTCAGCGGTTTTTCCACAACAATATGCTTTCCGGCATCAATTGCTTTATAAGATTGTTCAAAGTGGAATCCGTTTGGAGTAGCAATATTGATAACATCTACTTCTATTTCTGATTTCAAAAATTCATCTAATGACTCAAAGAAAGGAATATCATAGCTTTCAATTCCTAAAGCAGATTTATCCTTTATGTCTATAAGAGCTACAAGCTCACATTCAGAATTTCTTGTGATCATTTCGGCATGTCTCTTTCCGATATGTCCGCAGCCCACTACTGCAAATTTTATTTTTTCACTCATTTGCATATTTAAATTTTTGAAACTTTATTATTTTCTAATTTGTATTTTTCTCCACTTTCTTCACAAATGGCAATATTTTCTGTGTCAAACTGAAGTTTATGACCTAATTCGCTCATCCAACCCATTTGTCTGGCAGGGTTTCCCACCACCAATGCATAATCCGGAACTTCTTTTGTAACCACAGCTCCTGCACCGATAAAAGCATACTGACCTATATTATGTCCGCAAACAATAGTTGCATTAGCTCCTATAGATGCACCTTTTCCTACATGGGTCTTCAGATACTCATTTTTTCTGTTTACTGCACTTCTTGGATTTATCACATTGGTAAAAACCATTGAAGGTCCTAAAAACACATCATCATCACACGTAACACCTTCATAAATAGAAACATTATTCTGAACTTTCACATTTTTTCCCAAAACTACTTGGGGAGAAATAACAACATTTTGTCCAATATTGCATTTTTCACCCAAAATGCAGCCTGTCATAAGATGTGAAAAATGCCAAATTTTTGTTCCGTTTCCTATTTGACATCCTTCGTCAATAACGGCTGTTTCGTGTGCAAAAAAATCCGACATATCTGCTTTATATTAATTAAAATAGTTCTTAATTTCTGTAATAATAATATCCAGTACTTCCTGATCAAACTCTGTATGTACCGGAAGGGAAATAACTTCTGTACAAAGCTGCTCTGTAACAGGAAGACTAAAACCTTTCTCTACATATTGAAGAAAAGCTTCTTGTTTGTATAGAGGTAAAGGATAATATACCATACTTGGAATATTCTTTTCTGCCAAATACTTTTGTAATTCATCTCTTTTCCCATTTTTCACTCTAAGGGTATACTGGTGAAATACATGGGTAGAATTAACAGCTCTTTTAGGAGTTTGAATTTCAGCTATCCCTGCAAGATTTGTATCATAATAATCTGCCATTCTGTTTCTGGCAGCTGAATACTCATCCAAATGCTTAAGCTTAACTTTTAATACTGCTGCCTGAATGGTATCCAATCTTGAATTACAGCCTAAAACTTTGTGATAATATTTCTTTTCCTGACCGTGGTTGGCAATCATCCTGATTTTGGAAGCCAATTCATCGTCGTTCGTCATCAATGCACCACCATCACCATAGCATCCGAGATTTTTTGAAGGGAAAAATGAGGTACATCCGATATGCCCGATAGTTCCTGTTTTTTTCACAGTTCCATCAGAAAAAGTATAATCGGAACCTATTGCCTGAGCATTATCTTCTATAATAAAAAGATTGTGTTTTTCTGCAAATTCAAGAATTTTTTCCATATCAGCACTCTGGCCGTATAAATGAACGGGAACAATTGCTTTGGTTCTGGGTGTCAGATATTTTTCAAGACCATTTAACTCTATATCGAAAGTATCTTTGTTTACATCAACCATTACCGGTTTTAATCCTAAAAGACCAATCACTTCCGCAGTAGCTACATATGTGAAAGCAGGGCAGATGATTTCGTCGTCAGGCTGCAGATCAAGTGCCATCATGGCAATTTGAAGAGCATCTGTTCCGTTGGCACATGGAATCACATGTTTTACTCCCAGATATTTTTCAAAATCATTTTGAAATTCTTTTACAGCGGGACCATTAATAAATGCTGTACTATTGATACATTCCTGAATACTGATATCTACATCTTCTTTTATTTTCAGGTATTGACCTTTAAGGTCAACCATTTGAATTTTCATATTCTTAGTTTTTTGAGTGCACGGAGTGCCATTTTTTAATTCATGATAAGCTCACTTATTTTATTTCCTATGGAAAGGCATGAAGTGGCAGCCGGAGAAGGAGCATTTCTAACATGAATAATGTTTCCATTTTTCACGATATCAAAATCATCAATCAATCCTCCGTTTCTGTCGCAAGCCTGAGCTCTTACTCCTGAACCACCTGTAACAAGATCGTTTTCCTGTATTTCCGGTAAAAGTTTCTGAAGGGCTTTTGTAAAGGCGGATTTGGAAAGTGAACGGTGCATTTCTCCCATTCCTGTTTTTCCGTATTTCGCTACGATTTTTCTAAACCCTGGCCATAGCATGGTTTGCATGGTTTCGTTGAAATTGAAGTCGAAAAAATGGTATCCTTCTTTTTTAAAAGCCAGCACTGCATTAGGACCAGCTTCTATATTACCATCAATCATTCTGGTAAAGTGAACTCCAAGAAACGGAAAATTAGGATCAGGTACCGGGTAAATAAGATGTTTTACCAGATATTTTTTTTCATCCTTAATTTTATAATATTCTCCTCTAAAAGGAATAATGACCACATCGTTTTTTTCGTTGGTCATTCTGGTTATTTTATCCGAATATAATCCAGCACAGGAAATAAGTTTTTTAGTCTTAAATTCGGAAATATTGGTATTGACAATAATTTCAGATCCTTTATCAATGATGTTTTTTACTTCATTATTAAATCTTACTTCTCCTCCTAATTCTTCAAAAAGTTCTTTTATTTTTTTAGCTATTCCCGGGTAATCAATAATTCCGGTTTGCGGAACTTTAATTGCTTTTACACCTTCACAATGAGGCTCGATTTCGCGGAATTCTTCTCTGGAAAGATATTTTAAATCCTGCAGTCCGTTTTCAACTCCTCTTTTATAGATATTATCTAAAAGGGGTAATTCTTCCTGCGAAGTAGCTACAATGATCTTCCCGCAAAGGTCATATCGTATGCCGTGTTTCTCAGCAAAGTGGATAACCGAGTTATACCCTTCAATGCAATTTTTAGCTTTAAGGCTTCCCGGTTTATAATAAATACCGCTATGGATTACTCCGCTGTTATGTCCCGATTGGTGCAGGGCCACATCGTTTTCTTTTTCCAAAATTAAAATCTTAGAATCAGGATTTTTCAGCTTGGTCTGATAAGCTGTGGCCAATCCTACCAAACCTGCACCAATGATTATGATATCATAGTTCATGATCAGTTATAATCTTGCATCTACCAGATTTCTGTCTAAACATGCTTTAGTATCGAAAACCACGGCATTTTCTTTTTTAAGCTGATCCAGATCCATTTCCAGAAACTCATTATGAGATACTGCAATCACTAAAGAATCATACTTTTTTCCTTCCTCAAGAGCGTCCAGAATATCAATTCCATATTCATGTTTTACTTCTTCCTTGCTTGCCCACGGATCATAAATATCAACATTTACTCCGTAATCAGCCAATTCTCTGTAGATATCTACTACTTTAGTATTTCTGACATCTGGACAGTTTTCTTTGAATGTAACTCCTAAAATAAGGGCATTCGAATTTTTGATCACTCCTCCTTTTGCAATAAGAAGTTTCACCACTTTAGCAGCAACGAACTTTGCAATAGAATCGTTTACACGTCTTCCGGATAAGATAACATCCGGATGATATCCCAGTTGTTCTGCTTTGTGTGCAAGGTAATAAGGATCTACGGAGATACAATGTCCTCCCACCAATCCTGGTTTATATTTAAGGAAATTATATTTTGTTCCTGCTGCTTCCAATACATCATTAGTATCGATACCTACTCTATCAAAAATTAATGCTAACTCGTTAACAAAAGAAATATTAACATCTCTTTGTGCATTTTCAATAGCTTTTGAGGCTTCTGCAACTTTAATGCTAGGTGCTTTATGGGTTCCTGCGGTAATAATTTTCTTATACAGTTGATCTACTTCTTCGGCAATCTTTTCCGTAGAACCTGACGTTACTTTTTTAACGCTTGTAAGCGTATTTACTTTATCTCCCGGATTAATTCTTTCCGGAGAGTAGCCTACAAAAAAGTCTTCGTTAAACGTAAGTCCTGAATATTTTTCAAGAACCGGTACACATTCTTCTTCTGTACATCCGGGAAAAACCGTAGATTCATAAATAACAATATCTCCTTTTTTGATAATTTCTCCTAACATTTTTGAAGCAGAAATCAATGGATTCAAATCGGGAGCATTATATTTATCAATAGGGGTAGGAACTGTTACAATAAATACATTAGCTACAGAAATATCAGATAACAGGCTTGTTGCTTTATAACCTAAAGAACCATTGGATTCGTTATATTTTTTCAGTCCGCTATTTAATTTATCAACATCAGCCTCAAGCGTAATATCCTTTCCGTTATTAAGCTGATCAACACGCTGTGTATTGATATCAAATCCAAAAACAGGATAGTGATCTGCAAATTCAAGAGAGAGAGGAAGACCTACATAACCCTGGCCTATAACCGCTATTTTATATGTTGTTGCCATTAACTAAATTTATTTTTTATTTTTTGAAACCAAGATTGTTCTGTATGTTGGTTATAGCCATAACCATATTTGTTACTGTATCCTAAATTTTCTCTGCTTACATCATTAAGTACAAATCCTACATTTCTGATTTTTTTCTGATCGATATTGTTGTTGGCAAATTCTAATAATGCCTTTTCAGTGTATTTAGATCTGGAAACATAAATCGTGATATCAGAAAGTTCAGCAATAAGGAAAGTATCTGTTACGAGAAGCAATGGAGCAGTATCCAGAATAATATATTCATATTTTTCTTTCAATTCACTAAGAAGGACCTCATAACGCCCGTTAGATAACAATTCTGTTGGGTTCGGAGGAATCATTCCTGAATAAATTACATCCAGGTAAGGATTAAAAGATGATACATGAATAATATCTGCAAGTTTTGTCTCGTCATTGTAAAGATACTCCGTAAGCCCGGCAAGTCCTTTTCTGGCAGGATTATATCTTTGAAGCTGAGGGTTTCTGATATCAGATCCGATAATAATTGCTTTTTTCTTAGGGTTTGCCAATGTTAAAGCTAAATTCACAGATGTGAATGTTTTCCCTTCACCTTTTACAGTTGAAGTAACAAATACTACTTTCCCTTTTTTCTCTTTTGAAAGCATGAAATTCATATTGGTAATAAGAATTCTAAATGCTTCCGCCATAGGAGTAATATCATTCATTTTTACGATTTCAGAATCTCCTTTTTCGAGACTTGGCAGTTCTGCAATAATAGGTGCATGTACTAGCTTCTCTAAGTCATGTTTCGTAACAATCTTATTATTGAAAAGCATTCTTAAGTAAATAATAACAAAAGGAATTAGTAATCCTATCACCAAATAAACAATTAGAATGATGTTCTTTTTGGGTGCAATGGGATTTGCCGATGCATATGCCGTATCTATTATTCTCGCTTTAGGAGCCGTGATAGATTCGGCAATTGCTGTTTCTTCTCTTTTCTGAAGTAACAACAAGTATAAATTTTCCTTAATCTGCTGTTGTCTTTCAATACTTCTGAACATTTTCTCAATAGAAGGAAGTTTAGATATTTTATCTGAAACTTTATTCTGCTCACCAAGATATTCATTTCTTGCCAGCTCAAGACCTATTCTGTTTCTTTGCAAACTCTGCTCAATAGACTGACGCATCGTATTGATCTGTTTGGTAATATCTACCACTGTCGGGTTTTCTACAGTTGCAGACTCTAAAAATCTGTTTCTCTGCAGAATAAGCTGATTATAAGTAGAAATTCCTGCAATAGCTTCAGGATTTTTTAGTCCTACATTGGATGGTAAAGCCTGATATTGACCCTGTTTACTTACAAAACTGATCAAAGCATTAGTAAGTTCCAGCTGTGCATCTACGTCAAGCTGTTTTGCTCTTGCAGCAGCAGAACTTTCCAGACTAATTTTTGCCTCTGTTTCAAGATCTGTAAGGTTATTTTTGGATTTAAATATTTCTTTTTGACTTTCTACATCTCCAAGCTCTCCTGTAAGTCTTTTAATTCTGTCTTCGATAAAGTCCAGTGTCTTCTTAGATTCCGAATTCTTATCTAAAATAGCGTCATTATTATATGCTACAACCAAAGCATTAAGTACATCTTGCGCTTTTGTAATCTGTGGATAGCTCATATCCAGTTTTAATACGGTAGCATCTTTATTAATTAAGCTTACCGCGAGCATATTTTGCAGCATGTCTACTTTACCATCTACTGTTGAAATGTAAAGTTCAAGATCATTCAGATTTATTTCTTTTAAAGCAGCCGGATTATACTTATCATTTTTAGTGATGATAATATTAGCAAAAGGAAGTCCTATGGTCTTACCATAACCGGTAACAATTTTTTTTTGAGGCTTGTCTGTACTTACAATGAGTTTCTCCCCTTCTATTTTTAGCAGAACAGGAGTGGAAATCCCCCCTGGTTTCTCATTAATCACCCTTACTTCAATGGGTGAAGTATCCTTATAAAGTTCAATTTTTCTAAGTTTA
Source organism: Chryseobacterium sp. FG46 (assembly GCF_057809135.1). NCBI lineage: Bacteria > Pseudomonadati > Bacteroidota > Flavobacteriia > Flavobacteriales > Weeksellaceae > Chryseobacterium > Chryseobacterium sp. FG46. Next base: position 224,942 of record NZ_JBMDJJ010000003.1, on the reverse strand, counting down.
GACTTTGCAAAAATATCGGTCTGAAGGTTTTTATTAATGACTACTTCTTTCATTAATCTTTTTGACTTCAGCATCTCAATTTCATTAGCAATACTGTTTGTCTTCAGACCTCCTAAATTCGAAAAGTCCGGTAAAACGCCTAAATCATTATTTACGGGAGACGATGAGTTTTTGGCATCTTTTACAAGTACTGTTGTCTGCACATTGTAAACGGGAGTCATAAACTTCAATGCAATATAGCCTATTACCAAAGCAATAAAGGCACTTAGAGCAAACCACGGCCATTTTCTTAAATAGGGCCTTACTATTTCATTAATATCAATATTACTTGAACTATTTTCTACTTCTAAGGATGGTGAAGACTGTTGGATGTTCATTAATTTTTTTATTTCTTAAATAAACTTATTACTACTGCTACTGCTGTAATTGCAATAGAAGCTGCTGTAAGATAAAGAGTTGTATTTGGATTTTGTTTTGCTAAAACATCTTTGGTATTGCTTGAGGAAACAATAATAGCATCTCCTTGCTTAAGGTTATAATATGGAGAATTAATTAAATTAGCATCCCGAATATTGATACGGCCATGAGAAACAACGCCATTTTCAGTTCTGATAACCAATATATCTTCTCTCTTTCCATATTGAGTCAGGTCACCAGCCATACCTAATGCATTTAAGACAGTTGCCTGTCCGTTTGCTATAGTATAGTCTCCTTGTCTATTTACTTCTCCTAAAACGGTTACTTTAAAATTAGCAAGTCTCATATTAACGGTTGGATTAATAACGTATTTCGTCATTTTTTCCCTTAGCTCATCTTTGAAGGTCGTCAAACTTTTGTCTGATGTGTTCAGCTTTCCTAATATCGGAAAATCAATATTTCCATTTGCATCTACAATATAGGTTGGTCCTGACAGTATTGTTGCTCCCTGATTAGGAGTGTTTCCACCTGCCGTGGCATTTGTCTGGATAAGTTCTGACGAAGAGTAATTCTGATTAAAAGGCTTTACAACATCCATATCTTTAGCAGTGATCAGAATAACTAACTGATCTCCTACCTGGATTGTATTCGCTGAATTTTTAGCAGAGGCATTGATTGCAACTTGTTCTATATTCTGCATATAATTTAAATCATTCTTAGCATTAGGATTCACTTTACAGGAAATCACTAATGAAGACGCCAAAACTACTGCTAATATTTTTCCTTTCATTATTTTGTTAAATTATGCAAATATACATTTATATTTTTTCTATTTATCCAGGGCCTCATAGATTGAATTATTGCTTCGGAATTCCGGTACTATTTTTTTGAGAATCCTTACCACTTCCACTTTATCTCTTCTAAGGGAAGCTTTAGTAATTTCTTTAGTAAGCGTATCTATTTCTACAAATCCCATAGAAGGGTCTTTAGAAATCATAATTTTATCATTATGAGTAGGAAGTGTTTTTGCGTCGTCACTCAAGAGTTCTTCATATAACTTCTCCCCAGGTCTCAGTCCTGTATAAATAATCTTAATATCAATATTAGGTTCGAATCCTGATAATTTTATCATTCTTTTGGCAAGATCAATAATTTTAACAGGTTCCCCCATATCGAAAACAAAAATTTCACCTCCTTCACCCATTGTTCCGGCCTGAAGTACCAGTTCACAGGCTTCAGGAATCGTCATGAAATATCTTACAATTTCCGGATGGGTAATGGTTACCGGCCCTCCTGCTTCAATCTGCTTTTTGAAATGAGGAATAACAGAGCCGTTGGATCCCAGTACATTTCCAAACCTTGTTGTAATGAACTTGGTAACGTTACCTTCTACATTCTGAAGCGACTGCACAAAAAGCTCAGCAGCTCGTTTTGATGCCCCCATTACATTGGTTGGATTTACAGCTTTGTCTGTAGATACCATTACGAATCTGTTTACTTTATACTTACTGGATAGTTTTGCAACAATCTTTGATCCTAATATATTAACAAAAATGGCTTCGTGAGGGTTTTCTTCTACCAAAGGGACATGCTTATAAGCAGCCGCATGATATACCATTGAGAAATTATAAGTCTGGAAAAGAGATTCCATCCTGTGATGATTGGAAACATCTCCTAAAACAAATTTGAAAGCGATATGAGGGAATTTCTCTGTCATTTCAAGTTCAATTTCATAAAGCGGTGTTTCTGCCTGATCTAAAATGACAATCAATGAAGGATTGAAAAGAGCAACCTGTCTTACGATTTCACTTCCTATGGATCCTGCTCCACCGGTTACTAATACTGTTTTATCAAAATGTCTTTTTTTAACTTTTTCGTTCTGAATTTTGATAGGTTTCCTATTCAACAAATCTTCAATTTGAAGATTTCTAATAGATCCACCCAGATCGCTGTCTCTAAGCTTTTGTACTGATGGTGCTTTAAAGACGTTAAGGTCCTTCTCTAAAAATAAATTCACCCATGAATTCATTTCATCTCTGGCCATCATTTCTTTAACAACAAGAACGCCATCAATGATAAGATCTTCTTTGGTATTTTCCTCTATTTTTTGTTTTTCATAAATTGGCTTTCCTAGTAGAGAGGCACTTTTAGAATCTGTTCTTTGTGTCAAAAATCCTACTACCTGATAAGGCAAACTCGGATTATCAAGAATAGCACGGGCAATGGCAATAGATTGTTCATCAATTCCCAATACCAAAATTCTTTTTTTCAGCGCACTTCTTCTGTATTCCCTTACAATATGGAAAAATTCTTTTACATATAATCTGAAAAGGAATAATCCCATAAATGAAATTACAAAATAAAGCATCAGATAAGGAGTAAGTATGAATTTACTTCCTGTAATCCAGAAATAACAGATATTTATTGTTCCGATAGCCAGCATTGTGCAAAAACAGGATATCAAAAGCTTAAATAAGTCTATAAATGTGGAATGACGGATAATCCCGGCATAGGTCTTGAAGACATACATAAAAGCAGCATTCACAAGGATAATAAAACTAAAAATCAAGCTTTTATCGTCATGATATATAAATTCCTGCTTGGTAATTTTTGCGATAATGTAAGTAGAAAGAAATAAAGATATTACCAGAATAATAATGTCTATTACAAGAATTATCCATCTAGGAAGATATCTTACGTCTGAGAGATTGACAACATTATCCCCTCCAAATATTGTTTTTCTAAGAGAATTGTACATTGTCTATATTGGTGTTCATATTTAATTAAGGTATAATATCTAAACTATCCAATCAAAGATAATTTTGATACAATCATGCAAAAATAAAATAAATTTATTTCAATATGCTGAAATCAAAAATAAATTTGATGTTTCATTTATATAGTCTAACAATTTCATTGCGATACAGCTAAATTCAGAGACAAAAATCGTACCATACAAACTGTTTATGAAGGCGATATTTATCTATACAAATTCTTTATTTTAACTGTTTTTCTTTAAAAGAATTATTAAATCTTTATATATCAATCTTTTTCAATGAACTGATTGTTTTTTTTCCTAAAAGTCATACGTCAAGTTTTTTTTAATTTATTAATATTTAGTCAAAAATATCAATTATTTTTTCATACTCAAAACCTTTGTTCATCAAATATTTTATAGTTTTGGTTTTTTTTTGATATTCTTTCAAGCCGGTTTGCTTGGTGTAATAATCATCAAAAATTTTTCTGATAGTTTTCTCATAATCAGCATCATCAATCTCATCAAAACAAGAGTTAATCAACCTTTCTGAAATCTGTTTCTGTTTCAGATTCATTTTAATCTTGGTCTTGCCCCAGTGTTTGATGTAAAATTTGCCTCGGATGTAGCTCCGGGTAAATCTTTCTTCGTTCAGGTAATTTTCTTTCAGGAGAAATAAAATAATTTCTTCTTTTGCTTCATCAATAAGCAGAAATTCTCTCATCTTCTGTTCCACTTCGGCATGGCAGCGATCCTGGTAAACACAATAATTAACCAGTTTCTGCTTAATTTCGTCGAAAGTATAAGATTTCTTTTCCATTTGAATAAAAAAAGAATGAGCAGTCTGCCCATTCTTTATATGATATTGGAATGCCTGTTAGTAATTGAACAGAGCTTTACCTTCCATTAATTCGTTAACTTTCTTTCTTACAGATCCAAGAACTTCTTCATTTTTGATATTGTCTACTACCTCAGAAATTAATCCGGCAATAGTGTCCATATCATTTTCTTTCAATCCTCTTGTTGTAATAGCCGCAGTTCCCAATCTGATACCAGATGTTGTAAATGGTGATTTATCATCAAAAGGAACCATGTTTTTATTACAAGTAATATCAGCAAGTACTAATGCTTTTTCAGTTTCTTTACCGTTTACTCCTTTATTTCTAAGGTCTACCAGCATCAGGTGATTATCTGTACCACCGCTTACGATATCAAATCCTCTGTTGATCATTGCTTTTGATAATGCCTGAGCATTAGCTTTAACCTGTTTTGCGTAGGTTTCGAACTGTACATCCAAAGCTTCACCGAAAGCTACTGCTTTACCAGCAATCACGTGCTCAAGAGGTCCTCCCTGAATACCAGGGAATACAGCTCCGTCCAGTACCTGGCTCATCATTTTAATTTCTCCTTTTGGAGTCTTGTGACCATAAGTATTTTCAAAGTCTTTACCCATCATGATCATCCCTCCTCTTGGTCCTCTCAGCGTTTTGTGAGTAGTAGTAGTTACTACATGACAATGTTCGAATGGAGAATTTAACAATCCTTTTGCTACTAAACCAGCCGGGTGAGCAATGTCTGCCCAAAGAGTAGCTCCTATTTCGTCTGCCACTTCTCTGAATTTAGCATAATCCAAGTCTCTTGAATATGCTGAGAAACCTGCGATAAGCATTTTTGGCTTTTCTCTCAGTGCTACTTCTCTCATTTGGTCATAATCAATTAGACCTGTTTCCTGCTGAACTCCATAAGAAACTACGTTATACTGAATCCCTGAGAAATTCACTGCAGAACCGTGGGTAAGGTGTCCTCCCATTGAAAGATCCATTCCCATGATTTTGTCTCCTGGTTTCAAAACTGCAAGATAAATGGCTGCATTCGCCTGAGAACCGGAATGTGGCTGAACATTCACATAATCTACTCCGAAAAGTTCTTTAGCTCTGTTGATCGCTAAAGTTTCAACCTCATCTACTACTTCACATCCTCCGTAATATCTTTTTCCGGGATATCCTTCAGCATATTTATTTGTCAATACACTTCCCATTGCTTTCATCACGTTTTCAGAAACAAAGTTTTCTGATGCAATAAGTTCTAAACCATGGGTTTGTCTTTGTCTTTCCTTTTCAATCAGGTCGAAAATAATATCCATTTTACTTTTAGTTTTTGAAATTTCCACCCCAAATGTACGGAATTTTCATCGAGATTTATCTATTGAAAAAATGATTTTTAAACACCAAAAAATGAAAAAACACCTCCTTTTATATTATATTAAAACCTTGTCAACTTTTACATTAATTATTTTAACCATAAAAGGCACAAAAGTTTAAACACTAAAGTATTTTAGGTCAGACTTTATGCATAATAAATACACCGAAGTTTTATAAAATCTTTGATTTTCGTCTTATGTGAACTTTTCTGCGGGTTCATTTTAAACTTACTTAAATGGACTAAGGTGTTTTAAAATGAAATCTTTTGTGACTTTTGTGGTTTTAGAAAGTTTAAACAACTTTATGAGAAAGCCTTTAAAATTCCTCATCGGCAAGTTCTTTATTCACCACAGCACCTGCAAAATTTCCCTGTGCAACTGCATTGGCTACGGAACGCATCATGGTTACATTATCTCCACAGGCAAAAACTCCGGGAATGTTTGTTTTCTGCATCATATCTACTTTAATAAATCCCTGTTCTGTCATTTCACAACCCAGGTCACCAGACACATTGATATTTTGTTCAAAAGGAATTTTAGCATACAAAGCCTGTAAAGGAAGTTCTTTTCCGTTTTTGAACACTATTTTTTGAACGAAACCGTCTTCATGTTTTATTTCTTTGATTTCATCTTCGTTAAGAACGATTTTATTCTGACCCAGTTTTTCAATCTGTTCTTTTGAAAGTGAAGACTTTCCGTTGGTAAACAGGGTAAGATTTTTAGTCAGATTAAAAATCAGTTTTGAAAATTCGTAAGCTGTATCTCCATTAGAAAGAATACCGGTTACCTGATCTTTCACTTCATAACCGTGACAGTATGGGCAGTGTATAACAGATATTCCCCAGCATTCTGCAAACCCAGGAATATCCGGCATTATATCTTTCACTCCTGAAGCAAGAATAAGTTTTTTAGCATTAAATTTTTCACCGGAGGAAGTTTCAATCACAAAACCTTCGGTTGTCTTTTGTGTTTTCACTACGGTTCCGTTATAAAAGTGAACTGTATTGTATTTTTGGACATCTTCTTTTGCCATCTTTGCAATTTCCGCAGGAGTTTTCCCGTCATGAGTAACAAAATTATGGGAATGCGGAGTCTGTCTGTTGCAAGGTTTTCCGTTATCGATAATCAGAACATTTCTTAAAGATCTTCCTAAAGACATTCCTGCTGATAATCCAGAATAGCTTCCTCCTGTTATAATGACATCAAAGTTTTTGTTTTCCATAGTTCAGTTGATAATTGATAATTGATAATTGATAATGCAAAGATAACCTAAAATCAATTAATGCAATAAAGTTGCAATAAAACTTGTCTATTAACCTAATCCTGTTTACAAATCATCACTTCTCTCAATTTTGAAAAACTATTTCCACTCATTTTTTACTTCGATAATTTCGTCCTGAATTCTTTTATTGATAGCTGTTTTTGCACCCTGAAAACTGAAAATTGCGGTTCCTCTTTCTCTTGCGTACGGATTGGTAATAGAATCTTTCAATGTTGAAACTTCAAAAAAAGAGCCGGATTCTTCAAGTTCTTTCCCTGCCTCAGGGGCATCTTTAACTCTGATAACATTTTTATATTTCTTGCTTACATCTATCCAATTGATATAATCCGCATGAAATGACATGGCCGTAACGCCAGCTTTTGAATAATAATTAATCGCTCCGGCCTGTCCGTAATTATCACACAGCACCATCGTATTTCCGGTTTTTGATACCCTGGAATATTCTTTATCTACTTTTTGAGCCAGCTCTTTCCACCCCTGCATATCGGAAAAATCCTGCGGCAACGGATGATCTTTACCATCTTCCCAGCGAAGCAGTCCGAATTTTTTGTATTGATCCTGGTGAGACTCAATGTACTCAGGGCTCTTATTCGGAAAAGCTATATTATATAAAGGAAGGAATAAAAGTATTGGAATAAGAATACTGACTGGTTTCAAAAACCTCTTCCAGCCGTTTTCAAATAGATGTCCAAGAAAAACAGCACCGAAAGCAATATACACAGGATAGAGTCCTGTCGCATAGTAATCTTTTGCTTTAAAAAACAGAAACAGAATGATCGTGATAATATAACTCCAAAAGAAAAACCTGAATTTCTCAAAAGGCTTATATAAAAGCAATGCTCCCCAGCCTGCAATTATTACAAAGATAACACCTATGAAAAACATAATCTGGGATTTCATAAAATCCATCCGGTCTACATGTACAAGCTGCTTTTCAGAAAGTTCTTTCATATGATGAATAACCGGAAACTGGTTCTGATACTGCCAGAGAAGATTGGGAAAAATAATAATTAAAGCTAAAAGAGCAGCCCAATACACATGAGGCTGCATAAAAATCTTCCTCTGCTCTGTTAACAATAGTGCAGGAATAAGTCCTAACAGTGCAAAAGCAATATTGTATTTATTTAATATTCCTATTCCAACAATAACGGCACCTATATACAACCATTTTATTTTTTGAGAATTGAAATATCTGATCAGGCTGTAATAAAGGGAAAGCCAGAGTAAAATCTCCAGAGAGGTTGGCTGGAACAGCATATTAATCCGGAGAAGTACTGAAAATAATATCCCTGCAGAAGCCAGAATTTTAGCAAACAGGCCTCCTTTAAGTTCTTCAACAACTTTCCAGGTAAGTGCAATCGTCAAAGCTCCGAAAAGCGCTGGAAAAAATTTAACCCAAAATATGGAATTCCCCAACAATTTAATGACCCAGGCTACCCAGGAATTGACAGGCGGAACTGAAAGATATCCCCAGGCAAGATGATTTGCCTGATCAAGGTGCAGGTATTCATCCCGGTGAAGTTCATATTCAGGGCTTATCAGTGAATATTGAAGGGCAAATTTTGCAATGATAAAAAGAAGCAGAATCCAGTAGTCCTTTTTCATGAGGGATAATAGTTTGAAATTTAAAGATAAGACAGCTTAAACTTCTTTTGCGTTACATTGTGATTTCAAATCTGTTACCAATAATTTCAGTTTTTAGCTTCTGAATATTGTCAGACCAATACTTCATTTCGTCATTCTTTCCAGAGCATTCTTCTATTGGAGTTTTCTGGCAGGCAGCTAAATATTCCTGATAGGTTTTCAACATATTATTAAGATACATTTCATAGTCTTTAGGATTTTTAGGAATATACCCTATTCCGTCGCAACCACAGGAATGAAAACATTTTCCTGTTTTGAAAAGACTTTTTATAATCTTCCATTCTTTAACAGCTGTTTTTTTAGGGGCTTTGAAATCTTTTCCCAGATCAGCCATTATACTGCTGCATTCAGGACATTTTATAGCCCGGTTTTCAATCTCTGAAACAATTTTTTCCAATTCTTTTGTTTCCGCTTTCGTAAAAACATATCCTACATTCCGAATTGTCTTCCCGGGTTCATGGTATATTTTTTCTTTTTCGATCCTTTTTACAATGTCATAAACGTCCGGCTGTTTAAATGATTTCCGGCATTTAAAACAGATATAATGTGATTTATAAGTTTTCTGGGCGTACCGACACATTTTTTCATGGATTTATATGATTCAAATATAGGAATTTGCTCTTATAAAGATTTGATACAAAAAAAAGAATCCCGGAGAAAAAAAATTCTCCAGGATTCACAGTTTAAAAGTGTATAGTGTAGTTTATTATTTTTTATTTGCTTTTTCTTTAAGCTCTTCTTTGTCTTTATCAGATGGATTCCAAACTTTAATCTCCGTATCTTTTGTAATATTTGATCCTGGAAGAATCTGAACATTGATCCCATCACTTGCTCCCAGTTTCACGTATACTTTTTTGAACTTCCCATCTTTTTGTTTTACCTCTACGAAAGGTACATCTTTTCCTTGTTTCTTTTCATACTGAACTAAAGACTCATCCAATAATAATGCATTTTTCTGAGAACTCAACACAATTTCACCGTTGGCAGAAAAACCTGCTCTAATATACTCATTATTAGGATTAGATACGTTCCCTTCTACCGGAAATTTAATAGTTCCTGCGTTATCTTTACCTTTTGGGGCAATCATGGTTAGTTTTCCCGGGAATGTTTTATTTTGAAGAGCACCGATCACGATGTTCATATCCATACCTTCACTTAGCTTTCCTGCTTGTGCTTCATCAATTTCGCCTTTAAAAATCAAAACATTTAAATCTGCCACTGAACAGATTGTGGTTCCTGCGTTAAAGTTATTGGCTTCAATCACCTGGCTTCCTGCTTTTACAGGAACTTCAAGTACGGTACCTGAGGCTTTGGAACGGATTTCTGTAGTAGCTAAACCTTGTCCTTTAAGTTCCGGAGTTGCTCCTGTTTTAGCAATCTGCAATCTTTTTTGAGCGGTATTTAACTGCTGCTGGGCATTTTTCAACGTCTGCTGCTGAGAGTACAACTGCTGCTGAGAGTTCAGATACTCCTGTTTAGAAGCTACACCTTGCTTGTATAATTTGTCCTGCATTTCAAACTGCTTTTGCATATTCCCTACATTCATCTGAGCATTACTGATCTGGATCTGCGCATTCTGAACTTCCTGCTGGGCGGCGTTTACTTCAGAGATGCTTGGAACAATTTTAACGGTAGCAATCAGCTGTCCTACTTCTACTTTATCTCCTTCTTTTACTAAAATTTTATCTATAATCCCTGCAATGTTGGGCTTGATTTCAATTTCTTCTTTGGGAACAATTTTTCCTGTGGCCATCACTTTATCATCCATATTCTGAATGGTAGGTTTACGGGTAAGGAAAGCCTCGCTTTCTTTAGAGTTAGATTTAATAAGATAGCCAAGCCCCGAGAACAATGCCACTGCAAATAAAAGCCCCAACACTATATAAATGGCTTTTTTCCAGGTGAATTTCTTTTTCATATGTATAGTTTATTTTTTATTAAATGGGTTGAAAGATTTAAAATCAAAGGCTGATTCTCTATATTCCTTTTATTTTTAAATCTTAAAACTGTTTTATTTTCAAATTAATTACTCTGTTCTTAATGCTTCAATAGGTCTGATCTTTACGGCTCTCTGCGCAGGAATCATTCCAATTATCAATCCTAAAACCACCATTACAGCCATTGCAGCAAATACGTTTCCATAGTTAACGGTCGGATTATAGAAAGGAAATGAATCCTGGCCCTGGGTGACAGCGTTGAGGATCATGAGTACAAAAATTCCAAACATAAAACCCAATAGCCCCGAAGAGAGCGTAATCACCACACTTTCCAGCAAAATCTGATTTCTTACTTCAGCAGGCTTTGCTCCCAATGCTCTTCTGATCCCGATTTCTTTGGTTCTTTCTTTTACCGTAATCAAAAGGATATTTGAAATAGCGATTACTCCTGCAAGAATAGTCAGTGTACCAACAATAATGGTCAGTAACTGCATTCCTGTAAGAAAACCGGTCAGTTTTTTAAACTCTTTTCCAAGGTTGAAACTTCCGAAAGCATTGGTATCTTCAGGGGATACTTTATTCTTGGTCTTTAAAACCTGCTTCACATTTTCTTCCACAGAATTGACGTTAGCATTAGGCTTGCTTACGATAGCAAACAGGTCTATCTGGTCTCCTGCATTATACATTTTCGTATAAGTGGAAAGTGGAATGAAAGCGGTCTGGTCATTTTCAAAGCCGCCTCCTTTTTTCACACGGAAAACTCCGATGACATTAAAGAAGAGACCTTTAATATTGATTGATTTTCCTATTGGATTTTCTTTTTTCTTGGAATCGAAGAAGTTTTTATAAATCTCTTCTCCAATAACTACTACATTTTTATTCCCGGAAACATCGGCATCATTGATATAGCGTCCGTAGATCAGTTTCTTTTCTGAAATTTTATTTCCTACAGAGTAATCTCCCGTTAATGAATAAGTACCGTTCTTCCCGTTTCTTGACATGGCTTCTCCCGGTGTTCCGGTGAAACTTCCTCTGGCATTTTGCGGTGATATATAATCTATAGCAGTTACTTTTCTTTTCAGCATATCCATATCGGTTAAGTTCAAGTGAACTTCTCTTCCTTTAGGAAATCCCTCATATGGAATGGACGTTTTCTGTGCCCATAAGAAGATTGAATTGGTAGCAAAACCGGAAAATAATTTATCAAAACCATTCTCCATTCCTTTTGCTGCTCCAAGAAGGCTTACATACAAAAACATCCCCCATCCTACGCCAATCATGGTAAGAAATGTTCGGAGTTTATTATTCCTCAATGAATAATAAATCTCCTGCCAAGTATCTTTTTTAAATATGATATTCACCTTTTCAAATTATAAGTTATAAATTATGATTTATGAAATTCATTCATCCTTTTAACTAAAGACCTGCTTTTGCTTTTTAGTTTATATTATTCTGTTCTCAGTGCTTCAATAGGTTTTATCCTTGAAGCTCTGTATGCGGGTACAAATCCAGCAATCAATCCTGAAAAAATAAGAGCAATAAATGCCATAATAATAGCTCCCCAACCTACACTTGGGCTTTTAATGAAGAATTCTTCAAGACTGTCACCAATAAGGCTTAATGTCAAAACACCTATTCCTACTCCTACGAGTCCGGATACCACTGTAATCACAACGCTTTCCTGAACAATCAGTCCTACGATTCCGCTTGGTTTTGCTCCAATGGCTTTTCGTACTCCGATTTCTTTGGTTCTTTCTTTCACGATATATACCATGATATTACTGATCCCGATAATTCCAGCAAGCAATGTCCCCAGGCCAATAAATCCAACAATAGCGGTAAGAACTGCCATAAACGTAAATGTATCATTCATGTTTTTGGCGTTATTCCAGACACGAACTCCATTTTCATCATCAGGAGAAACATTTTTTCTGGCTTTCAATTTATCTTGTAACTCATCACCATATTTTATAGCCTGATCCGGAGTCAATTTATCATTATAGGTGATATATGCTATATTCACAGTATCAGAACCTTTTTTCATCTGCTGCAAAGTGGTAATAGGAACTGTAATATGTCTTTCATCTCTGTCTCCTCCATCATCTGAAAAGACTCCTATCACCTTGTACATCGTTCCATTAATATCCAGTTCTTTTCCAATAGGATTTCCATTTTTGATCAAATCCCGCTGGACCATTCTTCCGATTACGGCAACATTTAATTTCCTTGTCAAATCCATAGATGTCAGATAACGACCATCAATAATTTTTCTATTCTCAATAACCTGCTCTCCCGGCTCAGCACCATTGATCTGATAAAGACCACTCTCTTTTCCATATTTCACCATTAAATTGGCGCTATACCTGGGACTTGAAGGGCCTGCTTTTTTCTTATCTGCATTAATCAAAAAATCATAGTCTGCGTTATTCATTGAAACATTTCTATCAGACTGTAATCCTTTATACGCTAAAGTGGCTTTCCCGGTTGAAATAATAATAAGGTTCTTAGCATCTCCGGCAAATCCTTCAGAGAAAGCATTCTGAAGTCCTTTTCCAATTCCAAAAAGTACAATGAAAATAAACAGTCCCAGGGCTACCGTAAACCCTGAAAGCACCGTCCTGAGCACATTGCTCCGGATAGAACTGAATATTTCCTGCCAACGATCTAGGTCAAACATAGTTTTTATTTTTTTACTTTGTAAAAAAGTCAATTAGCTGCGCTCTCAATTTTCTTCGAAGTCAGTTAACTTTGTTGTCAATTTGTCCTTCATCAGAAAACGGTTACGAACCTAATTAATTTTCACATTTCTAATCTTTTTTCAACATTTTACTTAACAAGATAAATGCTGTTTTTATTAAATTTCCAATTTTTGTTAATTCCTCTATTTTAATATAATTACATTCTATAACGATATCAAAACAAGAATCCAACTCAATAACTGAACCTCTGGCAATTTCAAAATACCTTTTCCTTTCCAGTTCAGATTTTCTTGAACACCCTTCGGTAATATTTAATACCACTGAAGTAGAAGCTCTTCGTATCTGGTCGATTATATTAAACTTTTCATGATCAGGAATCTTAGATAAAATTTTATAACATTCTATTCTTAATTCTCTGGCTGACTGATACATGTCAAGCTTATAATGGTTCAGATTTAAAAACATTTTTATTTTTTTTCATATTCATTTGTGTGTGTTATTAATTATTCTTCCTCTTCATTATCAATTCACTTGCGAAGCAAAATTGACCGTTCACGATTCACTTATAATACAATCTGCTTAATAAACTCATCACTCTCAATAATCCCATCCTTCAGTACTACGTTTCTTTTGGTCTGTGCCGCTACATCCGGCTCGTGGGTTACAACGATGATTGTTTTCCCCTCATTATTGATATCCTGAAGCAATTTCATAATATCATGAGTGGTTTTGGAGTCCAATGCTCCCGTAGGTTCATCTGCCAGTACTACTTTAGGATCTGTAATCAAAGCTCTTGCGATAGCTACTCTTTGTTTCTGTCCTCCGGAAAGTTCACTTGGAAGGTGGTTGGCCCACTGTGCCAATCCTACTTTTTCCAGATATTCCATTGCTTTCTGATTTCGCTCTTTTCTCGGTACATTCTGATAGTACAGAGGAAGTGCTACATTTTCTAAAGCCGTTTTATAATTGATAAGATTAAAAGACTGGAAAATAAATCCTAGAAACCTACTTCTGTATTCCGCAGCTTTTACTTCTGATAAATGTTCGATAGGAACTCCATCCAATTCATAGATTCCTGAATCTTTTTCATCCAGAATCCCAATAATATTAAGAAGTGTAGATTTTCCGGAACCGGAACTTCCCATAATGGAAACAAACTCTCCTTCAGAAATATTCAGATTAATTCCTTTGAGAACATGAAGCTTGCTTTTCCCTGTATCGTATGACTTATTTAAATCCTGAATTACTAACATTAAGTGATGTATGTTTTATACCCAATAAGTAGATCATATTTTCAAATTGTTACAAGAATAAAAATTTATTCAAATATTTTTTTGTTTAATACTTTAGTCCTTTATTTATAATACTTTATAAAATATCGTTTAACTGCAATTCCGCATTTGCATCTATTTATCTTCAAGATTGCGGTCCAGCCTATTATCCGAGCCAGTTTCATGTAAATGTGGAAAACTTTTCAGGCTAAAAGTCAGCCTATTAGTATTTACCTCTTTCAAAATCAGTTCTTTTTTTCGAACTTTGCTATTAGTTCTTTACAAGAAATATGAATTTGGGGAAGTGAATAACTTTAATTCACAACTTACAGATAAACAAAAAGTTAAGTATTTCCGGAACGTTATCCACAAGGATCTAAATTATTTAATTATAAAGATATTTAATATGGGAATTTTTGATAAAAGAGTAAGTTATAAGCCATTTGAATACCCGGAGGTTCTTCAATTTGTAGAAGCCATCAACAAATCGTTCTGGGTGCATTCGGAAGTGGACTTTACTGCAGATGTTCAGGATTTTCATTCGCAGTTGGAACCACATGAGAAGCATGCTGTGAAAAATGCACTGTTAGCCATTGCACAGATCGAGGTGTCTGTAAAGACATTCTGGGGAAATTTATACAACCACCTACCAAAACCGGAGTTCAATGGATTAGGATCTACTTTTGCAGAATGCGAATTCCGTCATTCTGAAGCATATTCCCGCTTATTAGAGGTATTAGGATATAATGACGAGTTCCTTAACGTGATCGAAATTCCTGCCGTAAAAGGAAGAATAGAGTTTCTTGGAAATGCCTTAAAGCATGCTAATTCTGCGACACCTAAAGAGTATGTTTCTGCTTTACTATTATTCAGTATTTTAGTGGAAAATGTTTCTCTTTTCTCGCAGTTTGCCATCATCCTTTCTTTCACAAGATTCAAAGGATTCATGAAAAATGTTTCCAATATCATTGCATGGACTTCAGTAGATGAACAAATTCACGCCAATGCAGGAATCTACCTGATCAACAAAATCCGTGAAGAACAGCCTGACTTGTTAACAGACAGCGATATTGAAGATATCTACACTTTGGTAGACGAATCTATTGCAAGAGAAGGTGATATCCTTAGCTGGATCTTCGAACTGGGAGAAATCGACAACGTTTCCAAAGAAGACCTGTTAAACTTCATGAAATACCGTGTAGATGACAGCCTGAAGAAAATCAATATGAAAACAAGATACAACATTACTCCGGAACAGTACAGACCAATGGTATGGTTCGAAGAGGAAGTTTTTGCGAATTCATTAGATGATTTCTTTGCCAAAAGACCTGTAGACTACACGAAGCACGATAAGAGTATTACAGCGAACGATTTGTTTTAATATTCGGGCGCGAGCGAAGCGAGCGTCAAAGCAGTTAGTATCAGAATTATCCTTTTCTGATTAATAAGTGGAATTGCTGTTCATGAATAAAGCACAAATACAAAAAGAAATGATCAATGTAATAGTAACCTATACGGTAAACCCCGAATTTGTTCCAAACAATACCACCAATATCCAAAAGTTTCTGGAAGATTTCAAAAATTTAGATCCTTCCACTTTTGAATATAAGGTTTTTGTAAAGGAAGATGGTGTTACTTTTGTACATTATTCAAACTACATCAATGAAGAAGTTCAGCATGAGGTTTTGAATGTTCCGTCTTTTAAAGAATTTCAGAGATTAAGAGATGAAAGCGGGCTGAACGGTTCCCACAAAGTAGAAATTTTACAATCAATAATATAAAAAAACAAAATTCCGGAGTGATTCTCTCATTCCGGAATTCGAAAATATAACATCTATGGAAGAGCAAAATTCAAATATATGGTGGCTCAATGAAGAGTCTGAGCAGATGCTGAACAGAGGATATCTGTTAAAAGGTGAAACGGTAGACGGGGCTATCGACAGAATTACCACTGCGGCTGCAAAAAGGTTATACAAACCGGAACTTCAACCGGCATTCAAAGAGATGATCACGAAGGGATGGATCAGCTTCTCTTCTCCTGTATGGGCTAATATGGGAACGGAAAGAGGTCTTCCTATCTCATGTTTTAACGTTCATATTCCGGACAGCATTGAAGGAATTACCCACAAAATGGGTGAAGTTATCATGCAGACTAAAATCGGAGGCGGAACTTCAGGATATTTTGGAGAATTGAGAAACAGAGGAACCGCTGTAACAGATAACGGAAAATCTTCAGGAGCAGTTTCATTCATGAAGCTTTTCGATACGGCTATGGATGTTGTTTCTCAGGGAGGAGTAAGAAGAGGTGCCTTTGCTGCTTACTTAGATATTGACCACGGAGATATTGAAGAGTTTTTATCCATTAAAGATATCGGCAGCCCTATCCAGAACCTGTTTACCGGAGTATGTGTACCCGATTACTGGATGCAGGATATGATTGAAGGTGATATGGAAAAACGTAAAGTCTGGGCAAGAGTATTGGAAAGCCGCCAGCAAAAAGGTCTTCCGTATATTTTCTTCACAGACAACGTGAACAGAAATAAACCTCAGGTTTATAAAGACTTGGGAATGACGGTGAATGCAAGTAACCTTTGTTCTGAAATCATGCTTCCGTCAACAATGGAAGAGTCTTTCATCTGCTGTTTGTCTTCCATGAACCTGGAATTGTATGATGAGTGGAAAGATACAGACGCTGTAAAACTGGCAGTATACTTCCTTGACGCTGTATTATCAGAATTTATTGACAAAACTGAAGGAAACTATTATCTACAGGGGGCAAGAAACTTCGCAATGCGTCACAGAGCTCTTGGTTTAGGAGTTTTAGGATATCATTCTTATTTACAGAAAAACATGATTCCGTTTGAAAGCTTTGAGGCGACTCAATTCAATGCAAGAGCATTCAGACATATCAAAGAGCAGGCTGAGCAGGCTTCAAGAGAACTTGCCAACATCTATGGAGAACCTGAAGTATTGAAAGGATACGGATTGAGAAATACCACAACAATGGCTATTGCTCCTACCACTTCAAGTTCTGCCATCTTAGGACAGACTTCTCCTGGAATTGAACCTTTCTCTTCCAACTATTATAAAGCAGGTCTTGCGAAAGGAAACTTTATGCGTAAAAACAAATACCTGGCGAAACTATTGAAGGAAAAAGGGTTGGATAACGAAGAAACATGGAGAACAATCATGTTGAACCACGGATCTGTACAACACCTGAACGAGCTTACTCCTGAAGAAAAGGCAGTATTCAAAACGTTCAAAGAAATCTCTCCAATGGAAATTATTTCTCAGGCAGCCCAGAGACAACAGTATATTGACCAGGCACAGTCACTGAATCTTCAGATTCCTTCTACAATGCCTGTAAAAGATGTCAACTATCTTTATATTGAAGCCTGGAAAAAAGGAGTAAAAACACTTTATTACCAAAGAAGTTCATCCGTTTCAAAAGAGATGATGGTTAACTTCGTGTCATGTTCAAGCTGCGAAGCATAAAAAATCACAAATAATAAACATTTCTATAGTAAAACACGCTTTTTAAGCGTGTTTTTTTATTGCAATAAAAACTTTAACAAATTTTAACATTTGAAGTAAAAAAAAATATTTCTCTTTAATCATTCATTAATACTGAAAATTTATAGCCTCCACTCCCCAAATAGTGAATCAAGTCCCTGTATTATTGATTTTTCATTATTATTATGAAACATTTTTATATACATTTGTTGAAAATAAATGAAAATAAATGTATTTACAATACAAAAACCTCAATAAAAAAGTCAATACAAAATAAAGCTTATATTTTTGTTTGATTTAATAAACAGGCCGGTTTAGGGTAATTATAAAACAACATATATTAACATCAATTAGTTTAAAAAAAACACGCTGAATTAAACACAATACAAAAAAAAACACAAACTCTTCATTTAAAAACACAAACAAAATTTCAATATTTAATACTATTGAAAAAGTAACCCAGATATAAACACAAACAATTATTTCGAAAATGAACAAAATTATTACCTTAATGCTTGCAACGCTTAGCATTACTCTTTCGGCACAGGTTGGAATTAACACCTCAACTCCTGATCAAAGCACAGTTTTAGACGTTACAAGTACTTCCAAAGGGGTACTTCTGCCAAGAATCAGCAATCTATCCGCTGTCACCACCCCGGCAACAGGCCTCATTATCTTTGATACCAATAAAAAATGTATCAGCCAAAATGTAGGAACTCCCACAACTCCGGATTGGGTATGCCTTTCTCCCTATGTAAATAAGTTTTTCTACATGCCAAGTGTAGTTTTTGACACTACAACAATCACAACAGGCCAAACGAAAGATCTGTACACATTGTATAAAAATCAGTTTTCAAATATCCCGGCAAATGCAAGAAGTACATCTGCTCCTGCTTCGATACCGTTTTTTCCCAATGCAACAGATTTATATTATTATGTGACAGGTTATGACACCACTGTTTTTAAAATAAACAGTATCAGCAGTACAGGTGTATTGAATTATGATGTTTTATCCAATGCTACTCCGGCAGCTTTTATTAACATCGTATTTGTTGTAAAATAAGCAGCTATGAAAAAGTATTTTAAAAGGCTATCATTGATGAGCCTGTTTTTTTCGCTGCTTACAAACTTCATGTATGCACAGACAGACAGTACAGAAGTGGCAAGTATATATGGATTTTATTCCTATTCGAGTTCGCTTATGAACGCTTCTTCAGCTTCCGAACTTACGATACAGGGAAATGCCTCACATACCTCTACCGGAGTACAACTTACTCCTGCAAGCTCAGGGCAGTTTGGAGGATTGTTTATCAATGGAAGAACCTTTACCTCGGTTAATGGTCTTCATGTTGAGTTTGAATATGATATGAAAAACGGAACTCCTTTCAGTGGTACTTATGGAGATGGCTTATCCTTTTTCCTGTATGATGGAGCTGTGACAAATCCTGTAATCGGAGCACCCGGAGCGGGTCTTGGATATTCTTACAACCGGACAAAGGACACCTATGCAAGCCAGAGAAAGGCCGGTTTATCATCTGCTTATCTTGGTATTGCCCTTGATGAATTTGGGAATTTCAAATCAAAGCGTTTTCAGGGTGAATCAAGGGTAAACGGAATCGCCGGAATAACCTGGTCACAATATACAAGCCATATTACCCTAAGAGGAGCAAGAGGAGCTGCTATCAATACAACCGGATTAGGTGAAGGCTTTACCGGATACCCTGTTCTTATAACGCGTTCCACTTTAAGCAATTCAGGAACCGTGGGCAGTGTATTGCAAACAGACAGAAGCTACCTTTCTACTTCCAACACTCTTTCTACCGTTTTTGATCTCAGAAACAATGCCGGTGAGTTCAGAAAAGTATATCTGGATCTGATTCCCCATTTTACAAGTGCTACCACTACAGACGGATTTGATATAAAAGTAGACATCCAGACAACACAAAACGGAACGCCTGTTAATGTCATCAATTATTATCATTATAAGACTTCAGTACCTTATATGGAAAATGCCAATCCTCAGACAACTGATTTCAATACTTCAGATATAGAAGGAGCTGCAACTCCCCACACGCTTGATGCAACGGCACCTGCTTTTCTTAAATTAGGTTTTGCCGCCTCTACAGGAGGTGCATTTCAGCAACATATTATCCGAAATGTAAAATTAACCCTTCCTTATTCAGCAGTTACCAATGATGATGTAGCTTCAACGTGTAAGTATCAGGCTGTCAATATCCCTGTTTTTAATAATGATATTGCCTACAAAGGACCAATAAGCATCACAACTCCACCTATCGGAAGTAATACCAATATAGATTATTCAACATTCAGTTTTGCAAAGACCAGTGACACGGATCTTACATTGTACCGCAAAAAAGTAACTTCTGCTGGTACCTGGACGTACAACAAGTCTACAGGCATTGTCACATTCACTCCTTCAAGCGGATTTACAGGAACTGCTACAATGACGTACAGCATAAAAGGAAAAACAGTAAAGGATTCAAGTGGTAAAATTATTGAACCTTATGGTGATACAGCCTATCGGTCTGTTCCCGCTACAATTACTGTTAATTTAAAAACTACCGGCTGCACCTATCCTGTCATTTCAAATAGAATGGTCACACAAGGGGTAAAATAAATTATTAAAAAGATCTTCAAAATAATGAAGATCTTTTTTGTTTATATTTGTGTTTATTGTTTAATATCAAAACTACAGATATGAAATTCGGACAAGTAGAAGATCCTTCAAAAATAGATTTCACATTACCTAAAGACCATCCCAGAACCAAGGAAATGCTGGCTCTTAATAAGAAAGGACTGGAAAACATTTCTATCGGATGTGCGAAATGGAATAAAACAGATCTTAAAGGATTCTATCCTAAAGGAACTAAGGATGAACTGACCTATTACGCCACTCAGTTTAATTCTATTGAGCTGAATGCCACTTTCTATGGAATGCCCACTCCGGATCAGGTAAAAACCTGGAAAGAAAAAACTCCGGAAAATTTTAAATTTTTCCCTAAAATCACCAATACCGTTTCCCATTTCAGAAGACTGATTGATGTTACCGATCCTGTGACTCATTTTGCTTCCGCTATTATCAATTTTGATGAGAAACTAGGAATGGCTTTCCTTCAGCTTCACGATAATTTTAAACCTAAGGATTATGACAGACTGGAAAAATTTGTAAAAGAATGGCCTAAAGAAGTCCCGTTAGCCATAGAACTCCGAAATACGGAATGGTTCACCAATGAGGAAATCCTGAATACAACCTGTGATCTTTTTGAAGCTCATAATATCACCAATATCA
Source organism: Chryseobacterium sp. FG46 (assembly GCF_057809135.1). Taxonomy (NCBI): domain Bacteria; kingdom Pseudomonadati; phylum Bacteroidota; class Flavobacteriia; order Flavobacteriales; family Weeksellaceae; genus Chryseobacterium; species Chryseobacterium sp. FG46. The sequence continues at coordinate 203,914 of NZ_JBMDJJ010000003.1, read as the reverse complement.
TTGTAGATACTGCCGGAAGAAGAGATATGCTTCATATGCGCCTTACCACCCCCAATGCATTTATCCGTTATGTAGGAGCCAACGCAGAAAGTGACTACGAAAGACTGGATGACTGGCTGAAACATCTTACCCAATGGAAAAAAGAAGGTCTTCAGAATCTTTATTTCTTCGTACACCAGAATATTGAAAAAGCCTCTCCTTTATTGTCTGCTTATTTCATCAGGAAAGTGAATGAGGAATGGAAAACGAATATTCATATTCCGCAGATGGCTACGGAGACTACCGGGACACTTTTTTAATGATATAGAGTATAAATAGAATAATTTCGATATATTTAAAAAACAGACGTTTACTTCCTTTTCATCAAGAAAAATTCGTATATTAGAATATAATGTATTTCACTAAACATTATGCTTTAAAACATAAATCATGGAAAAGGAAATTTGTACAATCAGTATTGCTACCAGCTGGCTTGGTGATGAATATATTTTTTATGAAAATCATACCATAAAAAGAGTGTATGACAACCACAGTTTGAATTCCAATAAGAGCGAATGGCTTGAACCCAAAGAAATCAGTAAACAAAATAAGGATAAACTTATTAAAGCCTGTCCTGAAGAATTTAAGGAACAGATTATGCAGATTCTGGATTATCCTTAACAGAAACAGAAAAGGTAATGAGTATGGGAAACTCATTACCTTTTCTGTTTATTTTTTCTAAGAAGCAATACAAGATTGAGAAATAGAAGCAGAAAGTCGAGTGTAATCCAGATTCCCAGTTTTGTATTCTCATAATTATAAGCGTCTACCTGCTTTTTTGCCGCCTCAGAAAGTTTCATACTTTGATTGATATAGTTCTGTACTTCTACAATCTGGTCAATATTCTTATTGGGTACAGAATGTTGAGAAAAGTATACGAGGTTTTTCTTCCCAAGATAGCCTACAATCCAATATTCATCAGACTTATCCATTTTGAGATATTCTATTCTGTAATACTCCGGACGTATTTTTCCAATATGTTTAGATTCAAGAACTGTATTCTGATCTGTTTTATTTACCTTGATTAAATAAAAATCCAATGCCTGCGGAAGTTTATTAACCACCTGAAGCCCCACAGAATTATCAACAAATGCCACAGCGCTTTTCTTGATAAACCAATATGTAAAAACAGAAGTTGAAAAAACCACTGTTACAATACGAAACAGTTTTGCCCACCTTGCCATGCTTCCTGATTTAACCTTAAACAGGACCAATGAAAGGACACAAGCCAGAAATATGATAAAAATAATGAGTGTCATATTTTACAAAGATACTTCTTATCTCTATTTTATCTATATTTGCGCCCATATTTTTAATTCTAAATAACCATGAAAAAAATACTTTCTGGCCTTATTTTCTTTAGCATAGCTTCATTTTATGCACAAGTGAAATTTGAAAAAGGCTATATTATAGACCAAAATAATACAAAAAAAGAAGTTTTGATTAAAAACAAAGGATGGGTAAGCAATCCTGATAGCTTTGTTTTTAAAACAGCTGAAAACTCTGCCGAAGATAAAGGTACAACTTCTACAATTAAGGAATTCGGGATATACAATGATGCCAAATATGTTACTTACAATGGTGATATCGACTACTCATCAGATGATATTTCCAGTTTTTCCCATACCAATGAACCTAAGTTTGTAAAGAGTTCAGTATTCCTGAAAGAACTCGTTACCGGAAGTAAAAAACTATATATTTATAAAGGTCATATTACAAGATATTTTTATTCTGAATCAGATGCGATCATTCATCCATTAATTTATAAAAAATATTTTTTTAATGGGAATAGTTCTCAGGTTGCTACCAATGATCAATATCTTAATCAGTTAAAAACTATTTTTTCTGATAACAGTGATGTCCAATCATTAGTAAACAGAACACAATATACAGCGTCTAGTTTAACGAAAATATTTAAGGCTTATAATAGTAAAAATTCTGATGGAACAACTATCCAAATCAATGATCAGAATTTTACAGAAAATAAAAAGCAGGCGAAATTCAATCTTGCTGTCAGACCGGGAATTAATTTTTATGCACCGTTAAAATTGGAAGATTCTTACAGAAATCCAGGTTTTTCTTCAACATCAAATTTCAGAGTAGGTCTGGAAGCCGAATTGATTTTACCCTTCAACAAGAATAAATGGTCTATCATCCTTGAGCCTACGTACTCCCAGTATACCAATAAAAAAACAACTATCCGAACAGAGGATAATCTCTATAATATTACCATGGATAGTTATTCTTCCATTATTATTCCCGTAGGAATAAGGTACTCTATGTTTTTGAATGATAAATCTAAAATCTTTGTTAATGCTGTCATCAACATATTCAACATAAAAACAAGTTCTCCATCTTCAATAGATGTAGATTATGATGGAAAAGTATTTGATAATATAGCTCTTGCTTCCAATCAAACTTTCAGAGGTTCATCACTCGGTGCTGGATTTACTTACAATAACAAATTCAGCATAGAAGCAAGATTTAATAACCGTACCAACATTCTGTATAAGGATCTTCCTCATGCAGATCTTAAATCTTTTTCTTTAATTTTAGGATATAATATTTTCTAGTCTACATTCCATTCTTTATAAAACTGGTCGAGGAAATTCAACATATAATGGTGTCTTTCTTCGGCCATTTCTTTTCCTTTTTTAGTATTCATCATATCTTTCAAAAGCAGTAACTTTTCATAGAAATGATTAATAGTGGTTCCATCAGACTTTTTATATTCTTCTTTTGACATTCCCAGTTTGGGTTTTATATCCGGATGATACATCAGGTTATTTTTATAACCTCCAAAATTGAATGTTCTTGCAATTCCAATAGCTCCTATGGCATCAATACGGTCTGCATCCTGTACAATCTGAAGTTCAATGGGTGAATTTTCGGGTGCCTGATCTCTGTTTTTAAACGAAATATTTTCAATCACAAACAACACCTTCTGAATGGTTTGTTCAGAAACATTCTGTTCTTCAAGAAATGCTCTGGATATTTTGGGAGCAATGGTTTCATCACCGTTATGAAATTTAGGATCGGCAATATCGTGAAGAAGTGCAGACAATTCTACTACTTCTTTGTCACAATCTTCTGTTTCTGCTATCTGTGCGGCAAGTTTCCAGACTCTTTCAATATGGAACCAGTCATGCCCGGCTTCTGCTCCTTCTAATTTTTCTTTTACAAATGCTACTGTGTTGTCAATTGTACTTTTCATTTATCTATCAGTTCATTTAAAATAATATTCCAGAGTTTGCTGTTGTAACTTCTAAAAAAATTGATATGTCCGATTTCATTTTGATCAGATTCTGAAGCAGCTACCAGTCTGTAAGTAGGCGTAAGATTTGAATAGGTATTATTTAATAAGCTTAATACTCCTTTTTCCGTGAGCCATACATCATCTTCAGCCCGGATTACAAATACTTTCTGGGTTAAATTTTTAGAAAAATCATCAATTTTTTCCAACAGCTTGTTGGTTGATTTCTTGTTTAAAATTAAGGTTCTCCAGTCATATGCACAATTTTTTGGAAGACTTTCTCCCAGTCCAAACCAATGTGCAGGAAAATATCCTAACAATGAAGTAGTTAATGGCTGAGCAATTCCAAAACCTAGATACGCCTCAATTTTTGTAATCCCTTTAAGGTTTCCTACAAAGGCATTTTGCGTACCCACAAAAACAAATTCTTCAAAGATTTTGGAATCTGCATTCATTCCCAGAATCAACGCGCCTACAGAATGACCTAAACAGTACTTTTTATATTCTTTAAATTCTGACTTGAGATATTGAGTTACCGCTTTATAATCTTTTGAGCCCCAAAGCCTCATAGAGCCATGAAATCCTCTCATATTTTCCGGTTTGGAAAGCCCTATTCCTCTATAATCATAGGTAACAACGGTAAATCCCTTTTCACAGAAGTAGCTGGCAAAAGAAAAGTAGACCTGCTGTTTTACCCCTGTTGCTGAGTTGATCAGTAGTAATTTCCCATTATCTTTTTCCGGTTTAAACAAATGGCCAGTCAGCGAGACATGGTCTTCTGTGGTTAATATTAGTTTTTCCATAATATAAAAAGAAAAAATCCACTATAAAAGTGGACATTTTACTTATATTTTTATGTTAAGTTTCAGACTTTTGATATGTCGTAAATAGCTTTAAAAAAAGAAATCTGATATTCTCGGAAGTCCTGTCTGAGAGCCTTTGCCTCCGGAAACTCTTGATGAAACTTCATTCCCGAATTTCACACATTCTTCAATGGAATTCCCATGGCATAATGCAATGGCAAATCCTGATGTAAATGCATCACCCATCCCCATTTTATATACTTTTTCATCTTTATCGTTTCTGTAATATTTCATTTCTGTACCATCAAAATAAATGGTGGAATTGGTATCATCTCTTACAAAAACTTTATTGAAATATTTTTTAAGAACCTCTTCTCTTTTTTGTTCCCCGAAAATAACATATAATTCGTTACTTTTTGCCACAATAAAGTCAACCATTTCTAGAATTTCTTCACTAACTCTCATTGCAGGAGAAGCATACAGCCCTACTTTTTTTCCGTATTTCTTAGCTTTTCTAATGGTATGCTCTACAACATCCATAGAAACTTCAAGCTGTATCAATACAAGGTCTGTGGTATGAAAATACTTGTCTGCTTCGTCTATATGGGATTTGCTAAGATGTTTATTGGCGGCAGGTACTACAACAATCGCTGCGTTTCCGTGAGAAGTTGTTACATAGGCTGTTCCTGTAGCTTCTTTATCTGTTTCATGAACAAATCCTACATTTACATTTTCGCTTACCAGATTTCTCATAATCTGCTGCCCAAGAGGATCCATCCCAACGCATCCGATAAAATATACACTTGCTCCCAGTCTGGCTGTACCTACTGATTGATTGGCTCCCTTACCCCCAAAATAACTATCTGACTTGACGGCTAAAACCGTTTCATTAGGCAAAGGGAGTTTTTCGGTTTCAAGAACCAAATCTATCGATGAGCTGCCCACAACAATAATACGGGGTTGTTCTGATGAGAAATTCATTGTGTTTTGTATTAGCTTTAAAATTTATAACTGACAAAAATTGTGTCTCAAAAATAACTAATTTAAAATTAACTTATCTCGATAAATTCAGTAATTATTTTTACTGGTTGCTGATCTTTGTTATAGGCTATATAGCTGGCATAAAATCCTTCTCCATATCCGGTTTCAAAAGCAAATATAGTTCCGGGATGTTCCTTTGCTGGTTTGAGAAAGGCGTATTGATCTATAGCTCCGTTTTCATCAAAGAAATAATCATGGAAAAATTCTTCATAGATTCCCATAAAATCGCCTCCTTTATTTTGATATAATCTTTGCTCCAGTTCATTAAGGCTGTTTTGGGTATCAACATCCATCAGACATCCCATCCCACTTTCTACAGGATATCCGAAAACTTCTCCTTCCTCAAGATCTTTTATTTTCTGTCCTGCTGTGGTAGCCATTTTCCATTCTTTAATTTCAGAATCACTGAATATAATCTCGGCATAGGCAACACAGTTGCTATCTCTTTCTTTGTGAAGTATTACTGCGAAATCTCCTTTCGGAAATTCTGTAGTGAAAGGAAGCATATCATTAGTAATCAAAGGATCACAAGCGACCAGTTTCCCGCTTGAAAGATAAATCTTTCCTACTTCAAAACTTTCAAGCAACGGGCTTTCTACAAAGTCTTTCGAGAATAGTTTTTGTATGTTTTCTATATGTGTCATTGTATTTATTATTTGTTTTCTGTGTCAAGGCTGAGCGGAGTAGAAGCCTTTGGGGTTTTTATCTTTACAATTGCTAAAATGACTATCATTCCGGCAAATAGATAATTCTTTTACCCCATCCTAATTATCATTTATAATAGCTTCCTTTTTCTTACGACTCCAGCCTTTCACTTGTTTTTCAAACGCAATTGCTTGAATAATATCATTAAACAGATAAAAGAAGACCAGCTCAACCGGTCTTCTTTTATAAGTATACCTTTCAGGAAATTTCCCTGACTGGTGTTGAGAGAATCTCAACTCAATATCATTGGTAACTCCTGTATAATAGAAATTATCGGAACATTTTAAAATATACACAAAATATTGTTTCATCTTTCAAAAAAGGCTTTGTGAACATTCGTTCGCAGATTTTCATCTGTTCTCAGCCTGACATTCCGACAAATTAACCTCTTATCAGGCAATTTTTACAAACTTTTCAGTTTCTCTTCAAGGATCGCAATCTTATCCTGAGCATCTTTTTGCTTCTTACGCTCTCCTTCTACAACTTCCGGCTTAGCATTCGCAACAAATTTTTCATTGGAAAGCTTCTTTTCTACTGAAATTAAGAATCCTTTTAAATATTTCAATTCTTCTTCAGTTTTAGCCTTTTCTTCTCCTAAATCTAAGTTTTCACTTAATGGGATAGAAACTTCAGTAGCTCCTACCAGGAAGGTAAAGCTTGGCTTATCTGTTTTCTGTCCAAAATGAATTTCAGAAATATTAGCCAGTTTTCTTACTACAGCTTCATTCGCAAATTCAGAGGCGTTGGTATAAACCTCAGCGGCTTCTCTTGGAGAAATTCCTTTTGTCTGACGGTAATTTCTAACTCCTGAAATCAACTCTGCTGCCGTTTCAAAGTTTTTAATAATTGTCTCATCAAACGCTCCTGCTTCTTTCTGTTGAGCGATTACTAAAGCCTCATCAATACTCCTATCTGAGATAGTCTGCCACAGTTCTTCTGTTAAGAAAGGCATGAACGGATGAAGTAACTTCATCAGCTCTTCAAAGAAATAGATTGTTTTGTTATACACTTCTTTTGAAATCCCTTCTCCGTAATTAGGCTTAATCGCTTCAAGATACCAACCGCAAAAATCATCCCAAATTAATTTATAGATCAGATGCAATGCATCTGAAATTCTGAACTTTTCGAACTGATCATTAATTTCAGCGATTGTTTTGTTCAGCTTATTTTCAAACCATTCAATAGCCTGGTTATCTGTAGCAACAGCCGGCTTATCTTCATGATTCCACATATTGATCAGACGGAATGCATTCCAGATCTTCGTCATGAAGTTTCTTCCCTGAAGCATCAGATCTTCATCAAAAAGAAGGTCATTTCCAGCCGCAGAACTCAATAGAATTCCTACACGTACTCCATCAGCTCCATATTTTTCCATTAATTCAATAGGATCCGGAGAGTTTCCTAGAGATTTAGACATCTTTCTTCTCTGCTTATCCCTTACAATTCCTGTAAAATAAACATTCTTGAACGGAACTTCTTTTCTGTATTCCAACCCGGCCATAATCATTCTGGCTACCCAGAAGAAAATAATATCCGGACCTGTTACCAGATCAGAGGTTGGATAATAATAGTTGATATCTTTATTTTCAGGATCAAGCAATCCGTCAAATACAGACATTGGCCACAGCCATGAGGAGAACCATGTATCTAATGCATCATCATCCTGTCTAAGGTTTTCTGCAGTAAGATCTGAATTTCCTGTTTTTTGTTTTGCCAGTTCTAAAGCTTCTTCTTTAGTTTCTGCTACTACAAAATCATTTTCTCCTTCCCCATAGTAATAAGCAGGAATCTGCTGTCCCCACCAAAGCTGACGGGAAATATTCCAGTCGCGGATGTTTTCCATCCAGTGCTTGTAGGTATTTTTAAACTTTTCAGGATAAAACTTAACCTCATCATCCATCACTACATCCAAAGCGGGCTTAGCAATTTCAGACATTTTAAGGAACCACTGTACAGAAACTTTAGGCTCAATAACGGCACCTGTTCTCTCGGAAGTACCTACTTTATTGACATAATCTTCTGCTTTCAGCAAAAGATCTTTTTCTTCAAGTTCTTTAGCGATTTGTTTTCTTACATCAAATCTGTTTTTTCCTGCATAATGTAGACCATGCTCGTTAAGGTTTCCGTCATCATCCAGCGCATCAATCATTTTCAGCTCATGTTTCTGTCCGATTTCGTAATCATTGATATCGTGAGCAGGAGTAATTTTCAAAGCTCCCGTCCCGAATTCAATATCCACATATTCATCTTCAATGATCGGAATCACTCTGTCAACGATGGGTACGATTACATTTTTACCTTTCAGGTGAGCATATCTTTCGTCATTCGGATTGATACATACCGCTGTATCCCCGAAAATGGTTTCAGGACGCGTAGTAGCAACCGAAAGAAATTCTTCAGATCCTTCGATTTTATATTTAAGGAAATATAATTTTCCGTTTTGTTCTTTAAATATTACTTCTTCGTCAGAAATATTGGTTTTCGCTTCCGGATCCCAATTGACCATTCTGTACCCTCTGTAGATGAGTCCTTTATTATAAAGGTCTACAAAACTTTTGATAACCTGCTGTGAAAGTTTGTCTTCCATAGTGAATCTGGTTCTGTCCCAATCACATGAACATCCCAGCTTTTTCAGCTGCTCAAGAATAGTTCCGCCATATTTATTGGTCCAGTCCCAGGCATGGGTTAAAAATTCTTCACGGGTAATATCTGACTTACTGACTCCTTCAGACTTCAATTTAGCAACAACTTTAGCTTCAGTAGCAATTGAAGCATGGTCTGTTCCCGGAATCCAACAAGCATTAAACCCGCGCATTCTTGCACGACGGACCAGAACATCCTGAAGGGTATTGTTCAACATATGCCCCATGTGTAGTATCCCCGTCACGTTTGGCGGAGGAATAACCACTGTATATGGCGGCTTGTCATTAGGTTCTGAGTGGAAAAATTTGTTTTCCAACCAGTAATTGTACCATTTTTGTTCTGTTTCCTGTGGATTGTACTTTTCTGAAATCTGCATAAATTCTATTTCTTTGGCTTGCAATTTGCAAAAATAGTCTAAAGAAAAAAATTTTTAAGCATGAATTAAAATAATTTTTAACTTTGTTTCACAAAAATTATCTAACAAACGTATTAACATTCAAGAATATGAAAAAATTAATTGCAGGAATTGCATTATTCGGGACTTTTGCTCTGGCATCTGCACAAACCATTACATTTGATAAAACGACTTTCGATTACGGAACAATTAAGCCTAATGCTGATGGTACAAGATTCTTTACTGTAACGAACTCTGGTGATAAGCCTTTGATTCTTTCCAATGTAAAGCCTTCTTGTGGATGTACAACTCCTGAATTCAGCCAGGATCCTATCATGCCTGGAAAGTCTGCGAAAATTAAAGTGGGATACAATACAGCTATTCCTGGCCCTTTCAACAAAATGATTGAGGTTTTCTCTAATGATCCTGCAAACAACAGAAGTGTAATCTACATCAAAGGTAACGTAGATGCTAACGCTCCTGAGCCAAAAGTGTTAACTCCTGCTGAGCAGAAAGAAGCTGCTAAAGCTGAGAAAAAAGCTGCAAAACTTGCAAAAAAGACTGCTGCGAAGTAAGCTCTACTCAAAAAAATAAAAGAACCGTCTCTATTGAGACGGTTTTTTTATTACATTTATCTCTGATTAGGTGGAAGATGATAGGTAATAGGTGGCAGTAAATGTATTGACGTTTATCAAATATATTATTTAGGTTTTGGCTGAAGCCTTCGGATTTTTTTAAATGGCTGGGCTAAAGCCCACCCCTATTGAATTGTAATAACATCTTCACTTTTATCTTTTTACTTTTATCTTTAAATAAAAAAATATGGACACCGATTTCTCAGATAACTTTAAGGTAAACGGAAAATTTTCAATAAAAAAAGCATCAACGTCTTATAATGGAAAGCTCACGAAAGAAGAAGGAGAACAAATGCTGATTCAGGAAAAAGAAAAACTTCGTGAGCTGCAGGAAAAATTATATGCTGACGGCAGCCAGTCTTTGCTTGTTGTATTGCAGGCTATGGATGCTGCAGGAAAAGACAGTATGATAGAACACGTTTTCGGAGGAGTGAATCCTCAGGGATGTAATGTAACCAGTTTTAAGACACCAAGCTCCAAAGAATATTCTCATGACTTTTTATGGAGACATTACCTTGCCCTGCCACAGAAAGGAATGATAGGAATTTTCAACCGTTCTCATTATGAAAGCGTTCTGGTATGCAAGGTGCATCCTGAATATAATCTGAGTGAAAAAACATGGTCTTCCGTAAAAGATTTTGACAGCCAATTCTGGGAAAACAGGTATGAAAGCATCCGGAATTTTGAAAAACATCTTTCACAAAACGGAACAACTGTTGTGAAGATCTTTTTAAATGTCTCTAAGAATGAACAGAAAAAAAGACTTTTGGACAGAATAGATGAACAGGAAAAAAACTGGAAATTCTCTGCCGGAGATCTTCCGGAAAGAGCCTTATTTGAACAATACATGGAGGCGTATGAAACCGCTATCAATGAAACATCCAAAGATCACGCACCATGGTATGTACTTCCTGCTGACAATAAGTGGTTCGCAAGAGTAGCCGCTATTCAGATTATTATTGATACTTTGGAGAAAATGAATCTCAAATATCCTGTTCTTTCCGATAAGGACAGACAGGAATTACAGGAATCTAAAAAACAGTTGGAAAGTGAATAAATCAGGTTGAAATTTAGAGGCTTGAAGATGGAGGTTTAAAATCATTACGTTAAAAAACTTCACTCTTCCAGCCTCTAACTTCCAGCTTTTTTAAAAATCACGAGAAAATCTATAAGCCGGATTCTGTACTTCCGAAAAAGTGCCTGTTATTTATCTACGTATTACATTGCTGCAACACTTGAGCTGATTACCCCTCGGCTTTCAGGACGAGCCGCCCCTATTTTCATTGCTGAAAAGAACCGATATACTTATCATTGCACCGCAAAGAGTTTACCTGGTTTCACTACAGCCGAACTGTACCTGCTTTCTGTTGCACTTGTCCTACCCTCACGGGTGACGGATGTTATCCGCTTTGCTGCTCTATGGTGTCCGGACTTTCCTACCTCCCGTAAAACGGGAAATCAACAAGCCGATTTTCTCGCGGATGCAAAGGTACATAAATTTTGTGGTAAAAAGATAAATAGAGAAATGACTACCGGGTTTTAGCTCTATGTAAATGGTATTGATTGGTAAATATCTTTCGTTTCTTTTTTAATGAAAATACGAATTAATATTCTAAAAGCTGAGCAGCTATCCGCTATTCTGCTATTTACCCTTTTTACAATTTCTTATTATAATTTTCACTAATTACTACTTTATTATTATCTTCGTGCCATTATATATCTATGGATTCCAGAGAAAAAGAATTTGCGCAGCTTATCAAAGATAATCAGGGACTGATTATTAAAGTATCGCGCCTCTATACCAATTCTCTGGAAGATGAAGAGGATCTCTTCCAGGAAATCGTGTTACAACTCTGGAGAAGTTATGATTCCTTCAAAGGGAATTCTAAAATTTCTACATGGATGTATCGTGTAGCGCTCAATACAGCCATTACTCTTTTTAGAAAAAAAAGCAAAAGCCTTCCTACGAATGAGCTGGACGTCAACCACAAGGATTTTGTGGAAGATGACGATGAAAAACAGCAGCAGGTATCACTTTTGTATACTGTAATCAAGACTCTTCCTAATGTGGAAAGAGCCATTGTCATGATGTATCTTGACGATCTGCCTTACAAGGACATCGCAGAAAACCTCGGAATCACTGAAGTCAATGCACGCGTGAAAATGAACAGATTAAAGAAAACCCTTAAAGAACAGATGGAAAAATATGCCTGAATTTGATTTAGATAGCTTTAAGAAAACATGGCAGGAACAACCTGTACAGCATAAATATGACAACACTGAGATTCTTCAGATGTTGAATAGAAAGTCACGAAACTATGTGAAATATATTTTCTGGATCAGCGTCGTAGAATTACTGTTCTTTTCAGTATTGGGACTGTTTTACTTTTTCCCTGAAGAGGAATCGGACAGCTTCCGCAAAATGCTTGAAAGATTAGGTGCTCAGGAAGCTCCTGAAGTAGAAAACAACTTCGGTTATGCTTATTTAGCTATCAAGGTCTTAAGTTTATTGATCACAGCATATTTTGTATTGAAATTCTACCAGAATTACCGAAGAATCAAAATTGAGGAAAATCTGAAGGGTCTTATCACCAGAATTATTAAATTCAAAACAACAGTGAATGCTTTTATTCTCATCAGCATCGTATTATTGTTAATATTCACTTTTGTATTGGTTGCTTTTATATTTTATATACTAGATTCTCAGAATATACAGCCTAGTGGCTCCAATCTTACGATTATTATTGTTGGAATTGCAGTAAGCACATTGCTTGCGATTTCTATGATCTGGCTTTATTACAGATTGGTATATGGCACTATTATTAAAAAGCTTGATAAAAATCTAAAACAGCTTAAAGAAATAGATTCTCAGGAAAATTAATACACATAAGCATAGTTCGGGATATAATTGTTAATTTTATCCCACCAAATCTTAAACTATGCCCTTATCTTATGTATATGGAACTTCTGAGGTTTCATTATTAGGACAGACTATCGGAGCCAATCTTAAAAGTACTGTCGAAAAACACCCCCACCAGGAAGCATTAGTCTGCGTTCATCAGAATTACAGAGCTACTTATCAGGAATTTTACAATCAGACTACAGCTGTTGCAAAAGCTTTATTATTTTTAGGAGCAAAAGCGGGAGACAGAATCGGGATCTGGTCTTCCAACCGTTATGAATGGGTACTTTTACAGTATGCAACGGCAAGAATAGGAACTATTTTAGTGAATATCAATCCGGCCTATAGAACTCATGAACTGACGTACGTACTCAATCAGTCTGAAGTTCGTTTTATTTTCTCTTCTTTAAGCTTTAAAACCAGCAATTATAAAGAGATGGTTGAATATGCAAAAGAAGTATGTCCAACCCTTGAGCACGAAATATTCTTTGATGAAAACTGGGAATACTTTGTGAATAACGGGCAGGAAATTTCTGACGAAGTGCTTCACAGTTTTGAAGAGCATGTACAGTTTGACGATCCTGTTAATATCCAGTATACTTCCGGAACGACCGGTTTCCCTAAAGGTGTCACACTTTCTCATCATAATATTCTCAATAACGGTTATTTTATCGGCATCAGGCTAAAATATACTGAGAAAGACCGTGTCTGCATTCCTGTACCCTTTTACCACTGTTTTGGGATGGTGATCGGAAATATATGCTGTACAGCTCACGGAGCCTGTATGGTAATCCCCAATGATAGTTTTGATCCGGAGATTACTTTAAAAGCTGTTTCGGATGAAAAATGTACTTCCTTGTATGGAGTACCCACCATGTTTATTGCTGAACTGGCAGTAAAAGATTTTGACAGCTATGATTTTTCAAGTTTAAGGACAGGTGTTATGGCTGGTTCCGTATGCCCTCCGGAGATTATGAAAAAAGTGGAAAGCCTGATGAATATTAAAGAAATGAGCATCTGCTACGGGATGACGGAAACTTCACCAGTATCTACTCAGACTTTAATAGGAACACCGCTGGAAAAACAGGTCAGCACTGTAGGAACTGTTCAGGATCACCTTGAGATCAAAATCATTGATGAAAACGGAAGGACTTTAAAACGTGGAGAGCATGGTGAACTTTGCACCAGAGGATATTCTGTCATGCTGAAATACTGGAATGATCCTGAAAATACAAAAAAAGTACTGGATGATGCCCGCTGGATGCATACCGGAGATATGGCAGTAATGGACAAAGACGGCTATATTACCATTTCAGGAAGGATAAAAGACCTCATCATCCGGGGTGGAGAAAACATTTCGCCTAAAGAAATTGAAGATTTTTTATATACTTACACCAACATTCTTGATGTCCAGATCATTGGTATTCCCAGTGAAAAATTTGGGGAAGAAGTGATGGCCTGGGTAAAAGTGAGAAAAGGATTTACCATCACCGCAGAAGAGCTGCAGGAATACTGTAAAGGAAGAATTGCCCATTATAAAGTACCGAAATACTGGAAATTTGTAGATGAATTCCCCATGACTATTTCCGGAAAAATAAGAAAGGTTGAAATGCGGGAGATTTCTATGAGAGAGCTTGGGTTAGAAAATGTAAAGCAGAGCTGATTGAAAGGTAAAAAACTGTACCATTTTAGCTGAAGAACTAAAAACAAAAAAGCATTTCAGATTGAAATGCTTTTTTCATATTTAAAGTTCTTTTCTTAATCTTGCGACAGGAATATTGAGCTGTTCACGATATTTTGCAATCGTTCTTCTGGCAATATTATACCCCTGTTCCTTCAGAATCACCACTAATGCATCATCTGTAAGCGGCTTTCTCTTATTTTCTTTGCTGATAACTTCCTGAAGATGGGTTTTGATCTCTTTGGTAGAAACCTCTTCTCCATCATCATTCGTTAAGCTGTCTGAGAACAGATCTTTTAAATATACAATCCCGTTAGGAGTATCTGCATACTTACTTTTTACCACCCTTGAAATGGTAGAGATATCAAAACCTGTAATATCTGCAACATCTTTTAGAATCATTGGTTTCAGCGACTTTTCGTCACCCGTAATGAAATAATCCTTCTGGAACTTTACAATGGCTGTAATCGTCTGTAATAAGGTATTCTGACGCTGGTTAATGGCATCAATATACCATTTTGCAGCATCCAGCTTCTGTTTGATAAATAAAGCTGCCTGCTTGTGTTCCGATGAGTTTTTATCATGGGAATAGGTAGTTAGGATATCTTTATATTCTTCAGAAACTCTTAATGTAGGTGCATTTTTGCTGTTCAGCATAGGAACTACCTGCCCGTCTTTCACCTGAATCACAAAGTCCGGAATAATTTCCTGATTAATGGTAATCGTCTGGGTATCAAAATTCCCTCCTACTTTCGGAGATAATTTTGAGATTTCATCCAGAGCATCTTTCAGATCGTCTTCTTCAATATCATATTTCTGAATGATCTTGTTATAATGCTTATTGGTTAAAGCTTCAAACTGATGTCTTAAAATATTGGCAGCCAAAGAAACAGCTTTATCAGAGCTTACTTTCTTTTCAATCTGTAATAAAAGACATTCCTGCAGACCTCTTGCTCCCACTCCTGGCGGATCCAGCTTCTGAACATAATTTTCAAGGATATCTTCCACTCTTTCTTTAGTGGTATAGATTCCCTGTGAGAAAGCAAGATCGTCAACTATTGATTTAATCTCTCTTCTCAGATATCCGTCCGTATCTAGATTCCCGATAAGGTATTCTGCAATCTTAAGATCTTCATCATTGATATTTACCAAATGAATCTGTTCTGTAAGATAGTCATATAAAGATTGTCCCTCCGTTAGAAGGCTTTCGTTATCAAATTCTTCATCATCCGGAGAGTAGTTGCTGGATGCGGTTTTATAGCTTGGTTCGTCGTCATAGATATATTCATTGACGTCGAAATCTGTCTCAATGCTTTCTGTACCCTCATCCTGATAAGCATCTTCCAGAGAAGAATACTCATCTTCCTTAGAATCTTCTTTCGCAATTTCCAAAGCTGGGTTTTCTTCTAACTCTCTCTCCAACTCCTCTTCAAATTCAAGAGTATGAAGCTGAATAAGCTTCATCAACTGGATCTGCTGAGGGGCCAGCTTCTGTCCTAATTTGAGTTGTAAGTGTTGTTTAAGCATATTCTTATTTACGTTTTAACATAACATATTCTACGAATTTAATAAATTTATTTGATAAAAAACACATTTAGCATGATTTTTGCATTACTTACCCTAATATAATAAACTATTAAATAATAAAAAAAGCCTTAACTTGTGATTAAGGCTTTTTTTATTGTTCTAGAATTCAGCGCTTTTCGGCGTTCTAGGGAAAGGGATCACATCTCTGATGTTCGTCATTCCCGTTACGAAAAGAACTAATCTTTCCAATCCTAAACCAAAGCCTGCATGCGGTACAGAACCGAATTTTCTGGTATCAAGGTACCACCAAAGCTCGTGTTCATCTACATGCATATCTGCCATCTTCTGTTTTAAAACATCTAATCTTGCTTCTCTCTCTGATCCGCCGATGATCTCACCGATACCAGGGAAAAGAACATCCATAGCGGCAACAGTTTTGTTGTCATCGTTCAGTTTCATATAGAAAGCTTTGATTTCTTTCGGATAGTCAAATAATACTACCGGGCTTTCAAAGTGTTTTTCAACAAGGTATCTTTCATGCTCAGACTGAAGGTCTGTTCCCCATTTTTCAACCGGGTAAGCAAATTTTCCTTTTTTGTTTTCTTTAGAGTTCAATAAAATTTCGATGGCTTCTGTATAGCTTACACGCTTAAAACGCTTCGCGACAACATTCTGAAGTTTTTCGATAAGACCTTCTTTTGCTCTTTCTTTTTCCGGTTTTGTCTTTTGTTCTTCCGCAAAACGGTTGTCTAAGAACTCAAGATCATCTTTACAGTTATCCAATACATACTGGATCACATATTTTAAGAAATCTTCCGCAAGGTCGATATTGTCTTCAAGGTTGTTGAATGCCACTTCCGGCTCAATCATCCAGAATTCGGCAAGGTGTCTTGTTGTGTTGGAATTTTCAGCACGGAAAGTAGGTCCGAATGTATAAATTCTTCCCAATCCCATTGCTGCAGTTTCTCCTTCAAGCTGTCCTGAAACGGTAAGGTTTGTTTTTTTACCGAAGAAATCCTGTGCAAAATCAATTTCACCATCTTCAGTTTTCGGCATGTTATTCAGATCAAAGTTGGTTACCCCAAACATTTCACCTGCTCCTTCTGCATCAGCTCCTGTAATTACCGGTGTGTTGATATAGAAAAACTGATTCTGGTTGAAGAATGAATGAACGGCAAAACTTACTGCGTGACGTACTCTGAATACTGCTCCGAAAAGGTTCGTTCTGAATCTTAAGTGAGCCTGCTCACGAAGTTTTTCAAGACTGTGTTTCTTAGGCTGAAGAATTGTACTCTGAAGTTCTTCCGTAAAGTTATCTCCTAAAATAATAATTTTTTTTGCGATAATTTCCACAGACTGTCCTGCTCCCTGGCTTTCCACCACTTCTCCTACTACTTTCAGGGAAGAAGCTGTACTTATATTCTTGATGATGGCTTCATCAAAATTTTCGAAATCAACAACTATCTGCAAATTATTAATCGTAGAACCATCATTAAGCGCAATAAAGCGATTAGCACGGAAGGATCTTACCCATCCGTAAACTGTAATGTCATGATGTAATACTTTCTTGTAATCCTTTAGGACTTCTTTGATCGTTTGCTTTTTCATTTGTTGATGATAAATTTTTTATATAAAAATTAATGTCTGCAAAGTTACAAAAAAACAGCGCAACTTGATGATTGCGCCGTCTTTAAAAATCATTTAACAAGTATTTAAACTTTCTGTTCAGGAAATTCACCTTTTCTTCTGCTGGCTCTTCTTCATTTTCAGGTACATTTCCACTCAATATTATCCTGAACTTCAATAAAATCCGGAATACCCGGAATGAACACACTTACACAATCACTTTTAAAAGAATAAAATATGATTTTATTCTGAGTTTTCATGGAATTAGTCTATTGTAAATGGTTATTAGTTTTTAAGTGATACGTTTGTGGTCATTACCGGGTCTTACATCCATTTTTAGACTATACTATACTTTTAAACTGTGGCGGATTCACCGGATTTATATTGTTTAATGATTTTTAAATGATCACTACACTTTACATCTTTACATTCTGAACAATTTCTTCATTATTTATATTTTAGTTTTATTGGTTATTTTTTTAGTTTTTATCCTCTTCATTAAGAATTTTTATGATACAATTCCTGACTTGATTTTTTAAATGATCAACATTTTGGAACTGATATCTTGTATTGTGCACATACAAAATAAATGGTTGTGTTTTTACCTGAAGCAAAGATGCAGGAAGTGGAAGAATGACACAAGGGAATGCTTTATAGATTCATAAATTTATATACCTAAAAACATGAATTTATAAACAATAAACAATTGATAAACAATATATTAAACTTAATCCAAAGACATATTTTCAATTTCTTTCAAGTAGACAGAAAGTGGTGTTCCGGTTCGTTTTTTGAAGGCTAAAGTGAAAGCCTGCTCATTATTATATCCTAATTCTTCGGCAATAAAAGGAATTTTATAAGACCTGAATTTTTTGTCGTTGGCCAATCTGCTGATGGCATAATCAATACGAAGATCATTGAGATAGGTTGCAAAGTTTTTCCCTTTGTAAGTATTGATAATTTCTGACAGATATTTTGAGTTTGTTTTTATTTTTTTGGCCAGACTTCCCAACGTAATTCCTTTATTCAAAAACTGATCTTTGCTTTCAAATATTTCAAGTTCATGTAAAATATTCCGGGCAATATCTTCAGAAATAGTTCTGGATGTTTTATCTTCTGGATTTTCTGAGACAAGAGGTTCTGATGAAATTTCTTTATTAATTTCCCGGTCACTGCTTTTTCCTACCCTGTTTTCATTAACGGATTGAATAAGGTCCTGAGCGATCTTCTTATAGTTCTTTTCAGACTTTTTATATTTAAAATAAACGTTGATAAATAACAAATGTGAAATCAACAAAAGGCTCAGCACGATATAAAAAAGGCTTTTTCTTTTGGTAAGCTCATTGGTAATATCATCTTTCTCCTGCTGCAGCTCCGGGGTATCATATCTTCTGGGAAGTTCTCTGGAAATATATCTGAACTGAGTATCCAGAACCTGATCCACCTTTAAAAACCGGTCTACATAATACAGCTGCTTTTCTTTATCATTATTTTCTTTATAATAATCAATCAGGTAAGTGTATACATCTCTCAGCTCTGGATAAATATAATTCGTTTTAAGAACCAAAGAATCAATCTTTCGAAACAATTCTGTTGCTTTCTCTTTTTCCTGAAGTCCGGCATAAGATTTTCCCAAATACAGAAGGGTATAATTATGGTTTCTTTTACTGCCATTATTTTGGGTAAAGAAATACTTTTCACACTCCAATAAACCGTTAATCGCTTTCTGATAGTTTTTCAAATGCAGATGATAATATCCCAGCAGCCCAAGGTTTTGATAATAACGGTAAACATCTTTATTTTTTTTGGAATCCAGTAAGCCTTCCTGTATCAATGCATAAGCAGAATCCATTTTATTAATCTCTATATAGGCATCTGCCAGATTCAATTTCAGGGAATTCTTTTCATCCTGATTCATATAATCGGCATCATAGGCATAATGTTTCAAAACTTTTGCTGTCTCGGCATGCTTTCCGATATAATTATTAAGATAGGCAATACTGATATGCGCCATAGCAATCTGCCTTTTATTTCCTTTTTCTTTTGCATATTTTAATCCCAGGATATAATTGTTTAATGCAGCCTGGAGATTATCGGTTTTAAAATACAGGTTTCCTCTTAACAGATAGATTCTCGCCGGATAGATATTTTCTTTTGAATTTCTGGTGATGCGTTGTAAGCTGTCAAGGTATTTTAATGCATTGGGTAAATCTTCCTCAAAATGAAGCATAACATATCCCTCAGCAATCTGAGTCAGATTTTTTTCAGATTTTGCCTTTTTAAGATAAGAACCGGCAATACTTTTTGTACGGTTTGTATCTCCGGGCAACGCCTTATAGAATTCATCTTCCAACTCTTTATAAGTCCTTTTTTCCGGAATATTTTTTTCAGCATTATTGGTCTGTGCATGAAAAAACACATTTCCAATAACCAATAACATTAGTAAATATTTTAATTTCATCACTCATCCTGGCTATATTACAAAAATATTATTTTTCTTCAGTAGATGCATCACTCCTTTTGCTTTTTTCCATGTATTAATCAATATTTTCGTTAAAATTAGTGATGATAAATCAACAAAGAGAGAGTACAGAATGAAATTACACTCTCTCAAAAAATCATTTCCACTCTACTTTTCCTTCCATATAATATACCCTTCCCTTATCCTCATAAAGAAGATCATATCCCTGAGAGGTCAGATAAAAATGGCAGACTTTAGTTTCGTTTGTTTCTTTAAAATCTATAACCGCAGGACACATTTTCGCCCTATCCATTTTCTTCACAATTAAATCAAAATTTTTCTGAATATTTTTCCTGCTGTACAGTGATAGCATCCGGTCATCAATAAAGCGGATATATTTCAAAGATGAAAGTGGATAAGTAATTAGTTTAAAAGGTTCTCCCGCAAGCCTGGCAGCATTTTCATTGAAAAAATTCGTGATTGAAAGGCTGTCCTTTGTAATGTTCTTCACCACACTTGATTCATACCTTTTCCCATCCGAAAATTCCATACTATAGATCGCTTCCATTTTAATGGCAAAACCTTTCCCGGATTTTCTTAAATCTGTCAGATCTGTAAATTCTTTTCCTTTTTTAATGACAATCAAAACATTCCCTTCTCCAAAATCACAGTCATAATATTTTTTATAATCAAAAGGTTCTTCTGTTTGGGCTTTCAAGGTATCATTCACTGTATTTTGTGAAAAAATACGTATTGACAGCATCAGTAAAAATAAGATCAGCGTATAGTTTTTCATGGCTTGATTATGTAATGGTTAAAACTTATTTTGGCGACTCTCCTGCAGCGCCTTCTTTGTTATCTGCTTCTTAAAATTCCAATTAATCAGAGGAAGCTTTCTTCTTCCATTCTCATTCCATCCTCCAATTTGTATTCCTCTGAAATCTTTACATTGATTGTACAAACCGATCTGTATTCCCCGGCATTTCTGCCCGATATTGGCCAATGGCGCTACAGAAATACCTTTCATCTCATGATGCAGATTAAAAAACGGAGAAACAGACATCCCGTTCGTCACAGCATACGTATTGATATTACTCGAAACATTGATTTCCAGCCCATTGGTTACCGTAGGTTCCATATTGATGAGCGACAGCTGCAGTCCGTTAATGGTATTCATTTTTTCACGAGGAACAATTACATAATCATCATTAAGATTCCAATGATCAGGCTGTAAAGTAAAAAGCATGAGTGGTGGAAGAAAAATGCCCATCACATTAAAACCCATTCCTAATCCGTTCACTTTTTTAGGCTTAAAATGATCTTCCTCATCATAATATTTAAATAAAACTCCATTGACATTTCTCACATTCTTTGAAGGTGAAGCTGCAATCAGTCTTGGTTTCAAAGAATCTACTTTTAGACTGTCTGATGCATAAGCCAGACTATTGATCAAAAGACCTGCTATTAATAAAATTCGTGTTTTCATAACTCGTTATTTTAAATTACAGATCAAAATTATCAGCAGAAGACTCAGTTTCGAATGTGAAAAAAAATTAAAAAAAACATCCTGTTCGCGAAAATCGCAAAACGCGGGGTTGGAAGCCGGAAGAAAGAAGCCGGAAGTCACTTTGAGTGATCAGTAGTAATAGTGATTATAAATCCAATTACTTTTAAATTGTTATTGATTCTTTCGACCTCCGATACTTCGCTTCTCGCAGCTTCAAGCTTCCGCCCTTCTCAACAGAAAATCAACAACTCTTTCCACAAAAAATACTACATTTGTGAAAATCACAAAACTATGCACCAGGAAGCTTTATTGAGGGAAATCCGAAGAAAAATTGGTGAGAAATCTTTAAATGATGAGATTGCCAACATTCTTAACATCAGCTATGATGCAGCTCACAGAAGGACTTCTATGAAAGCCAAGTTCAGTTTTGGGGAAGCTCTGGAGCTCGCCAAATATTATCAGATCTCTTTGGATCAGTTTCTGGGAACGGAAAATCAGTTGGTGGTCAAAAGAACGCAACCTGTAAAAACCACCGGAGATCTTTTAAATTATTTCGAGAACTCTTTGAAAATTTTGAATGTTTTTCAGAACATCACCAATTCCAAAGTGTTTTATTCTGCGAAAGACATCCCGTTTTTTTATACTATTTCAGATTCAATGCTGTCTCGTTTCAAGTTTTATGTCTGGATGAATTTATTGAACCAGGATAAGTTTTTAAGTCCGTTTCATGAGTTTACGATGGAATACCATTCTGTAAAAAACGAGATGCTGAAAGATCTTTATGATAAACAAAATGTAACGGAAATATGGAATGACACCACCATTATGAGTGCTTTAAGACAAATTTCGTTCTATTATGAAATGGGGTTATTAAAGAAAAATGATGTGGATCTTATTCTGGAAGACCTGAAAAAATTACTGGAAGGGCTCGAAATCAAAACACTTGAAAAAACTAATTTTCAGATCTATGTGAATGATTTAGTCATTTTAAATAACAGTATTTTATTTAAAAATGAAGAACAATGTTCCTTTTTTGTACCTTTCAGCATGTTCGGATATATGATGACCAATGATAAAGTTACGTGTGAGGATTCTCTGAGCTATTTTGAGCATCAGATCAAAAATTCCAGATCACTGAATGAATCCGGAAACAGGGAAAGAAAAATATTTTTCAATAAACTGTACGACCAGATTGACCGATTAAAACAAAATTTATCATGAAGACCTCCTATAGCTAACGAACTGTTGAGGGATATTTTTATGAAAAAGGGTATTAAAAAAAAGCAGGAAATAAAAACTTATTTGCTTATTGTAAAAACTATTCGTCTTTCTTTGAAGGAACAAGAAAAACATCAATAAGACCTTCAGGAAGTTCCATTTTGATGGTTCTTTCTTCTCTGTCCACTTCAAGAATCCAGTCTTTGATCATAGGAATAACCACTTCTTTCCCATCCAGATTGGTAATAAAATACACTTGTGCTGTCTGATCATTTACAGATCTGATCACGCCACAATTGTTATCATTTTGATCAAAAATCTCGAATCCGATGATTTCGTGGTAATAGAATTGTTTTCCTGAAAGTTTAGGCAGTGAAGCAAGTGGAAGGTAAACACTTTTACCCAACACCTGATCTACCATAGCCTCAGAAGAGTTTTTGAATGCAAGATTCAGAGCATCCAGTTTACTCCATGATGATTTTTCAATAAAAAATGGAACCAATAATCCGTTGATTTCAACGAATATTGATTCCAGTTTATTGTAAAGCTCGGGTTGATCGGTATCCAATTTAAGGATTACGTTACCCGCAAGTCCATGTCTGCGTGTGATTTTACCTAAAAAATAGCAATCTTCTTTACGCATAACAGGGTTTGTTCTTAAGCTTCAGTGTTTTCTTCAGTTTCAGCAGCAGGAGCTTCTCCTTCTGTAGCTTCAGCAACAACTTCTTCAGCAGGTGCGTTGGCAGCTTCTTCAGCAGCTTTAGCATCAGCTTCAGCTTGTGCAGCAGCAGCAACTCTAGCTTCGTTTACTTTTACTTCAGCTTCTAAAGCAGCTTTCTTAGCATCAGCTTTAGCTGTAGCTAAACCGTCTACTTTACCTTGTACTTTAGCATCTTTAGCTTCTACCCAAGCATTGAATCTTTTTTCAGCTTCAGCTTCATCAAAAGCACCTTTAGCTACACCACCTTGTAAGTGTTTTTTGTAAAGAGCACCTTTGTAAGATAAAATAGCTCTAGCAGTATCAGTTGGCTGAGCACCGTTGTTTAACCACTGTACAGCAGAATCAACGTTCAATTCGATAGTTGCCGGGTTAGTAATTGGGTTGTAAGTACCTAGTTTTTCGATGAATCTACCATCTCTTCTAGCTCTAGAATCTGCAACCACGATGTGGAAAAAAGGCTTTCCTTTTTTACCGTGTCTTTGTAATCTGATTTTTACTGACATAATGTTTGAATTTTACGGGAACTCGTCCCAGTTAAATATTTAAGAGTGCAAAGATAATAAAAAAGTTTGAAGTAAAAAGCTCTGAGTGAAAAGTTTTATAAATTCAAATTATTTTTTTAACTAATCAGTGCAAAAGAGAAGACTGTTGAAATAATAACAGAAATTAAAACAGCCATGAAAACAACAAAATTATCTCTTGTCTTTCCTGTAATCCCATAGATCACCAAATAGTTGATAATATAAGCAGGTATCATCAGAAAAAATGAAAACTGTCCGGTAGATGTAATCACAGCCTTTAAAAAAAGACTTCCAGTAAAAGAAGCTATTACAAGTCCTAAAAGGCTTTTGAAAATTATTTTCTTATCTATCTTATCGTTTTCTCTAACTTTTGAAAACTGATCAAATTTATTCAGAATAAAAATCTTCAAATCGCTGCTGCCAATCATTTCTGAAGAAATACTTTCAAGGATAGCATCTATATTTTCTCCTTCCTGTACTTTTTTGTGTACTTCCAATGAAATTCTCTCTTTTTCTTTGACTAATATTTTTCTGTATTCTGCTGCTTTTACAAATTCATCATAATTGAATTTCCGACTGATGGCCTCACGCAATTCATCATTGACTTTGCCCGTATGATCAGTCATATGAAGATAAGCGGCATGCAAATCTTCATCATTATAATTTCTGTAAATATTCTTCATTTTACACTTCACCCATATAGAAAAGTCCCAGACATTTCTGGTTTTCCTCAATAGTAAGAGAGTTTTTCAACTCGTCTACAATTTTGGGAGAACTCCAGTAGCACCCGATATTATTTGCAGTGCAGGTAAGATACATATTCTGTACGGCCATTGATGTGGCTGCTATTTCTTCCCATTCCGGAACCATACCGCTGAAATTGACTACGATAGAAACGACAACATTGGCTTTATTGATTTTGAAACCAATATCATTGTATTTTTTTTCCAGAAAAAGCGGTTCGGGTGTAGTGGCTTTATAGATAGCCTGCATTTCTGATGCCAGCTGTGCTTTTTCTTCCCCTTTGAATATTTTGAAACGCCAGGGTTTAGTACGTTTATGATTGGGAGCCAATGTAGCAGCGTTTAAAATCTCCTCCAAAACTTCCTGAGGTATTTCTGCGTCGGTATAATCCTTCGGAAAAATACTTCTTCTTTGCTCTATGATTTCTTTTAAAATGGATGCATTATTCATACCTGCAAATTTACAACATGAAATTCAATCCATTGCATTTAAAACGTCAACTATTGATAGCTATTTTATAATTTTTATACGCTTTATAATTACTTATGGTAAAGGTTATAAGAATGATTAAGATCAATAATATCCCCAGCCATTTTTCATATTCTTCTCCTTTCACAGGATTCAGCATATACAATGCAATAAAGCTTATAGCATACACCACTCCGGCCATTATCCAATTGCGACCGGGATCTGGATATTCTTTTACCACACTTGCCTTGTTATAATTAAAAATTGGAAGCAGTTTATGCTGGTCCCACACCATCAGTATGAGAACAGCTATCATCATTAAAGATGTTATCATCCATGTTCCAGTAAAGGAAAGGCTGATGGTAATGATCCATATATTAGTCAATATAGCCAGAAACATTAATGCTCCAAGTGTTGCGAAACGCTGTGTCATCAGTAGAATCCCGGCTGTTAGCTGTGCAAGTCCTAAGAAATTCCAATAAAAACCAGACCGATAAAGAGCTTCAAAGAAATACCCGATCGGATGCTCTGTTGAAATTCTTGTGAACCTCTCTCCCAATAG
Organism: Chryseobacterium sp. FG46; assembly: GCF_057809135.1. Lineage (NCBI taxonomy): Bacteria > Pseudomonadati > Bacteroidota > Flavobacteriia > Flavobacteriales > Weeksellaceae > Chryseobacterium > Chryseobacterium sp. FG46. Next base: position 178,463 of record NZ_JBMDJJ010000003.1, on the reverse strand, counting down.
CTTTACCAGTCCTGACGGAAAAAAAGCAAAGCCCACCAGATACCTCAGATGTATAATTACCCAATGATTGAACCTGCTGGTTCTTAAATTATCAAATTTCATGGTTATATATTTCTGATGTCCAAAATATTAAATAAAAATAAAACTTCAAATAAATTTGAAGCTGTCTTTTATGATCCATTCATGATTTAGTTGTGAAGCAAAATTTGCTATTCACATTTATAATACTTCCACAATTTTCTGATGGATTTTGTTTAGGGTAAATTCATCGCCTGGTTTCATTCCAATCATTTTTTTTGCCATAGGACTTTCTGGAGATATCGCGTAAAACCTGTCTCCTTCAAAAAAGAATTCACCTAATGACACTGATATATAAAACCTGGCCTTGTTGGTGATGACCAGCGAGCCAAGCTGTACTCTTTCTGTAGCTGTATTCAGGACTTTTGCCATATTTATTTTAAGATCATTCAAAGCTCCCAGCTGTCGCTGCATCTGATAAATCTCCTCTTGCATCTCTTCTCTCATACTGTCATATTTCGGAGTTTTTTTGATGTCACGGCTGGCTTCAAGGGTAAATTCAATAAAGTTTTTAAGCTTTTCAATTTTCTCTGCAATGATTGTCTTCACAAAGTCTCTGATATCACTTTTTTCAAATACAATCTTCTCCATACAATCGATTCTTTATATAAAGATAATATTTTTAGAATAATATTTCAATATCGTAATGGAAAATAACTTTTGAAAAATGGACATTATCCGCAAAAATGAAAGTATAGAAGACTATGATTATACTCTATGAAGAATCATATAAAAAAAGCCCCTAAAAAGTGTCTATCTTTTTGGGGGCAGTCCAACTTTACAAGGCTTTCCTATTATTTTTCAGCAAGTTTCTTCAGATCATCTAATCCCTGACCAAACATTTTATCCATATTACTATCCATCATAGGCTTCATGATCTTCATTATGGTATTTAGTTCATTATCAATCATCCAGGTTACTTTTGTTCCGTTACCTTCGGGAGTTAATACGATGTTACTTTTAGCAGTTCCTTCAAAAGGTTCTATAAAATGAAGTTTGGTACTCATTTTCTGATTGGGCATCAGCTCAGTAATAGATTGTTCTCCTTCCCCTACATTTTTATCTCCTTTCCAGTGATAGGAATCTCCTAATTTATCTCCATTTCCCGAATAGGTAATGACAATGTTTTTATCGGCTTTGGAAAAAGGATCCCATTGGTTATATCCTTTTAAGTTACCTGTATAGGCCCATACTTTTTCCTGTGGTGCGTTGATAACAATAGATTTTTCATAGTGATAGTCTTTACTGAAAGTCAGTACGGCAATGACAGCATAGATAAGAATCAGTACGATGATAGTACCAATAATTTTTAAGAGTGTTTTCATAGTCTATAATATTTAAGGTTATTTATTTTAATAATAATTTTCAAATCTGTTCTAAAATTAAATAATCCCACATCACTCCATCTTTCCATATGACAAGATTAATTAAAATGTCCACAGCAGAACTTTAATAAAAGCCTAATATATTTGTTGACCTATTCCTTTTAGTAGTAATAATAGCTTCGACAGGCTCAGCCTGACAACGCTCAAAAATTCCGGCTGGTATTCGACTTGTCATCCTGAGCCTGTCGAAGGACTCTCAGTTAATCATTAATCTCGACTATTAATTAAAAGGGATAAATCAATATATTTATTATGGTAATGCTTTTTTATACAGCCCAAATTCACTTAAGGTAATGCATACCGGAGACTGTGTAATTGTAAGTCTCAGCTTTTTACAGGTAAGTGGCTGAGATAATTTGATTAGTCTTTTGGCTCCTATGCTTGTGCCTTCGTAGACCATCTTCCATGCATTATCCTTAAAAACTTCAATATAATAAGCTTCAATCCTTTGTCCTAAAGGAATAAATTCCTGCAGACTTATAATATCAAATTTCTGTTCCGACGGAAGATCCATTTCCAGAGTTGCATGATGCACATTATCTTCGGTAGCCCAAAAACTCTTTTTATCACCATCTAACAAAGCAGCTGATGTATGATCCTTATCTCTGGTATTACTTGATTTGATTACAGCTCCCTTTGCAAGATTACGGGAAAAAGTCTCTTGTACCATTGTACCGAAATTCTGTAATTCTTTAACATCATCTTCATGCAACTGGCCGCTGATATCCGGTGCCAACCCTAAATCTAATGCACCACCACGACCTACGCTATTGAGATAAAGGTCAAACAGAGCTTCTGCAGTTTTTGGGGCTTCCTCTGCATGAAAAAACCATCCTTTTCTAAGCGGAACATCACATTCAGCAGGCATCCAGAATTTTCCGTTCCGGATACCGGTGGGACTTTCCGGATAATTACCCTGGCCGGGAACAGCTTCATTACTGCCTTGAGGAGCTTTGGGAGTAAAAGTAGCCCAACTTGTTTCTGCTGCTTTACCATCTTCATTTCCTACCCATCTTATATCCCAGCCAACATCACTGAATATATTGGCAGAAGGCTGCATAGCCCTTGTAATAGCCCATATTTTTTTCCAGTCATAATACACGGCATTGTTAATTGTTCTTTTTTCTCTGGCTCCTCCATAATAGCCATCGCCTCCGTTGGCACCATCATGCCAGCTTATAAACAGTTTACCATAATTACTGTACAATTCTTTCAGCTGAGCCTTGTAAATATCAAGATACTTTGATGTTCCATATTCAGAATTGTTCCTATCCCATGGAGAACAGTAAATTCCAAACTGCAATCCATATTTTTGCGTAGCAAGCTGCATTTCTTTCACCATATCTCCTTGCCCGTTCCTGAAAGGGCTTTTGGATATATTGTATGCTGTTGTATGAGTGGGCCAAAGGGCAAATCCGTCATGATGCTTAGCCACCAGGATCAATCCTTTCAGGCCGCCTGCTTTGGCTGCTTTTACAATCTGCTCGGCATCGAATTTTGTAGGATTGAAAATCTTCGGATCAGCATCACCGTACCCCCATTCTTTATTCTCAAAGGTAGTGGGTGTAAAATGTACTATCCCATAAACTTCAATATCATGCCAAGCCAATTGTCTTTCAGAGGGAGTTGCGCCATAAGGCTGAATTGCTTTTTGTGCATTCGCAAAACTGCACAGAAAAAAAAAGGAAAAAATTGTTTTCTTTATCATTGTTTGTGTTCAAAATTATAATTGATGATCAATCAGTCATTTCTCCAAATAGTTCTTATGACATAACTAAATTAAATCAAACTAAAGTTAATGCATTTTTGTCATAATTTGACATTCAGGCATTATTTTTGACGATTTTAGCTGTGATTGTCCATGAATTAATATAAATTAACTTGATAAAAAATCAAAAAATGAATATTTTAACTGAAAAATTTAACACTCCATATCATTCAGCACCCTTCAATATCATTAAAAATGAAGATTATCTTCCGGCATTTAAAGATTTAATTCAACAATCTGAAACAGAAATTGATGCGATTGTCAATAATTCTGAAGCTCCTACTTTTGAAAATGTTATCGAAGCATTGGCATATTCCGGAGAACAGCTGGATGTTGTATCCAATATTTTTTTCAATTTAAATTCTGCAGAGACCAGCGATGAAATCCAGCAGATTGCCCAGGAGGTTTCTCCGATCTTAACAGAATATTCTTCAAAAATTTCTCAAAACGAAGCCCTTTTCAACAAAATCAAGAAAGTATATGATGAAAAGGAAAAATATAATCTGAATGAAGAGCAGGAAATGCTTTTGAATGAGACCTACAAAGGTTTTGTAAGAAGCGGAGCTTTACTCAATAATGAAGACAAAGAAAAATTAAAGAAAATCAGCATGGAGCTTTCTTTAAAATCTTTACAGTTCGGACAAAATGTACTGGCTTCCACCAATGCTTATTTTAAACATATCACTAATAAAGAAGATCTTGCAGGAATTCCTGGGGCGATCATTGATCAATATGCTGAAGAAGCGAAAGAAAGGAATCTTGAAGGCTGGGTGGTCACTTTACAGTATCCAAGCTATATTCCATTCATGACCTATGCTGAAAACCGTGAACTGAGAAAGGAACTGGCTTTAGCCAATGGTAAAAAATCTTTCGATGGTGGTGAATTTGACAATCAGAATTTGATTAAAGAACTTCTGAATTTAAAACAACAAAAAGCTGAACTTTTAGGATATAAAAACTACGCTGATTTCGTTCTTGAAGAAAGAATGGCCAAGTCTCCGGTAAAAGTTTTGGATTTTTTAAATGAACTTCTCACCAAAGCAAAACCGTATGCTGATAAAGAAATTGAAGAATTAAAAGCGTTAGCAAAAGCTGACGGAATTGAGGAAATGCAAGGTTACGACCATGCATTCTATGCTGAAAAACTTCGTAAGGCGAAATTTGATCTTAATGATGAAGAATTAAAACCCTATTTTCCGTTAAACCAGGTACAGGATGCTGTATTCGGGCTGGCTGGAGAACTTTTCGGACTGACTTTTGAGGAAAGAAATGACATTCCAAAATACCACGACGATGTAAAAGTATATGAAGTAAAAGAAATTATAGCGGTTTCCAGTAAAGGAAAGACAGAATCTGATTATAAGGCATTATTATACGTTGATTATTTTCCGAGAAAAGGAAAAAGAGCCGGCGCATGGATGACCAGCTACAAAAACCAATACAAGCGAAACGGGGAAAATTCCCGTCCTCATATTTCCATTGTCTGCAACTTCAGCAAACCGACAAAAGATACGCCTAGCTTACTGACTTTCCAGGAAGTGACTACTTTATTCCATGAATTCGGGCATGCTCTTCACGGAATGATGGCAGATACTCAATATCCTACTCTTTCCGGAACTTCTGTGAAATGGGACTTTGTAGAACTTCCGTCACAGTTTCTGGAAAACTTTTGCTATGAACCTGAGTTCTTAAAGACTTTTGCAAAGCATTATAAAACAGGAGAAGTTCTTCCCGACGAAAAAATTGAAAAAATCGAGCAGTCTAAAAACTTCATGGAGGGATATCAGACTTTAAGACAGCTAGGTTTCGGACTTCTGGACATGAACTATCATACAAAAGTGGCAGAACTGGAGAACGAAAGCATCAAAGAGTTTGAAGATAAGTATACCAAAGCAACCACTCTTTATCCATCTAATTCAGAAACGGCAATGAGCCCAAGTTTTTCCCATATTTTCCAGGGAGGATATTCTGCAGGATATTATTCTTACAAATGGGCGGAAGTTCTGGATGCTGATGCGTTCCAGTATTTCAAAGAAAACGGAATCTTCAATCCTGAGATTGCTGCCAAGTATAAAGTATTGCTTTCTTCGGGTGGAACTAAAGATCCGATGGAACTTTACAAAAACTTCAGAGGCAGTGAACCGAAAGTAGAAAGCTTGCTGAAAAGAGCGTTTGGATAACTTATAAGGACTGATTCAATAGATCAGGAAAATACTATATAAAAAGAACAGCAATTGCTGTTCTTTTTTGTTTTAAATTAGTCGCTCGATAATCTCAAAATCAATTCCTGATCTATGACCACCCAAGAACAAATTCAGGACTATATCAACAGCCAACCGGAAGTGAAACGTAATGATATGCAGGAACTCCATCAAATCATTCTCGAACTCATACCGGATTGCCAGCTGTGGTTTCTGGATGGTAAAAACAGTGAAAATAAAACCGTTTCCAATCCCAATATTGGATATGGATCATATACCATGCTGTATGCAGGTGGAAAAACCAGGGACTTTTATCAGATTGGAATGAGCGCCAATACAACAGGTATTTCCCTTTATATTATGAATATCAGTGATAAAACCTATTTATCTAAAACCTATGGAGAAAAAATAGGTAAAGCCAGCGTCACTGGATATTGTATTAAGTTCAAAGCATTGAAAGATATCAATATTGAAATCCTGAAAGCTGCCATACTGGATGGACTTAAAGAGTAAAAAGCTAAATTTGCATCTTATAAGCATTCATTCTGTAATTTTAAATAATGAGCACAATAACAACAAGATTAGAAAACGTAAAAAAACTTCAGGCTAAAAGGAGGGAAAATGAAGACCATTGGGATACTTTAAACGATCTGTTAGTGAAAGAATTAGATGAAATTTTATTGATTGAACCTGAAAATACTGCGGCTTTAATCAATATTGGTGCAGTTTACTCTGATATGGGAGAAAACGAAATGGCTCTGGAGTATTTAAAAAAGGCATTACATTTGGGTTCTAAGGACAAAAATCTTTTTGTAAATCTTGCCATTGTGCTTGTTTATATGGAGAAACATCAGGAAGAGTATTTGGAATATCTTGAAGAAGCGGAGCATAAAACGGAAGACCCTCTCACTTTTAAAGCCTATTTCGATCCACAGTCCCGTTAAAAATCAATTCATTAAAAACGAAAAATCATGTTACTAGCCATATTACTCCCATTCTTATCTTTCATGGTCCGTGGAAAAGTTCTCACCGGAATCGTATGTCTGATTTTACAGATCACTCTGATCGGATGGCTTCCTGCTGCTATCTGGGCCGTACTTTCTTTAAACAACGAAAGAGCTGACAAAAGAAATGACAGATTGATCAAAGCTATGCGGGAAAACAAAAGGTAAAGCCTACTCAAAAACAACACAAACAACTGATTTAAAATCAATTAACAAACACCATCTATTATTTTCTAGTTTTTGATTTATAATTTTTATCATAAAAACTTGCGAAACCGAAAAGTTGCATATATATTTGCAACCATATGGTTTCGTTTAAAAATCATCATCTATGAGAAGAGATATTTTCCAGGCAATAGCAGATCCCACACGCAGGGCTATTATTGCGCTGATCGCAGTACAGGCTATGACACCCAATGCCATTGCAGAGCATTTTGATACCACAAGACAGGCTATTTCAAAACACCTTAAAATATTGACGGAATGTGAATTGGTGACTCAAAATCACCAGGGAAGGGAAATTTATTACTTGTTAGAAATTGATAAGATGAAAGAAATAGATCATTGGCTGGAACAATTCAGAAAAATCTGGGAAAGCCGTTTCGGGCAGCTTGATACTTTACTGGCCACATTAAAAAGCCAGCAGAATAAAATTTAATACAACTACCAAACTATAAAATAGTATTATGAAACATCATCTTCAGTTCGATTTTCTTGCAGACAAAGAAAAGAACACCTTAACGATCAGACGTGAGTTTATGGCCAACCGACAATTGGTATGGGACTGTTACACAAAAAGTGAACTTCTGGACCGCTGGTTTGCCCCGAAACCACTGACCACAAAAACAAAATCAATGGAATTCCGTGAAGGCGGACACTGGCATTATGCAATGGTAGAACCTAGCGGAACCGAATACTGGGGCTGGGTAGGCTACCACAGAATCAACCCGATTGATTCTTATACTTCCAGCGATGCATTCTGTAATGAAAAAGGAGAAATCAACACAGACCTTCCTCAGGCAGAATGGGTAGTCACTTTCACGGATAAAAATGAAAACACCCTTGTAGAAACTATTGTCACCTATCAATCCTTAACTGATCTGGAAACCATTATCGAAATGGGTATGGAACAGGGAATGATAGCTACATTGGAAAAACTTGACGAATTATTACTCACATTAAACCCATAAAAAATGAGCCAAAAAATCACAGTTTCTGCTACCATTAATGCAGATGCAAAAAAAGTATGGAATTATTACACAAATCCCGAGCACATCACCCAATGGAACTTTGCTGATCCTTCATGGCAGTGTCCTTCTGCTTCCAATGATATGAAAGTAGGTGGGAAATATGCGGCAAGAATGGAAGCTAAAGATGGAAGCTTCGGTTTCGACTTTGAGGCTGTATATGACGAAATAAAAGATGGGGAAAGCTTTAAGTACACTATGACGGACGGAAGACAGGTTCAAGTTGATTTTAAAGAAAAAGAGGGTCAGACTCATGTAGATGTAGCTTTCGATCCGGAAAACCAGAATCCTGAAGAAATGCAGAAAGGAGGCTGGCAGGCCATTCTCGATAATTTCAAAATATACACAGAATCGAATTAAAAAATTCTCCCATGAGGATTGATATAAAGCTGAATCTTTTAGATTCAGCTTTTACTTTTTCAGTGATTAGAAAACCCTGAATTTCAATAATGTTGTACATTTACTTTTCAAAGTCTGAATGGCTGAGTTTAGAGAACCTCAATTTTTGAAGCTATGAAAGAAAATAAATACGATAATCCATCTTTTTTTGACCAATACGAAAAAATGCTCCGTTCTCAAATAGGACTGGAAGGAGCCGGAGAATGGCACACACTGAAAAATATGCTGCCGGATTTTGAAGCAAAAACTGTTCTTGACCTCGGCTGTGGCTTCGGATGGCACTGCCGCTATGCTATGGAAAATGGAGCAAAATCTGTGATCGGAATTGATCTTTCAGAAAAAATGTTATCAAAAGCTAAGGAAATCAACAATTTTGAAGGAATTCATTATGAAAGAAACGCTCTGGAAGATGTTGATTATCCTGCGGAAAAATTTGATGTAATACTCAGCTCACTCACATTACATTATGTAGAATCATTCGATGCTATTGCTCAGCACATCTACACATGGCTTACTCCCGGCGGAAGTTTTGTATTTTCAGTGGAACATCCTGTATTTACTGCGGAAGGCGGTCAGGACTGGACATATGATACAAATGGTGAAAAAATCAGCTGGCCCGTAGACCGATATTTTATAGAAGGAAAAAGAAACACTACTTTTTTGGGTGAAAATGTGATCAAATACCACCGTACTCTAACTTCTTATCTAAATACATTATTAAAGTATGGTTTCAAAATAAAAGAAGTCATCGAGCCAAAGCCAAGCCCGGACATGTTGAAAGAAATTCCTGAGATGAAAGAAGAACTCCGCAGACCCATGATGTTACTCATTTCTGTTTCCAAATAATTTTATAGAATATCAACATTTTGAATTAAAAAACAAATAGCTATATTGTATAACATAGTAATAAAAATATTTTATATCTTTGTATAACAAATTACATCAATATGATTATTAAAAAACTGATAACCACTTTTGTTTTGCTTCCATTTTTAAACAATACGATGGATGCTCAGCTACAGTCAAAAGGATATGAAAAGAAAATTGACAGTATTATTCAAACTGAATTCGGAAATAAAAATGAACCTGGCGGTGTATTTCTGATCACTCAAAATGGAAAAAATCTATACCGGAAAGCATTTGGGAAAGCCAATCTTGAACTCAATGTGAATATGACTCCGGACAATGTTTTCCAGATCGGTTCTATGACCAAACAGTTTACTGCCATAGCCATTCTGATGCTGGAGCAGCAAGGAAAACTCAATGTCAATAATCCTGTTTCCCAATACATCAAAGATTATCCTAACGGAGATAAGATCACTATTCATCATCTTCTGACTCATACTTCCGGAATAAAAGATTTTACGAAAATAAAATCACTCTCTTCCATCGCTCAAAAAGAGATGAAACCTGAAGAGATGGTCAATTTTTTCAAAAACGAACCTGTAGATTTCGCTCCGGGAGAAAAATTTGATTACAACAATTCCGGCTACGTTGTTTTGGGATATATTATCGAACTTGTTTCGGGGATCACTTATGAAGATTTTATTAAGAAAAATATTTTTGATAAGGCAGGAATGAATCATTCCTATTACGCTTCCGACAGAAAAGTTATTCCTCAAAGAGCATATGGCTACCACAAAAAAGAACAGGGATTTGTAAATAAAACCGTTATCAGTTTCAGCATTCCGTTTTCTTCCGGTTCATTGATGTCTACGGCAGATGATATGCTGAAATGGCAGCAGGCTTTACAGCAAAATCTATTGCTGAATTCAACAGAAACTCAAAAAGCTTTTCAGAAATATAAACTGAATAATGGTGAAGATTTTACTTACGGATACGGATGGCATTTGAAAGAGATCAATGGAATTCCTGACCGCGAGCATGGGGGAAGTGTCTTTGGATTTAAAAGCATGGGTATTTACATTCCCGGTGAAAATATCTATGTAATTGGCCTCAGCAACTGCGATTGCCACTCTCCTACTGAAATAACCAGAAATATAGCAAAAGCAACTTTAAATGAAATCAAAACCTTATCAAAAAAGCAATAAAAGCAGTATTTATTTTTTATGCCTCGAACATGTTTAGGAATTTTCAAAACTTTATTTTAGAGTCAGGAAATAATATCCGTTATTTAAAATTCTATACCATGAAGCCACTTTCTTATTTTTTCATATTCTTACTGCTAATAGGCATATCCTGTAGTCAATCACAGAAACCAAAGGCTGAAAAAAATATGAGACCTACCAATCCTGTTGTCTATTTTGAAATTCCTGTAAAAGACATGGAGCGTGCTGAAAAATTTTATACAGCTGTTTTCAACTTTAGTTTTGACAAAGAAATCATAGACGGCTATGAGATGTCTTTGTTTCCTTTTGAAGAAAAAAACAATGGCATCACCGGAGCATTAGCCAAAGGAGAGGTCTACAAACCTTCAAAAGAGGGTGTCATTATTTATTTTAAAACTGGAAATATTGACCAATCGCTGGAAAAAGCTGTTCAATATGGAGGCTCTGTTCTTTATCCGAAAAGAACAGACGAAAAATACGGTTTTGCAGTAGCAGAATTTGAAGACTCAGAAGGAAACAGAATTGCGCTTCATAAAACGGTAAAATAGCCATACCATTCACAGCATATTATTTTTTTAATACAGTTGACGCATATTTCGTATATTTAAACAACCATTTGAAATCTAATTTGGTAAATAACTATGGCGGAAGAACTTTATTTCATCAAGACCAATCCTACTATTGCCAAAATTAATTTGTACAATAAGCTCTGCCGTGAAGAAGAAAATATTCTGAAATTCCTTCAGCCTGAAGCGCAAAATACCCTTGAAACCATTAAAGAAAAAGTAAAAGACTCCGTTGAAGAACTTACTCAGGAAGAGCTTTTGCTTATTTTCCAGTGGTTTCATCAAGTGTATTCTTCAGATCACGAGGAAACCAAAACACAGCTTTTCATCAATGGTATTGATCTTTTTTATGAAATTCCAACAACTGCTCATGCCGAAAATTTCGTGCAGATTCTTTCAGATTATGAAAAGCTTCTGAAGCAGGACATGAATTATATGGTTGATGCTAAAAATTTTAATCAATTTCTGATCTACGGAATATTCCTTACAGAAATTCTCAACAGAGAACAGCATCAGGATAATATACTTTGTGAATATCTGAAACCGGACAACAAATCTTTATATCTCCTGGCAGAAAACCAATGTGGCCTGAAAGAGCCTGATCATAAACTGATCCCGGATCTTCAGCATTACTTTACAGATCTGTATGATCTGACCAAATTTTACAAAGGATCTATCATCAAGCTCGAGAATCAATAAAAATGAGGCTTTTAAGTCTCTACAAGCATTCCGGGGTTTTTCATGAGATAATCTAATGCTTCTTTTACAGCTTCCTCGGGACTTTTGGGATTGAATCCCAATTCAGTCCTGGCTTTAGAAATATCAAAATCCTGCTGTAACCCTGAAAACATGGCAATATCTTTCCGGGTGAGTACGGGTGGCTTTCCGCTTAGTCTTGCAGTCAATTCCATGATAGCCGCAATTGTAAACAAGATGCCTTTGGGAACGGAACGCGGAATATTCAGTTTCAGCTCCGGATAAAGGGTATTGGCCAGAATGGTTGTATCGGTGATGGTCATGCACTTTTCATTGGCAAGGATATAACGTTCACCGGAACGTCCTTTTTCCGCTGCCAGAAAGCATCCTTCTGCAACATCTTTCACATCAATCCAGTTCATGGTAATTTTTGTATCTACAGGGATTTTTCTATTCAAAATTAATTTGAGGACTCCATACGAAACATTTAACGGTAAAAATGCATTACTGCCAATCATAGCAGAAGGCATGACGGAAACAAGTTTTATACCGTGTTTTGCAGCCAGATCAAAAGCCAGTTTCTCTCCATCATTCTTAGAATTATAATACATATCTCTACGATCCGGATTATAACCGTTACTTTCTCTGGCAGGTAACTTTGTATAATCGAGTGCAGCAATAGAACTTACATACACTATTTTCTTTACACCTGCTTCTGCAGCGGCTTCGATGGTATTCCGGGTACCATTGATATTCACGTCATAGATTTCTTTTTTGGGATCTTTAGCCCATAATTTAAAAGAAGCTCCTACCGCGTAAAATGTTTCCACACCCTGAAGGGCTTTTACAAAAGAGGCTTTGTCAGTAATATCCGCCTGTACCAGCTCACAATCCAATCCTTCAAAAGGTTTTCTGTTCTTTGTATTTCTTACGGCCGCCCGTACCGGAAGCCCTTGGTTCAGTAAAAATCTCACTAAATTATTTCCCAGATGTCCATTGGCTCCTGAAACAAGGCTTAGATTATTTTTTGTCATTACATTAATTTTAATGCTGCAAAGTTCATCTTCCCGGAACCGGAACCACTTGACTTTTGTTAGTTAATTATTTTTCTCCGGATTCTGCTCAGGCTTTCGGGTTTCATTCCTAAAAATGAAGCGATGTACCGGATAGGGACATTTTGAATAATTTCAGGATAATCATTCATCAGTTGCAGGTAGCGTTGTTCAGCATTCAAAACAGATAATTCTCTGGAACGTTTTTCATTATAGGCAATCGACTGCTGAAAAACGGAAATACTAAAATCTTTCATGGTCTGGCTTTGGCTGATTAAATGATCGAGATTTTCTTTAGAAATTCTCAAAAGTTCAGAATAGGTGACAGATTCTATCGTATTTTCAGAAACAGTATTGTTGATAAAATCTGAATAAGAAGTAAAAAATCCCGGCGGACAATTGATATGTGTTGTCACTTCATTACCCTTTTCATCTGTATAAAAAAGTCTAAGATAGCCTGAAACAATATAGTAAAGGTATTGAGGTACTCTTCCGGCCTCTTCTATGATGATATTTTTAGAAAATGTTACAGGCTCAAAATATTTTTTAACCGCTTCAGTTTCTTCCTGAGTGAAATCATGACCGGAATGCAGATATTGTAAAAGCTTGTCGTACATTGAAATAAATCTGTTTTAATCTTACACAAAAATACCAAAAGAAAATTTCAATAGTGATGAGTTCAAAAAAATATTGCCCTCCAATGTAACATTCTGCATTCGATAATTGTCTTGTAAATATAACCGAAAGAAAACTGTCACTTAAAATGCGGCAAGAATAATTTTTGAATCAGGATAAAAACTATAACACAGCCGGCAGTCTCCTATTATGATATGAAACTGCTTGCTTTTTTTTGAAATTTTCTGACCTCAGGTTGTAGAACAGCAAAAGCTCAATGAATAAGATTACATCAGATCATCATCAGATTGAAAAAGAGGCTTTATTGAATCATCAAAATAAGATTACTGCTGATGTAAGCAAACGCTCAGACTATTTTTGAGAAAGCAGGCTTTCAAACTGTTCAGGAAAACAGTCCATGTAAAATGAGTTATAATGACTAATTTTAAATGATAAAACACTTCATAGGTTAATCTTCAAGCGTATGGAATTACATTCTGAATATAACGAATACAGAGTTTCAGTTCCTCAGGAATTTGAAAGTGTATTTACTCATTTTTATTTTGCTGAAAATACTTCTGAAACATCAGTTACCAAAACACTTTTACCCACTTATCAGACGATTCTGTTATTTTGTTTTGGGGAAAGTGCTACCATGTCTACTCGTGAAAAAACCATCATAAGTATAGATAAATGCATGGTATTCGGACCTGTGAGACAGGCTTTTGAGTATACGCTTCCCACTGGCTGTTCTATTATGGTTGCTAATTTCAAGGATGATGCATTTTTCAGATTTTTCGGTAAGATATCTATTGAACATTCGGTAAGACATCCGGATGAACTGTTGGAAGAAAATTGTTTTACGGATCTTTGGCATCAGCTTACTCAATTGAATTCAACCACAGAACAGGTAAATCATATTCTTGAATTCTGCAGACCCTATCTTCAGCATCAGGATTCTACCAGCCAGCTTTTGAGCAGTTTTGATAATCATCTTTTAAATCCTGTCAAAGTAATTGCCGAGCAGACTCAACAGACGGAAAGAAATATTCAGCGAAAGCAGAAAGAACAGTTTGGATATTCTTTAAAAGAGCTTAACCGTTACAATCGTTTTTTAAAAGCGATAAAAATCATTGAAGAGGAAACCGAAAAGCAAAAACAGGTCAAATGGTTTACCATCATTGATGAATGCGGTTACTATGATCAGAGCCAGCTTATTCATGATTTCAAGCATTTTATCAACATTTCACCGGCTCAGTATTTAAAATTCCAGCAGGAAATCTGTAATCCTAAATCCCAATAGACCATTTCGTTTTCTTACAATTTTTGAAAAGTACGCCGCAGTACTTTTGTCTCATTAATCTTAACAATCCAAACAATGAGACATTTAATCATCTACGCGCATCCTAATGAAAACAGCTTAAATCATCATCTTTTAAACACTGTTGTTGAAACACTACAATCCCGTAACGAGGAAATTATTGTAAGGGATCTTTATACAATCGGTTTCGATCCGGTACTTTCTCTCGCAGATATGCAGGGACAGCGTATGGGAGAAATATCGGATGATGTAAAGACTGAACAGGAGCATATTTCATGGGCAGAACAGATCACCTTTATTTATCCGATCTGGTGGACGGGGCTTCCGGCTATGATGAAAGGATATATAGACCGTGTATTCAGTTATGGTTTTGCTTACCGTTATGATCAGGGTATACAGAAAGGTCTTCTGAAAGGTAAAAAAACCGTAATTATCAATACCCATGGAAAATCTCATGAAGAATATGAAAAAACAGGAATGGATAAAGCGCTTACACTGACCTCTGACAATGGCATTTTCATCTATTCCGGACTGGAGATCATCAGCCATTTATTTTTTGATAAAGCAGATAAAGCGTCTGCAGAAAATCTGGACATCTGGAAAGATCAGATTAAAAATTTATACTCTGAACATATCCTTAAAGATTAATTTTTTCTATAATAACGTCTATTGAAAAGTGGAAGATCACCCCTGTTATAAAGGCTTCTTACCAAGTGATTAAAAAAATAATAAAACACGGTTTTTATATCTTTCTCCTGTATTTTGCTTTTAAGGGATTTGTGGCATGAAATTGGCTTCAAAAATCGCAAGTAAAATTGTTTTGAACCATTATTTTAAGCCATTAAGATTGATGGATGGTTAGGTTTTTTCTTAAAAACAAATCTTGTTATAACCCTGCAATACGTCTTAATGGTTTAAATACTGGCTCCTCAGGAAATCCCTGTATATTGTCACAATGAAACATCTGAACAGCATATTACGTCTTCCATTCTTCAGTGAATATTACACTCCGGGCTATCGTTCGGGAAGACTTTCTATATCTGTAATCCAATAAAATAATCTAACGTATATATAAAGCCCGGACAGTACCTGTCCGGGCTTTTTTCATTTTAAAACTATTCAACATGATTGATTCATTACAAGAAAATGTGGCTATCATCCTGCCGGAAAATGGTTTGGAAGAAAAACTGGCTCAAGCCGAAAAGGAAAACAGAAAACTCATCATCAAACTGGGATTTGATCCCACGGCTCCGGATCTTCATCTGGGACATGCTGTGGTCTTAAAAAAACTAAAACAGTTTCAGGATCTGGGGCATCAGATCGTTATTGTGGTAGGAAGTTTTACGGCAAGAATTGGTGATCCCACCGGAAAAAACAAAGCAAGAAAATCTTTAAGTGCTGAAGATGTAGAGCATAATGCCCAGACGTATATCAATCAGCTTTCAAAGATAATTGATGTACAGAAGACGAAGATTGTTTTCAATTCTGAATGGCTGGATGCTTTAAACTTTTCTGAGGTAATTCAGCTACTTTCAAAAGTTACCGTTGCTCAATTGATGCACCGCAATGATTTTAATAAAAGGTTTACAGAAAATACTCCTATCGCTATGCATGAACTGGTATACCCCATTCTTCAGGGTTTTGATTCTGTAAAAATAAAATGTGATATTGAAATGGGCGGTACGGATCAGCTTTTCAACTGTACAATGGGAAGGCAGCTTCAGGAAGTACACCAAATGCCAGCTCAGATTGTGATGTGCATGCCCTTGTTGAGAGGTCTTGACGGAAAGGAAAAAATGAGTAAATCCCTGAACAATATTATCGGGCTAACGGACGAACCCAATGAAATGTTTGGAAAAACCATGTCTATTCCGGATGCTTTGATTGAGGAGTTTATCAATCTTACCACCGATTTTTCTGTAGAGGAAAAAACGGCGCTTCTTTCGAGAATAAAAGAAGGTGAAAACCCTATGAATATTAAAAAGCTGATTGCTAAAAATATCATCAGCCAATACCATAATTTGGCTTCAGCGGAAAATGCAGAACAGTTTTTCATCAATCAGTTTCAGAATAAAAATTTTGAGGATAAAGTCTATGAACCTGTAGCCATTGGTTTATTGAAAGGTATGGAAAACAGAATTTCTATTATTGAACTTTGTCATCAGCTTAAAAATGACCTCAGTAAATCGTCCATCCGGAGATTAATTGAGAGTGGAGGTATTCAGATCAATACCATTAAAATAACGGACGTAAATAAAGAAATGGAACTGATCCCTCAAACTAAAATAAAAATTGGGAGAAGGGGCTTTTTTAAGTTAATATAAGGCTGGAAGATGGAAGCTGGAGGCAGGAAGTTTTGTCAGACAATGAACTTCTGAAGTTTTTTGATAGGAATATTTTTTTTCATTACTGTCCGATAAAAAGTATAAAAACATTGAAAATATCAATATTTATAGTATGAATTAACAGGTCGCTCCCCCGGAGCTATAATTTTAAAACAAAGACGTCCTATTAACAGTCAGCTCCCATAGGAGCTGGATTTGATCCCATCGGGATCTGCTGCTAGTAGAAAAAAATGAAGTCCCTGTAAAAAATAAAGCTCCGGGGGAGCGACCTGTTAATCATGCTTTAATTTAATCGGACAGGAATGATTTTTTTTTAAACAAAAGTTAAAATTAAAAAACGCAGAAGTTCTCTACAGCACAATAGCAACATCCAGCTTCCTTCTTCCAGCTTCCAACCTTTAACATAGGCAAGAAAAAAATGGGACTGAAAGTTGTATTAAAATAAGCTTTAATTTTTTATTTTTGAATATGGATCTTAACCTTCGCTATAAACAAGCTGATGAAACTGATATTGATTTTCTTCTCAATCTCAGAATGAAAACCATGAATCCTCATTATGAAGCTTCCGGACTTTCCACGGATAAGGAAACGACTATGCAAAGAGTTCTGTATCAGTTTGAAAAAGCCAATATTATCTATTTAAACAATCAACCCATCGGGCTGTTAAAACTAGACAGAACATTTACCAACATTGATGTTCTGCAGCTTCAGATTGATCCCAGTGAGCAAGGTAAAGGTCTTGGAAAAAAGATTTTGTCTGATATTCTGGAGGAAGCCTCATTAGCAGGAAAAACGGTGTCATTAAGTGTATTAAAAACCAATAAGGCTCAGCATCTTTATAAAAGTCTTGGTTTCAGAATCGTGGATGAAGATCAGTATTCTTATTTTATGGAAACGGAAAGGGAGTAAAGTAAATTTACTTAGATTTCGGCTAATGCCGTTGGTTTTCTTTGATTAAAATGGGGTTTCTCAAATATCAAATTATTTGATTTTTGTCATTGACTACGTCGAATCTTCGATTTCTGACAAAGGAAGAATCTCATACATAAACATCCATATGAGATTCTTCATTACATTCAGAATGACATTTCGGAAACAAGCCTTGATTATGCGTTGGTTTTTACTGATTTGCCATAGTCACATAAATCAGTCTTCCGCCTTCTTCTGCTGACAACAATATTTTTTTACCATCGGTGAGTTCAACCATAGAACCTGGTGGAATTTCTTTCTGTTCTGTGATATCTTTCATTCCGGATAACCCTTGATTCACCAATATCCATTTTCCCTGATGGAATGTGAAATATCCTACAGGCATTTTATCCTGCATCGTCAGATTTTCATTGCGTATTACTTTTCTGGAAACATGCCATTTAAAAAGATACTGGTTATGATAGACCATCAGCCTGTGATTTTCGGGCTTCCATACCTCATCATCAAATCTGAAATAAAGATCTAATACAGGAAGTGTTCCGCGATGAGGTGTTCCGCAGAACGGACATTTTGGATTGCTGGTATTATCAAAGACATACCATTTTTCAGTACAATTGGAATTCTGACAAGGCTGGATAAGATCTACTGTTTTAAGCAAAGCGGTTTCCCATTCATTGGCAGTAGGACGTCTGATGGGATCATGTAATCCGTCTATGAATGTTTTTCTGAACAATTCTGAAAGATAAGGGCCTGTAACCGTATAAGGAATCTTCTGAGGATCTCCCCAGAATGCATCCCATTTTCTGAGATGATCTTCTTTTACCTGATTGGAAGGGTTTTCGGGATGTTCTACAAACAACGCTTTTTCTCCCATGGATAAAATTTCATCTTTTTCGGAATCCAGATCCCAGATTTTACCTCCACGCAGCGGATGCCTCCTCAGCAGATACATATAAATTAAAACAGCAAGAGCATGCAGATCTGTTTTTTGATTGGGTAAATGTCTGTCCGGATCCTGAAGTTTCAGATGCTGGGTTTTTAAAACTTCTGGCGCAATAAAATCAGCGGTTCCTATGACTTCCGGTGGAAAGAGTTTGGGTACAACAAGGCCATCAATATCAATGATACATGCGGATTTTGTAACAGGGTCTACCAAAATATTATTGTATGATAAATCGGAATGTGCCAGCCCCATCTGATGCAGCTTTTTAACTCCTCTGCTGATATTGACTGCAATCTGGAAATAGCTCAGCCAATCTCCCAGTTCTGACTGATCCAGTCTCAGCGGATACTGCTGATTCCTGAACATGGGGGCAGTAAACCACTTCCCCACTTTATCCTGTCCCTTAATATTATCTGAACCAATATAGCCTTTGGTAAAATAAAATTTATGGTGATAAACAGGAACTACAATTCCTGTGAGCTTATTTCTTTCAACAATATCATAAGGCCACCTGAAAATTTCGTTCAGAAAGTAGTCTGAAGTATTTCCATTCTGTATACTTTGCAGATAGGTGGAGACAATTCTCATAATCCTTTCTTTCTGTCCTTCATCCAGCGGATTCCGGTAGAAAGCGACTACATATTCTTTATCAGGCGAAAAATAAACATCTTTCACACCGCCCCGGATAGGGTTTTCATCTACATATTCATAGGATTTGGCTGTGTCCAGAACAGAAACAACCTTAATGGTCTTTTTCATGGTATTAATAGATTATTGCCAATGTACGGTCATCGTGGTTTCCTCTGCTCCAGAAATCACTCCAGATTAAAAGTTCTTCATCAATTTTTTCATCGTTGATAAAATCTGCTTTTGTTCTGTCATCATTATTTCCTGCAAGGTCTTCAAAAAGGGCTTTCCAGCTTTCTGTATTTTCCAGTTTACTTTCTGTGGTAAATTTAGGATCATAAATACCATCCGTCATCAGTACCAGATAGGAAAAGTCTTTCACACAGGTCATTCTAAAACGGGAAGCCATTGTATCATTAAAGATTTCTTTCATAGTGATAAATCTTGTGCCACCGCCAAACTCGCCCACATCCATCAGGTTTAAAAGCTTGACTTCAGAAAAGTCAGTATTAATCAGATTGATCGGGCAGTCTCCTACTCCAAAGCTAAGAATGACATATCCGAAACTGAACTTTTTAAGCAAAGTAAAAATAAGCGTTGTATGCAGATCATTTACTGAAAGGGCATTTTCTGATGCTATTTTTTCCAATGTATGATAAACATGTAAAACACCTTCCGATAAGATATTGATAATTTTCTGTTGAGCTTCCAACTCTTCTTCGTCGGAAGATTGACGGTTGTACAGCATGTTGATACTATCTTCAATCCGGCTTAAAACCTCCTGTGAATTGAAAAACTGATTGATGGTTGTTGTTGCCAGTCTTGAACCTTCTCTTGCGGCCTTTGCTGAGCCTGCTCCATCTGAAACAGAAACAATATTCCAGTTTAAGGGAAGCGAATTTACGGCAAAATCATCTTCGCGAAATTTCCCTTCATGGGCATGGGAACGCCCTCTTTTGGAAGCCACCACAATTTTTTTATCTGAAAAAGAACCTTTGAATGAATCTTCTTCCGGCTTATAAAAAGCTGCATTTTTATCGCCTGGAATATTTTTCCACAGGTCTTTCGGATCTGCATTCACAAAGAGCTGTATTTTCTTTGTTTCAATCTGATTCTGATCCTGAATGTGATAAAACTGAACATCCAGATGATACATATTATTAGTAACCGGAGTTCCTGAAATTTTTCCGTTTTCAAAACTAAGTCCTGTTTCTTCCAGGTTTCCGATTTTCTGAATCTTGATGTTAGGAAACTCTTCCATATCGAAACTGAATTCATAGAACTGTTTGGCACTGGCATTTTTCAATACCCAATGAGCATCTTTAAATTCTTCTTTTTCTTTATAAATAAGTGTTTGCTCCATAGTTTTCGGTTTGGATCCATCAACAGACTTTCTGAAAAATTTGCCCATCATTAGCCCAGAGTTCTGTTAATATCAAATCCGCCGCCTGAAAATCCATAATAATCCGAAGTTCCGCACCATGGGCATTTACTGTATCCCTCTCCTCTAAGGCAGTGAATTCCACCACATGAGCAGGTAGCCAGGGCAATTGGATTCGCACAGTGAGGACATGAAGTTCCTCCGTCCAATTCTTCTATATTGATTTTAAGCTGTGTTTTCTGATTGGAGGAAAGCCTGTAGTAGGCTTTTTCATCAATTTTATACGCTCCGTCAAGCCTGTAGTATCTTGTAGCCATTCCCGGAATACTTGATTCTGCAAATGCTTTTTTAAACTTCATCAGATAAAGTTTTTCCGTTTCCTGGCATTTTCCGTTCAATACTACAAAATTATTATCCGGGAATCTCTGTTCCATTTCAGGATCTACTTTCTCAAGGATAAGAGAATCAATTTTAGACAAATTAATTCCTTCTTTTTTTGCTTCTGTGACGCTCTGGCTGGTGGTTTTAATAGAATCCGTTACCCATTTGAAAAACTCTTTGTAAGAATTCTCATCGGAATTATTGAATAATAAAACATTGTCTGCCAGAGAACCGAGAAGTTTGTAATTGGTATTTTCTCCAATAGATACGGCAATGGTATTAGATTTCCCGTTGTATTTTTTATTCCATCTTTCAATGGCTTTGTTGGCATCATCAGTGGGCACTCCGTCTGTAAACAGGAAGACGATAGGTTTCCAGTCGCCTTTTCTTTCATACGTTGTTTTCACAATATCCCTGTCGATACAATCCATCACTTTGATCAAGCCCTGAGAAAGTGATGTACCACTTCCAATTGGAATTTTAGGGGGATAAAAACTGATGATATCCTGCATCGGGGTAATCACTTCAGCTTCTCCAGCAAAACCAATCACAGAAATATAAACCGTTTCAAGTGAATAGGGGTCTTTTTTTAATTCCCTGATAATATTGGCGATACCTTCCTGTACCTGCTCAATAGGCTCTCCTACCATAGATTCGGAGATGTCTACTAAAAAATAAATAGGCAGTCTTCTCATTGTGTAAAGACAGTTTTTTAAATAATAATATTAAGTTCCGATGGTGGTGGAGGTAATATGATATTTTCTCCGGTATTCTGTGATTGCCCTCCCTGTGTAATGGAAGAACTCACCCATTTGAAAAAAGAAGAAAGAGTAATAGCATCCGTAGTATCCAGCTTTACGACATGATCTGTCAGTTCTTTGAGAAACTGTTCATCTGCTTTCGGGCCTGCAGCACATCCTACGATGGCACCAAATTCCAGTCCCCTGATCACCGGAATCATCTGTCTGTATTTCTGAATATCTGAAGGTTTTCCATCTGTAAATATAAATAACAGTGGCTGCCAGTCTCCCTTTGTATCGGCAGATTCTTTGATTATTTCCTTCTGCACCAATTCTGAAACCATTTCCAGCGCTGCTCCAGTATGCGTTGGACCGCTATCCGGACAGGTTATTTCCATGGGATAAAAACTTACCAGATCTGTTAATGGGATAATATTTTTAACTTCTCTGTCGAAGGTAATGACACTCAAATGCAGGCTGTCCATCGCCTGCGGATCTGCACGAAGCATACTGATAAGGCCGTTAAAACCATTGTTCAGTGCCTGAATAGGTTCTCCGTTCATAGACCCCGAAGTATCTAATAAAAAATAAGCTAATAATCTCCT
Organism: Chryseobacterium sp. FG46; assembly: GCF_057809135.1. Taxonomy (NCBI): domain Bacteria; kingdom Pseudomonadati; phylum Bacteroidota; class Flavobacteriia; order Flavobacteriales; family Weeksellaceae; genus Chryseobacterium; species Chryseobacterium sp. FG46. The sequence goes on along the minus strand of NZ_JBMDJJ010000003.1, from coordinate 156,110 downwards.
GCTCATTATAGACAAATATTAATTCTGAAGCCGGCTTGGAAGTCTCCGACTTCCTCCACCGGCTTTTGTGTGAGTTGAAAAAATTGAAAATCTAGTTGGAATACGCGTATTGCTGTCTCAGAATATCAATAAAGTTATCTGTATGATGCGGTTCTCCAACAGCACGGAATTTCCAGTCTCCGTTGTGACGATATGCTTCTGCAAAAACCATTGCACACATTCCGTTCATACTTGAATCACCGGAAAGGCTGTACTTCGTAATTTCTTTTCCTGTAGCATCTACCGCACGGATAAATGCATTTTCAATCATTCCGAAGTGCTGGTTATTGGCTCTTCCCTGATAAATGGTAACCAGAAATACAATTTTCTGGTAACTCTGATCCAGCTGATCCAGTTTTACAATGATTTGTTCATCATCTCCATCTCCTGCTCCCGTTCTGTTGTCTCCGGTAAGCCATATATTCCCGCTTGGGTGCTGCATGGAATTGAAGAATACCACATCTCCCTGATAAAGCCCCATCTGTCTTCCGTCATTGGTTTGCACCGTTCTTCCAAGATTAGCTACTTTTCCGTTGCCATCTAAAAGAAATGCTACTGCATCAAGGTCATATTCTGCTTCCTTACTGAAGAGTTTCCCAAAAAATCCGCTGCTTTGCTTTCTTACGTCCCATCCCAAACCGATGGTTACTTTTGAAAGATCATAAACGCTTTCGCCACGGTCGTTTTTTCTCAAATCTATCGTTTGTCCTTTCTGTAAATTGATTGCCATAGTTATAGTTTTTGTGTATTTGATGATTTATTTGATGATTTGCCCTTTGTAGTATTTTTCAAGGAAGAAGCCAAGATCTGCTCTGTATCCTATTCCTGAGGCTTCAAATTTCCAGCTTCCGTTTCTTTTATACAGTCTTCCGAACTCTACACCGGTTTCAATAGAAAAATCTTCATCCAGTTCATATTTTGCAATTTCCTGGCTGGAGTTATTATCTACCACTCTGATATAAGAATTTCTTACCTGTCCGAAATTCTGTCTTCTTCTTTCAAAATCTTCAATGGTTACCACGAAAAGAATCTCTTCCACTCTTGAATCTACTTTATCAAGGTCTATAATAATCGCTTCATCATCATCACCATCGCTGTTTTTACCACTCGGATCATCCCCTGTATGGGTAAGAGCTCCGTCCGGAGAATTCAGGTTATTGTAAAAAACAAAGTATTCTTCGCTTACTAATTTTCTGTCAGAATCAATCATGATTGCAGAAGCATCCAGGTCAAAGTCGTAGCCGGTTCCTTCATTCGGATCCCAGCCCAATCCAATCGTCATTTTAGTTAATCCTATCTCGATCTTTTGTCCCTTCTGGAGATTAATTGCCATAGTGTTTTATATTATGATTATTTTTTGCATTAAGATAGAAGTGATTTATGAACTGACCAAATTTATTGATGAAAAAATGTTCCCTACCGCTTAATTTTAAACTCTTTAAGTCACAAAATGGCCATAAAAAAAGGTTCAATTAAAAAATTGAACCTTCTATATTTAAAAATGTGTTGAATTAATTTTCAAATTCTTTATCCGAAACAGCGGCATTTCTTGCTTTTGTCAGCATAGGAATGGAAATAAGTCCCATGACCAGCATAATCACAATCTGCAGCGGTAAAGAAATAAAGGAATAGGTAAGCCCCATTTCACCACCGAAATCTGCACTTTTTCCTACTGAAATGAAAAGAGCCATAAAACCATATTTCATGGCCAGGTTATACGCTCCGATTCCTCCACTGGCAGGGATAATCATCCCTAATGTTCCTACAACAATAATGAAGAAACCGTCTGCAAAGGTAAATGCGGATGTTTCAGGAAGAGCAAAACACACCAGATAAGCGGCCAGATAATAGCAAATCCAGATTCCTAATGTATAAAGAATGAATTTTCCTTTTTCTTTTAATTTAAAAATGGAAGTTATCCCTTGAAGAATTCCTTTTCCAAAATTGATAAGTTTCTCTTTTTTATATTTATAAAGAAGGGCTAACCCAATTAAAACCAATATCACAACACCAATTTTAACACATAAATAAAAAGAATCAAAATCACTTATTCCCAATTTCATCATTTGTCTTTCAAAAAAGTTAGGAACAAACTCATCTTTCTCATCCTTCTTATCCATTACAAAATGATAGAAAGCAAGAATTGCTTTAAATTTAAAAATTCCTGTCAGAATTAAAAATCCTCCCATACAAATAAGATCCACTACTCTTTCCAAAATAATAGTCCCAATAGATTTATCCACAGGTACTTTTTCCACTCCATATAAAGCGGTTGCTCTTGCCACTTCTCCACTTCTGGGGATGGTAAGATTCATAAGATATCCAAATGATATGGACCAAAGTGCATTGGAATTTGAAATTCTGTGCCCCATTGGCTCCAGCATCAGATTCCATCGGATCGCTCTGAACCAGTACGCCAGAAGACCAAATACGGAAGCAAACAATACCCAAAGATAATTTGCTTTCGCCAGTGACTTCTGAATGACTTTAAAATCCAGCCCTCTTAAGGCAAGCCATAAAAAAAAGCCTGCAAAAGCAAGCGATATTACTATTGTAAGTATTGATTTTACAGGACTTTTTGATGTTTTCTCCATGTACTATGTAAGAAGATTTGTTTTTTCATCCGGGAAAACGATTTTCGGCTGGAAGTCTTTTGCTTCCTCCGGAGTCATCTGAGCATAGGCAATAATAATGATGATATCATCTTTCTGTACTTTTCTTGCTGCAGGTCCGTTCAGGCATACTTCTCCTGATTTTCTTTTCCCTTTGATCACGTAGGTATCAAAACGTTCTCCGTTGTTCACATTCACGATATAGACTCTTTCTCCCACTACCAGGCCGGCAGCTTCTATAAGATCTTCATCGATCGTTATACTCCCTATATAATTAAGGTCAGAGGCAGTTACTCTTACCCTATGAATCTTAGACTTGAAAACTTCTATTAACATGCTGCAAATTTATTAATAAAAATTAATAAAACAGGCCTTTATTAACATTTTAAAACTCCCACAAACACAGGGGTTTAATTTAACAAAATACAAGAAATATAAAAATTATTTATAAATTTAATAATCATATGGTCAAAAAAATTAATTGTTTATATATAATTTAGGATTTAATAAATACGAAAAATAATATCAGCTTTTTGCTAAAGTCAATACACATAAGCATTTGGCATGATTTTAGTGACCTGTAACGTAGATTTTCTGTGAAAAGTGGAATTATCATATTTTAACTGATTTCAGTGAAAAGTAAAAAATTTTCACAAGTTTTAATAAAAAAATTGCACAATTAGAAAATAGTACTATATTTGCTATAATTACGAACTAACTTTAATATTAAAAATTATGAACAAGTCTGAATTAATCGACGCAATCGCAAAAGATGCAGGTATCACTAAAGTTGCAGCAAAAGCTGCTTTAGAGTCTTTTATTGGTAACGTTACAACTACTTTAAAGAAAAAAGATGGAAAAGTTTCTTTAGTAGGTTTCGGTACTTTCTCAGTAGCTGAGAGAGCAGCTAGACAAGGTATTAACCCTGCAACTAAAAAACCGATCAAAATTGCTGCTAAAAAAGTTGCTAAATTCAAAGCTGGAGCTGATTTATCAAATGCAGTTTCAGGTGCTAAGAAAAAATAATCATTCAGATTAAAAAATTCAAGGGCTGTTTCTAAGAAATAGCCTTTTTTGTTTTTTCAATAACAGGAAATCAAACCATTAAGAAGTTTTTAAGCCCCTAAAGATGATTATGTTTTGGCTATATACTTAATAAAATAAGCGGGCTAAAGCCCGCTCCATTGATATTACAAAGCTTATATTTTCAGGATGACGAAATGCTGCTTTACAAACATCATCAATAGCTTCTAACCCCAGATTCTCCCATTACGGAGCCAGTCTCGAAATTTTCCAGTCAAGGTCCTCAAGTTCATAAATTATCCTGTCATGAAGACGGTTTGGCCTTCCCTGCCAGAATTCTATTTCATAAGGTCTTGCAATATATCCGCCCCAATTGGAGGGTCTTGGTACTTCCGTATTTTCATACTCCTTTTCCAGTTCTTTTAATTTCTCTTCCAGAAACTCTTTGTTTGGGATCACCTGACTTTGCGGGGAGACCACAGCTCCAAGCTGACTTCCTTTCGGCCTGGAATGAAAATAACCGTCACTAAGGTTTTCTGCCACTTTCTCAAGATCAGCCTTGATGATAATCTGTCTTTCAAGATTAGGCCAGAAAAAATGCAGACAGGCTTTATGGTTGTTTTCTATTGCTTTTCCTTTTCTGCTGTTATAATTGGTATAAAAAATAAATCCTTCATGGGTATATGCTTTAAGAAGCACCATTCTTGTTCTTGGACACCCGTCTTCTTCTACTGTAGAAACCGCCATAGCATTAGCTTCTGAGATCATTGGGTTCTCATTTGCTTCCAAAAACCAGTCTCTAAACTGTTCAATTGGATTTTGTTTTATCTCACTTTCAATAAGTTGGGATTTCTCGTACACTTTTCTTCTGTCGTGCAGGTTTTCCATAAATATTTTTTATTAAATTTGAGTATGAATCACTCATACAAAGGTAAAATATTAATCTCGACACCCGACATTTCCGGCGATATTTTTTCAAGATCGGTAGTATTGGTTATTGAACATAATGAAAGTGGTGCATTTGGTTTGATATTGAATAAAAAGAACAGCCAGATGAGTAGCAAATTCAAAGATTTTTTTGACTTTAAAATTGAGGTATATGATGGAGGACCTGTAGAAAACGACAAGGTATTCTTCATTGTAAAAGGCAAAAGAGTTACAGAGATCTATACAGACATTACAGATGAATACTATCTTACAGAAGATATTGAAAGGATCATTAATGCGGTTTTAAGCAGCGAACTGGATATTGAGCATATTAAAATATTTTCAGGATATTCCGGATGGTCTTCTAATCAGCTTGATACTGAGGTTCAAAGGAAAATGTGGACGGTTGTGGATGTCTATAATCTTGATTATACCCTTCCCAATGATCAGACACTCTGGAAGTCTATTATGCAGAATCTTGGAGGGGAATTTCTTCTCTGGGCCAATTCACCTGAAGACATATCACTAAACTAAATGTATATTTTTCTTATCATTCTGACAATTAACAAACTTTAAGATTCTCTTAACCAATTTTAAAGAAAGTTTTACCGTTCTTTGGAAAACCAAAATCACTGATATGAAAGGTATTACATTACTTGCTTTATCAATAGTTTCTACAGCGTTTTTATCATTTACTCCTATCAATAAAAAATATATTGTCATTGATGCCGGACATGGCGGAAATGATTTCGGGGCTGTTTATGGTGAAATTCTGGAAAAAAATATTTCATTAAGCATTGCTAAGGAAATCCGGAAAATCAATGAAAGCCAGGATAAATATGAAATTATTCTAACAAGGGATTCAGACAGCTCTCCTACTCTTACTGAAAGAACAGATCTGATCAATAGGCTGAACCCTGAAATGGTCCTTTCCCTTCACGTTAACAGTTCTCCGCAAAAAGAAAGATCTGACTACGGATTTGAAGTTTACGTTCAGAATTCGGACGTTTCAAAGGAACTGGCCGGAAAAATCTACAAGAAATTCAATGCCCGTAAAATTGAGGAGCGTAATCTTCACATGCTAAGAGAGACCAAAGCACCTGCTGTGTTGGTAGAGCTTGGCTTCATTAATAATTCTGACAACAGGAATTATATTACCAGTGAAAAGGGGCAGAAAGAAATCGCACAGAAATTTGTTGAGATTATCAACGAATATTAAATAAAGAAACAATTTCTGATTTACTCAGAATAAAACCCGGTAAAGGACTTCTGGAACTTTGTTGTTTACCGGGTTTGTCAATTTCTATTGATTAAAACTTTGTTTCCAGCTTTGTACCAGTTCGGAGAAACGGGAGGTTTCAAAAGTTTTGTTTCTTATCTTACCTACAGAAAATATACCTTTCTCATCAGAAATCATTAAAATTTCTTCAGCCTTCTGGGATTCAAAAGCGATAATCTCGTGTTCCTGAATATCAGCAAGGTTATTTTTGTGTAAAAAAGTAACAAAGTTTTCCATCAGAGGAGAAATGTAAGCTCCTTCTGTCTGCTTGGGTACTTTGATAACGCCGCCCTCTAAAAAGAGAAGATTTCCGGCTGTGGTACGCGCTATTCTTTTGTTTGGATTCAGAAGAATCACATCGTCAAGGTCATTTTCCTGGGCATAAATCACCCCATAGATATTTTCCGGACAGTGAACTCTGATATTGCTTAAAAGGTTGTTATTAACGTTGATTTCTTTAATCAAATCCAATTCAAGAGGTCTCTGATGAACAGCAAGTACATCCGCTATTTCCGTCACTTCGTAAAAATAGGAAACAGAAGATTTCGCTAGTGTTACTCCATCATCATTTCTGAATACCTGAAAATTGATAATTCCATTTTCTACTCCTTTACTTTCAATAATTTCTTTTTGAAAAAGAGTCTGGAAAAACTCCAGGGTGTACGTCAAAGGAATATTAAGTCTCATCTTTCTCATGGAAGCCATCAGAAAAAAATAGCATTCTTCGTCCATGATCAATCCACCATTTCTTACAAAGAAAGAAACTTTTACTGAGTCTCCCCAAAGAAAAGCTCTGTTCTTTACATTTAACTCGTCTGATGTAAAATATTGATTTTCCAATTTTTGATGTAATTTATTTACAAAAAAATAATGAACGATAAATCGTTCATCAGTTTTATCATTTCCTATAGCCCGGTATTATGCCGCACCTAGTTTTATTCTAAGGTTTTCGATAAGATTTTCCCAATACATTGCATTTTCCTCTTCATCACCTTCTTCACAGAAATCTGTAATATTTAAAGCAAGGTCTTCTGTAATATCATCAATTGTGATAGTCATTTCAAAGAAATTTTTTGTTCCTTCATCTTCTTCCCATCTGAAACGCACGAAACCTTCAGGCTTATATCTGATCAAAGTGGCCTTCTCAGCAGGACCTCCACCCCAGCTAAAAAAGAAATCATCGCCTTTCTCTGTTACCTCATCCGCAAACCATTCAGACAATCCCTCTGCAGTTGCCAGATATTCATATAAAATCTCTGATAAACAGTGCATTGGAAATTCGTAATGGACTTTATGTTTCGCCATATAATCTTTGTTTTATCGTCCCGCAATATATAAATTAATTTTTTTATTACGCAAAAAAACAATTACTTTTTTATAGAATCTGCATGATATTTATCACGGGATTTAAATTGCTGTGGTGTTATGTTTTAAAGCTAAAAGTTACCATGCAAAACATAAAAAATCTCCCCTTTCCGGAGAGATTTTATTTTTAATTTTCATTCAGTATATCAAGAATAATCTGGCATCCTTCTCTGATTTCGTCCAGAGATAATGTAAGAGGCGGAGAGATTCTAAGGTATTCATTTCTGTACAGCTGCCAGAAAACAATAAGCCCTCTTTCCATACATTTTCTAGCTACTTCCAGCGTATATTCAGGAGTTCCTAAGTTCACGGCAAGCATTAATCCTTTACCGTTAATATTTTTGATTTTAGGGTGAACCAAAAGTTCCCTGAACAACTTCTCTTTTTCCTCTACTTCGTTCATTAAACCGCTTTCCAGAACTTCTTTTAATGTGGCATAACTTGCCGCTGCTATTAATGGATTTCCTCCGAAAGTAGTAATGTGGCCCAATTTAGGCGAATGTGAAAGGGTTTCCATGATTTCTCTGGAGCTCATAAAAGCTCCCACAGGAACGCCGCCTCCCATTCCTTTTCCCATGACAAGAATATCCGGCACAATTCCGAAGTGTTCAAAAGAGAATAGCTTCCCTGTTCTTCCAAATCCCGGCTGTATTTCATCCAAAATTAAAAGCGCTCCTACTTCTTCACATCTTTTCTTGAGCTTGATCAGATAGTCATTATCCGGAACCAGAAACCCTGCTGCTCCCTGAATGGTTTCAAGGATAACACAAGCAGTCTTCTCCGTGATTTTACCGAAGTCTTCTTCATTATTAAATTCAATAAAAGAAACCATAGGTAACAAAGGACGGAATTCTCTCTTGTGCGTTTCATTTCCGGAAACACTTAAAGCGCCATGAGTATTTCCGTGGTAAGAATTTTTAAAGGAAACAATTTCTTCTCTTCCGGTATATCTTTTGGCCAGTTTTAAGCTTCCGTCAATGGCTTCTGCACCGCTATTCACAAGGTAAGTAACTTCCAGAGGATCCGGAGTAGCTTCTGCAAGCAGTCTGCATAATGCAACAGGTTTTTCCTGCGCATATTCTCCGTAAACCATTACGTGAAGATATTTATCGGTCTGTTCTTTAATAGCATCCACTATTTTAGGATGTGAATGTCCCAGCGTATTGGCAGAAACTCCTGCTACAAAGTCAAGATATTTCTTTCCGTCTGTACCGTAAATATAGCTTCCTACTGCTTTTTCCACTTCAAAACCAGCAGCAAACTTGGTGGTTTGAGCCTGATATGTAAAAAAATCTTTATGCATTTCCATTGTCTCCAAAAATTTCAGCAAAGCTATAAAAGATTCATTAAACGCTGAAATTAATCCACAAAAAAGACCAGTGAGTTACTGGTCTTTTCTGTTATTTTCTGGTACGTTTAGGTTTTTTAGCTTCTTCTTTGGCCTTTTCATCATCTATTGCTTTCTGTGCTTTATCGAAGAGCTCATTATCTGCTGTATATTGTATTTCTTCGTTATTCGGAGTATCTACAAGGATGTCCTGCCATTTCCGGATCCTGTCTTTGGTATTCCAGTTAAAATCCGGGAATTTTCTTTTCGAAGGTTCTATCATACTCATAGGATAAGTATCTGATACAGCCCCAATACTACATGAAATAATTTGTAAAGCTCTTTCTTCAAACAATGCTCCAATAATTCCACATGTCGAAAGGGTTATTCCTATTCTTTCCTGTTTTTTTGTTTCCTGATCGGTATCATCAACATATACAATAGCCTGGGCATTTCCCACTACTCTTGCTTCTTTAATAGCATTTTTTTCATAATAAACCGTCATGAATTTTCCTTTCACCTGATTGAACTCATCTTTCAGCGTAAGTGAGTCTACTTTACTGATGGCAAAGGCATTTCCGATTACTTTTAAGGAATCAATATCTTCTGTCTTCGTATTGAAATAAGCTTCCACTTTATCTCCGGTAACCTGCTTTTCACCGCTCCAGAGAATCGGGTTGGTATACATATGCATAATTCCGTCCGTTTCATTGAAAGCAATGGAATCTGCTCTTCCCTGTGCATTGGATTTATAAACACGGGCTTTCTTATAAGCTCTTATAAAGCTTTTCTTGACTTTGATATCCAATGTATCAGGTCTTTGATAAGAGATAATTTTTTCTGCGGCAAAATAGATAGAGTCTTTTTCCATTGCTTTTACAGCATAAGGATTTTTCGTCATCATTGCGGAGTCTTTTTTCTCAAAAATTTCTCCGTAACCTCCTTTTATATATCTTCTTTCTTTAGGATCATCAAGCGTTACATTGCCCGTTGCTTTACCAAACCCTGAGATCTGATTGTAATACATATCATCACCGGTAAGGATTTTCTCATTATAAAAGATCCTGGAGTTTTTGGTTAGAAAAGCTTCCTTGGAATCCATTTTATATGTTCCTTTTTCGGTATAGATTCTGTTTCTTGGATTGGTTTTGCTCGTAATGGTTGTAGGACCTAGAAAATCAGCAATTTTTGTATTCTGATTCTGCTTGATATTAGGGCCTTCTATTGTATATTGAGGTGTTTCAATTTTTACATTTCCAGTAAGATCCACCACTCTTGTATTGAGAAAATAGGTTCCTACTTTGGCATAGGTAACATTCTGACCATCAGAAATCGTGCCCCCTGTATTAAAATAAGCCTGATTGGCCAGCCTGTCATAATACAGAATATCTGTTTTTATGGTTTGTTTAGGATCCGTTAGGACTACATTTTTCCTGGCAACACCTTTCTGGGTATTGGCATCATATTCCATCTCACCTGCCGTGATTACAGACCCGTCTGTATTTTGAAGCCTTGTATTGCCTATTGCTTTTACAAAGTTCTCATCATTATACAGGATTACTTCATCCGCAGTTAGAATAGATCCCTGATGTTCAATCTTAACATTTCCTGTAAAATATTGATTTCCGTCATATTTGTCAGGGCTTTTCTTGATCTCGTCCGCATGGATGATCTTTACTTTATCTTCAGGTATCGCCTGTTTAGGCTGAGCTGGTAAAGGAGCCTGCAAATAAGGATCTCTCTTCACAGGCGTTTTATCCTGCGCAAAATTGAGCGTAGAAATAAAGAGTAACAGAAAAAGGGCTATTCTCATTAATTAATCATTCTTAGTGCCATAGAAATACAGCGAATGAGAATCAATTTTTACGCCAAATGCTTCTTCAATGGCTTCTTTGATTCCTTGGATTCTTGGGTCACAGAATTCAATAATTTCTTCAATTTCTTTATCAGAGTCTTTTTTGTAGATCACCAGGTGGTCATGCTGTTTGTCAAAATAAGACTTTTCATAAGACGAAGAAGTCAATGTCTTTTCTCCGAACTGATGCTTACGGATTAAGCCTGCATCAAGGAAAATTTCAATCGTGTTGTAAATGGTTGCTTTGGAAACATGATATTTTTTCTGCATCATCAGAAGATACAGATCATCAACATTAAAGTGATGATCCATATTATAAATCTCTTCCAATATCGTATATCTTTCAGGTGTGTTTCTGAACCCCTTTTCTAATAAGTAGTTTCTCAAAACATCCTTGATCAAAGCTATATTTTTTTCTTTTTGTACTGTATCCATTAAAAAAATTATCTACAAATTTATTGAATTTTATTTAAATAGATAGTATGGTTAAATACGAGTGACTACGAGTTGTGACGGAAATAGCCGGACTGCTCGATCTTATTGTCATAAACTGTTAATTCTGTGATGGGTGCAGATTCTACTTCAACGTTATGCGAAGATACTCCCCAGGCCTTAAAGTCATCACTTCCGATATACTTCACAAAGTTGTAAATGTTAAGTGTAATCTTCTGTTTAACAGTTAAAAGGATATCGTTGATATAGGTGTTATCTATGATCACATATTTAAGATCCGGTGGTATATCATGAGCTCTTAAAGATGGATGGCTGCTTCTTGATGGAATAGTTCCGTCTGCCATTAAGTCTTTAAGAACCATATTGAAATAATCGTTGATTCTTCGGTCTACTTTAAATCCTAAAAGGAAGTTGATTTTATATACTGTTCCGGGAAGAATTTCATCTACGGTATATCTGAAAGTGTATGGATCTTCCTGGTTTACGATGCTCAGGATAAAGTAATGATCTGCTCTTTTCGGCTGTTTTTTGATGATGGAATAGATAATTTTTGATTCCACTTCATCATTTCTTTTTGCTCTGCTCAGATAGGCCAGATTGGTAGCATATTTCGGAATGGTTTCGTCCAGTTTCATGTCTTTAAGAATAGACACATATTTTTCTATTTTCACAAACTGGATAAATCTTGTTTTGATCAATCTTCCGTTATACCATGCATACATAGAAATTCCGATAGAACCAGCCAATACAACGGTGATCCATCCACCTTCCATGAATTTGATGATATTCGCACTGAAGAAACCTAATTCTATTGCCATATAAACCATTGCGAAAACCAGAATCAAGACTTTGCTTACTCTGTGTTTCAGCAGCCAGAAGACCAGCAGAACGGTTGTCATCAGCATGGTCACCGTAATGGAAAGTCCATAAGCAGCTTCCATTTTTCCTGACTCTCTGAAGTGAAGAACAACAATGATACACAGGATAAGAAGTCCCCAGTTGATTCTTGGAATATACATCTGTCCTTTTACTCCGGAAGGATAATCAATTTTCTGATTCGGCCACAGGTTAAGAGACATTGCTTCTGAGAATATAGTGAAAGAACCTGTAATCAATGCCTGGCTGGCAATAATTGCAGCGGCTGTGGCTAAAATTACTCCCGGGATGATCATCCATTCTTGCATAATTCCAAAGAAAGGGTTTACTACAGAAAATCCTGGTTTATCATGATTGGTCAAAAGCCACGCTCCCTGCCCAAGATAGTTTAGGATAAGCATAATCTTAACGAATGCCCAGCTTATTCTGATGTTTTTAGCGCCACAGTGTCCTAAATCGGAATACAATGCTTCCGCTCCGGTTGTACAAAGGAAAACAGCTCCTAAAATAACAATAGCACTCGGAGAGTTGGCAATGAGCTTATAAGCATAGTAAGGGTTGAAAGATCTTAAAATCTCAAAATTTTCACTTAGGTGCATTACTCCCAGGCCTCCCAATACCAAAAACCAAACCACCATTATAGGGCCAAAAAACTTTCCGATAAAGCTGGTCCCGAATTGCTGCACCACAAAAATGGCAATCAGAATTCCGATGGTAATAGGCACAACAGGGGTGTGCGGGTTATAGATTTCAAGACCTTCAATAGCTGACATTACTGTCAGTGAAGGGGTGATTACTCCGTCTGCAATAAGCGCCGCAGCACCAATGATTGCTATGAGGTACAACCATCCTTTCTTAAGGTTTCTTACTAATGAAAACAATGCAAGAATACCCCCTTCACCTTTGTTATCTGCTCTCAAAGCAATGATCACATATTTGATTGTGGTCTGCAGGGTAAGAGTCCAGATAATACAGGAAAGAGCTCCTTCTATATACTCATTGAAAGGCATATTGCTCCCCTCGGACCTTGCATTCACAATTGCTTTCATCACGTAAAGCGGAGAGGTACCAATATCTCCAAAAACAATTCCTAGAGACACTAAAACTCCCATGAAGGAAAGTTTCTTTATGTCGAAGTGGTAACCATCTTCTGTAACTTCTGCCATATCAGCTTAATTTATTTTAAAGGCGCAAATTTATACTAATTTTATGACGTCAAGAATTTTTCTTCATGAATATAATAAATGAAAAAACTTCCTTTCGGAAGTTTTTCTCTATAACTATTTTACGTACATCGCTTTTTTAATTTCCTCTTTCACTTTTTCAAGTTTAGGAAACCATTCTGCAAATAATGCAGCAGAATAAGGTGCAGGTGCATCAGGAGTAGTAATTCTCTTGATAGGAGCATCTAAATAATCAAATGCTTTTTGCTGTACCATATAAGTAATTTCTGAAGAGATGGAACCAAATGGCCAGGCTTCTTCTAAAATAACAAGTCTGTTTGTTTTCTTTACAGATTCTAAAATTGTATCAAAATCAAGAGGACGAACTGTTCTAAGGTCAATAACTTCTACAGAGATTCCTTCTTTAGCCATATCTTCTGCAGCCTGTAAAGCCAGCTTCATGATCTTTCCGAAAGAAACCAAAGTAACGTCTGTACCTTGTCTCTTGATATCTGCTTTTCCTATTGGTAAGTAATATTCTTCTTCAGGAATTTCCATTTTATCTCCATACATCTGCTCAGATTCCATGAAAATAACAGGGTCATTATCCTGGATTGCTGTTTTCAATAATCCTTTTGCATCGTATGGGTTAGAAGGTACTACCACTTTAAGTCCCGGACAGTTGGCAAACCAACCTTCGAAAGCCTGAGAGTGAGTTGCTCCTAATTGTCCTGCAGAAGCAGTAGGTCCACGGAAAACGATTGGGCAATTCCACTGTCCTCCACTCATCTGACGGATTTTCGCCGCATTATTGATAATCTGATCAATTCCTACCAATGAGAAATTGAATGTCATAAATTCTACAATGGGTCTGTTACCATTCATTGCTGCTCCCACAGAGATTCCAGTAAATCCAAGTTCTGCAATCGGTGTATCAATTACTCTTTTTGGACCAAATTCATCCAGCATTCCTTTTGAAGCTTTATATGCACCATTATATTCTGCAACTTCCTCACCCATCAGATAGATGGATTCGTCTTTACGCATTTCCTCGCTCATTGCCTGTGCAATTACCTCACGAAAAGTATATTCTGCCATATTTTCTTGAAAAATTTAGACTACAAAAGTAGTGTTTTTTTATTACACACATCATAAAAAGGCATCTCATTTGAATGGAAAATTTTAATATTTAATTTTATTTAAAACGGTTTTTCTTCGTGATAGCTCTCTTATCTGCAGTTTTCCCAAAGCCTCCAAAAAAAATCCAACATTTCTGTTATATAAAAAAATGACACCTCAATTCCGAGGTGTCATCTAAAATTCTATTTAAACTTATATTAAGTTACACTTTTTCCCAAGTTTGAGTTTTTCCGATAAGAGATATCCCGATATATCCTTTAACAGTAAGTTTATCTCCTTTTCTTATGATAAAACATTTATAAGTTTTACCATTCTTAGGATTGGTAATAGTTCCCCCATTGAACTCATTCCCATCTTTTGAAAGCCCTCTGATCACTTCCATCCCTAAAATTGGCTTATTTTTTCTGTCATCTTTACATTCTATACAATTTGGATTTTCAGGTGTGATTAATAACTGAACAACTTTCCCATAGTATTTCCCATCAGATTTTTTAAAGATTTCAACAATAGATTTCGGTTTTCCCGTTTCATCATCTATCGTTCTCCACTTACCTTCTATCTGTGCAAACGTAAGCACACTGAACAGAGAAAGCACGAATGTTAACAATAATTTTTTCATATTTCTTATAGTTTTAATTTTAATACAATATTCTTATCTACGTATTGATAAAAATATAAATTAATTTTCAACAAACAAAAACTTTTATTATACAAAGCATAAAGTGGTGAAGAAAAGTAAAATCAGGAAATGCCAAAACAATTAATTTCCCCATCAACTTATTTACTATTTCGCAACTCTATTTTTTGTTTTTTGTTCTAATAAAGCTTCCTGTTAATCACCCTATCCATATAATCCTGATACCAGGCCTTTGCCGTTTTCTTCCCCTGCTCTACTTCAGGATTTTTAACTTCATTCATGAGATTTTTTTCAAGGCTCAGATCAGATTGAGCATATACTCCGATAATTTCTTTTCCGTCAAAGCGGTAAATATAATTTCCGATCATGAACTGATCCGTACTTCCATCTGAATTGACTACGATGAAAGGATATTTTTTATCACTCACCAAACTTCTACCCCAGCTTCTGATAGGTTTGTTATACCCGATAAGATCAGCCAGTGTAGGATAAATATCCGCCTGCTGTGCTATTTCCTGGCTGACTCCTTTTAACTGATAGGCAGGATTCGGAGAATAGAAGACCAATGGAACTGCATAGCGGTTCATCGCTCTCTCATATTCAGGATAATAGACCTGATTGGTATGATCTCCCGTGAAAACAAAGATTGTATTATTGTACCAGGGTTGTTTTTTAGCGGTCTCAAAATATTTTTTGATCGCATAATCCGTATACTGCATCGGCTCATGGATTTCAATTTTCCCTTTTTTAAATTTCCCGTTATATTTTTCAGGTATTTTAAAAGGGTGATGAGATGATGCTGTAAATACAGTAGTCATAAAAGGTTGCTTCTTTCCTACATTCTTAGCAAAATACTGAAGGAAAGGCTCATCCCAGATCGCCCACATTCCATCAAAATCCTCATCATGATTGTATTCTGTTTTTCCGAAATAATGTTTAAATCCTAAGATATTCCCGAATCCAAGGAATCCCATAGAACCATTTGGGGCACCATGATAAAAAGAAGTATCATAGCCAAGGTCATTACACACAGAAACAATAGACTGAATTTTCTGATTGGAGTACGGAGATCCTGTAAATGCGTCGGTAAGACTCGGAATTCCGGCCAATACGCTGCTCATCCCATGAATAGATTGTCTTCCGTTTGCAAAAGTATTTGGGAAAATAAGACTTTGAGTAGCTAAACTATCCATAAATGGAGTATAAGAAACGTAGTCTTTAATATTTTTGTCTTTATTGAATGCTCCCGAATACTCTCTTCCGAAAGATTCTACAATGAAAATAACAATATTGGGACGGTTCTCCACTTTCCTGTCGTATACTTTATAGGGCTGAACATTTTCTTCGATAAACTTTTCATCTACAAAATGAACTTCCTTGAAATTATTGGTATTTAAAGTCCTGAAAAAGGAAAATGTACTATTGAGCACCATATTTCCCTGCAGCGGATTGGTCACAAAACGGGTTGCATCCACCATATTGATTGGTCTTGTACTGTGTTTAAAATCTCCTCTGATTCCTCCCACAACCAGCACCGCTGTAATACACAGCGTAAGAATGGAAGTGATAAAGTAAGGAAGTAGTTTCAAAGGTTTCACATCATCCACTTTCACCCTTTTGTAAAGGAAAACCCATAAAATCATCAGCACGACGTACCAAATCAGCACAAAAGGATGTTCACCAATAGAGATCATCAGTGTTTTGGAAACATTAGACTCATGTTCTGCTACCTGAAATACCGCCGAAGTAAGCCTTGCCTGAGAAAATTTATAGTAAATAAAATCTCCGAAGTTCATCGCATAGGCAATCCCGTTGGTAATGAAATACAACCAGAAAAGAATCTTCTGAAAAACTTTTTGGGTGTTGATAACCAATGGTAATAAACTAAGAAGTATAAATAAGGCATTGACATATAATATAGCTGTGGTATCGAAGGCTGTACCATGGAAAGCCAGCTTTATATATTCTGAAATGGAATCAACTTTAATCAGATCTTTATTAAAATACCAGAATAAAAGTCTGGCAATCTGATAAAAAACATAGGCTAAAAAAATTCTGTAAACCAGTGCCAGAACTTCCTGTTTTCTAAATCCTTTTAAAAATTTCATGGGGCAAATTTACATCAAAATCACTGTAATGCATTTTTTAGTTCATATTATTTTGAGTTAGAATTTTTAAAAACTGTAATTTTGTGCTTATGGATTTTATAAAGAATAATCTGGCCAATGCCTTAACCCTGGCAAATTTATTTGCAGGCTGCATAGGGGCAATACATCTAATATTAGGAGATTATCAGACAACAGCAATCTGTCTTGTTCTCTCCTCGGTTTTCGATTTTTTTGACGGCTTTGTAGCCAGAGCTTTAAAATCAAACTCCAATCTTGGGCTTCAGCTGGACTCGCTTGCAGATATGGTAAGCTTTGGAGTAATCCCCGGACTTACGATGTATAAAGCACTTGAACCTTTTGGTGCAGAACTGCTTGGCATGCATTTTCCGTTTGAGATCAAGTATCTGGGACTCATTGTCACTGTATTTTCCTGCCTGAGGCTTGCTATTTTTAATCTTGATGAAGAGCAGCGTTATTATTTCAAAGGATTGAATACACCAACCAATACCGTTTTGCTGTTCGGTCTTTATTATGCCTTTAAAGAAACCGGATCTTTCAGCTTTTTATTTAATAATGAATTGCTACTGGTTCTGCTTACTCTTCTTACTTCATGGCTTCTGATCAGCCCGATCAAGATGATGGCAATGAAATTCAAATCCAAACAGTTAAAAGATAACTATCCTAAAGTCGTACTATTAGTAGGAGGAATTACTATTCTTGCCCTGTTCCAGATTGTTGGAATTCCAATGCTTGTTATTTATTATATATTAGTGTCACTCATTTTTCAGGCACAGTTAAAATAGACTCACCTATATAAAACACATTTCAAATTATTAATCATCGACATGAATTTAAAACTCCATAAACCACTTTGTATTTTTGACCTGGAAACCACAGGAACCAATATCGGAAAAGACAGAATTGTTGAAATCTGTATTTTAAAAGTAAACCCGGATGCTTCCAGAGAAAGCAAAACATGGCGTGTAAACCCGGAAATGCTTATCCCTAAAGAAAGCAGCGAAATCCACGGCATTTATGATGAAGATGTAAAAGATGCTCCTACTTTCAGAGATATTGCTTCTAAAATTATGGAAATGATTACCGGAAGTGATTTGGGAGGATTTAACTCCAACAGATTTGATGTTCCGCTTTTGGCAGAAGAACTTTTAAGAGTAGGAATGGATTTTGATCTGAGTAAATTCAGACTGGTAGATGCACAAACTATTTTTCATAAAAAAGAACCCAGGAATTTAGGAGCTGCTTACCAGTTCTACTGTGGAAAAACACTGGAAAATGCTCATTCTGCAGAAGCTGATGTAATGGCCACATTTGAAGTTCTGGATGCTCAGGTTGGAAAATATGACGATATTCCAAATGAAATAGCACCTTTAAGTGAGTTTACATTCCATAATAAGAATGCAGATCTTGCCGGATTTATCGGATATAATGAAAAAATGGAAGAAGTTTTCAACTTTGGAAAATATAAAGGTCAGAGTGTTAAAGCTGTATTCCAAAAAGACTTAGGATATTTCGGATGGCTTCAGAATGCTGATTTTCCGTTGTATAC
Source organism: Chryseobacterium sp. FG46 (assembly GCF_057809135.1). Classification (NCBI taxonomy): domain Bacteria; kingdom Pseudomonadati; phylum Bacteroidota; class Flavobacteriia; order Flavobacteriales; family Weeksellaceae; genus Chryseobacterium; species Chryseobacterium sp. FG46. The sequence continues at coordinate 137,739 of NZ_JBMDJJ010000003.1, read as the reverse complement.
GAAGAAGATTTTTACAAAAATTCAACTCTCAAGCAGATTTTAAATATGTCTGAACTGGTTCGTTTTAAATTTTATGAAACTGCCCTTGAAGCTAACAGGGACAAGCAGATACTGGCTGAAAACAGCATCAACAGTTTCATTGCGAATGAGCAGCTTATCCAGTCGGACTGGCTTTTGTCACAGGCGGTAGGCGGTATACAGCTTCAGGTTTTTGAAGAAGATCTGGAAAAAGCCAAGCAGGTATTACAGGATTATAAGGACAATGAACAGTATTCGCTGGAAGTAGAACACACCATTGAAAATCCTGAATTTGATTTTGTATGTCCGAAATGTGGTTCCAATCATATTTACAGGGACGACAGTGCTACCAGCTTCTTTGGAATTTCAATTCTGACGAGCCATAAATTCAAATGTTATTATTGCGGGAATGAGTTTACGCATTAATCTATTAGGAATTAGGAATCAATAATCATTAAACGATCTAAAAGATTGCTTCGTTCCTCGCAATGACGAGGTTAAAAATATAATAAAAGAGTTATGAAAATAATCTGCATAGGAAGAAACTACAGTGAGCATGCAAAAGAATTAGGAAATGAAATTCCTGAAAATCCTGTTATCTTTATGAAACCGGATACGGCAGTTCTGAAGGGAAATGATTTCTATATCCCTGAATTCTCCAATGATATTCATTACGAGCTTGAAGTGGTAATAAAAATTTCAAAGGGAGGAAAATATATTCAGAAAGAGACGGCACATAAGCATTATGAAGAAATCGGCCTGGGAATAGACTTCACAGCGAGAGATCTTCAGAGTGAACTGAAATCAAAAGGCCTTCCATGGGAACTTGCCAAAGGTTTCGATGGCTCTGCTGTGGTAAGCAGTTTCTTTAAAAAAGAGAACTTCAGTCTTGAGAACCTTCAGTTTTCATTGTTAAAAAATAAAGAAAAAGTACAGCATGGTAATACGAAAGATATGATGTTCAGTTTTGATGATATTGTAGCTTTTGCTTCTCAGTATTTTACGTTAAGAGTTGGTGACCTTATTTTCACGGGAACTCCAAAAGGGGTTGGAAAAGTAGAAGAAAATGATATTCTGGAAGCTTACCTTGAAGAGGAAAAAATCCTTGATATCCGAATATTATAAGTATTTAATATTAAAGTCTGACAAATTTTTCCTATCTTTAGGTAACAAAACCAGAGGTTATGATAAATATTATATTACCCGTAGATTTTGGGGACAAGACAGACCAATTGGTAGAAGGTGCCATAAAATTTGCAAAACAGCTTAATGGCAGAATTTACCTGATCCACGTAGCACCATCAGATATCGGCTTTGCCATTGGTGATATGGGATTTCAATATTTTCCGGAAGTGGAAGCCAACGAAATCAGAGAAGAGCTGGTGCAGCTTAATAAAATTGAGCAAAGAATCATCAGCCATGATATCGATTGTGAGCATCTTTTAAAACAAGGACTTGCGAAAGATATTATTCTGGAACATGCAAAGGAAAAAAATGCAGATTATATTGTGATGGGATCACACGGCAGAAGCGGAATTTATGATGTATTCGTGGGAAGCTTAACCAAAGGAATTACTAAAAGTTCAACTATTCCTGTTCTGGTACTTCCGATTCACGACTAAAAAATAAAATTTTAATCGTTAGTAATAAAAAAACCGATCAAATCACAATGTTTGATCGGTTTTTTACTATATAACCAATTAATTAACCTTCTTTTTTGTAGATATTCGGATCGTAGTAAGGATGCTTACCTTCCGTTGGGGAATAATAGTCTTTATCTTTGTCACCACCTAGCGTAACCACAAGTACGTAGCACCAATAAGTAAATAGTACACAGCAAACTATAAATAGAATCCAGTTTAAAACATTTCCAAACGCATCAAAGAAACCGAAAGTCCATTTGAAAACTTTGCTTAAGAATAGAAAGAAAGACGTCATTATTTTCCTTTTTTAAATTAACTTTGTACAAATTTATAAAAAATGTTTAAATTACTTTCAAAAGAAAGCAATATTTTTTCAATTCCTGTTTATATTGGTTTTCTTCTTTTAGTAGTAATAATATTTAACATACTGAATTTCAATACATATGAAGCCATAGTTGCCGGAATAACTTTTCTGGGAATTGCTTTGGGATATTTTGGTTTTCACAGTATTGCCCTTAATTATCAGACCCATCTGCCATTATTTTTATACACCTTTTTTATTTTCGGGCTGTATCCCGGAAACCTGGATATAGGAATTGCCGTTTCTCTGCTTACCAATTCCTTTCTTATACTTCTTTTGACAAGTACAGATGAAGATATCAGAAAGAAGTCCTATGTATTGGTAGGATCTATTGTTGCCCTGAACTTTATATTTCTTCCTACCACGTGGCCTATGGCTGTTTTTGTAATCATACACGTGGTTGCAACCTCTGCCAAAATCGGGTTGAATCTTTTCAGGTTTCTTTTGGGAATTGGTCTGATTGCGTTCAGTTATTTCTCTGTAATGTATTTCGTTCAGTTCACTTCATGGAATATTGATTATTTTCCGTTTGGAAAAATGAAACCGGTAACAGATTATACGGAACTTCTGCCGTTGATCCCTGTATTGCTGATGCTTATTTATGCAGTGTATGACCATTTTAAAAATTATAACAAGAAAAGTCCGATAAGCAGGTATAAATATACTTTCCTGCTGGTCTTTTCTGTAGCACAGCTTATTTCCATCATTCTATATATGAATAAAAGCTATGAATATCTGCTTCTTCTGGCCTTTCCTTCAAGTATTATTCTGAGCAGAATGATGAGATTTTTACCTAAATACTGGATGCGTGAAGCCAGTGTATGGCTTATTATTATTAGTTTACTGACCTTCAAAGCGGGTACAGTTTTTGATTTATTTTAAAAAATTATGATTCAGATAGACGATAAATTGATTTCCGAGGAAATTTTTTCCGAAGAATTTGTTTGCAACCTTACGAAATGTAAAGGTGCATGTTGTGTGGAAGGAGATGTGGGAGCTCCGTTGGATAAAGACGAGCTTGAAATATTGGACAGTATTTTTGATAAAATAAAGCCTTACCTTACCCAGGAAGGAATTAAAGCCCTTGAAGAACAGGGAACATGGACTACTGATCCACACGACGGAATGTATGTTACTCCCATGGTGGAGGACCGCGAGTGTGCCTATGTAACCTTTGATGAAAAAGGAATTACCAAATGTGGTATTGAGAAAGCATATGAAGATGGTGCTGTAGACTGGCAGAAGCCTATTTCATGCCATCTTTACCCGATCCGTGTTACGGAATATTCTTCCTTTACCGCATTGAATTATCATGAGTGGAATGTATGCAGCGATGCCTGTACGCTTGGAAAAGAGCTTCAGGTTCCTGTTTATAAGTTTTTAAAAACTCCACTGACGAGAAAATATGGTGAAGAATTTTATACTGTTCTCAGCGAAGCCGCTGAAGAATGGAAAAAAGAATATGGTTCTTAACTGATACGTATTTGAATGAAATAATAAAAACCGCAGAGAGATCTGCGGTTTTCTTATTGCTTACGGTAAAGAAAAAAATGAATTAGTTCACTATTCCTGCTTTTTGGGTTCATCTTTTTTAGCTTTTTCCCATCTGGCTTCCGGCATTAGTGTCGCTATATTTTTTTCCTTTGTGAGGTATTTTTTGGCAACATCCTGGAGGTCTTTTACAGTAAGTGCTTTTACTTTATCCGGGTAATTCAGAATAGTATATTGATCACTTCCGTCTAATTGATTTCGGGCAATGCCCTGCAGCCAGAATCCATTGTCTTTAAGGCTGGTTTGATATTCATTGTATTCTCCTTCTTTATATTTATCAAGGTCCTTTTGCTCCGGTCCTTTATCTATTAATTTCTGTAATTCGGTCATTACACTTCGGGTAAGCTTATCTGCATTTTCAGGACCACAAGGGAAATTGATACTAAAATCATAGGCACTATATGGGATTTTACTGAAACTTCCGCTTGCACCTCCGTTATAAATACCGCTTTCGTCTTCTCTCAGTTTTTCAAGAACTTTAATCGTAGCTACTTCTCCAAGAGCTGAAAGCGCCAAAGCTTCCTTCTCATTATAAGGCGCTTCACCACTGTAAGAAATTGTTACAAGACTCTTCGGCTCTTTTCCTTTTTTATAAACTTTTGTGTATCCTCCTTTCAGTGGCCTGTAACCTGTATCTTTAAATGTAGATGATTTTCCTGTTGCAGGAAGTGAAGCAATATACTGCAGGACTTCATTTTTAAGCTGCCCTTCATCTATATTCCCTACAAAATAGAAGTGGAAATTACCTGCATTGGCAAATTTCTGTTTGTAGATATCATAGGCTTTTTTATAATCTGTATTTGCCCAATCTTTTTCGGTAGGCTCAAGGCTTGTAAATCTTGGGTTTTTCTGATTGATAAATTTGGAATATTCATTAGAGAAATAATATTGCGGATCTGAATCTACATTCGCCAGCATGGCAGATTTCTTTGTTTTGTAGGCGTTGAATGATTCGGGATTGTAATTCAAGTCTGTAAAACAGGCATAAATCAACTCCATAGCTGCTTTCAGATCTTTTTTCGAACTTGTTCCGGAGACCCCGTCTGTAAGACCACCTACATAAGAGCTTACACTTACCTGCTTTCCTGCGAGATAATGGGTAAGATCTGTTTTGGAAAGACCGGCTAATCCAGCTTCCAGCAAAGCATCGAATGCAAATTTTGTTGTATTGTAATCGGCATCCGGAATGACAGAGACACCTCCCAGGCTTATTCCTGCAAAAACAATTTCATCGTCTTTAAAATCTGTTTTTTTGAAGGTTACTTTAGCTCCGTTGCTTAATGTCCAGGTGGTTGTTCCTAATTTGGCATCCGTTTCCGTTTTTGTTATTTTTCCATCAGATTTGAAAAGTTTTATCAGACTTTCAATTTTAGTTTTTTCTTCATAAGGTTTAAGATCAGCCATTTTAACAGTATCAAATGTATTCAGCACCATAGCCTCTGTCGGCATTTTAATATTATCTTTTTTGGGCCCTGTAATGACGATTACCCTGCTGTCATCTTTTACAAACTTTTTGATAATTCCGTTGGTTTGCTCCAGTGCTATGGTTGGAAGGATTTCTTTAATATGCTCATACCCCCAGGTAATTCCAGGTATTGGCTCCTGTCTCAAGAAATTGTTCACATAACCATCTATCAGATCACCGCTTTGGTTTTTGTCTTTGTTGTTGTAGGCCCATTCATAAGATGAAAGCATCTGATCTTTTGCTCTGTCCAATTCAGATTGGGTAAATCCGAATCTTTTTGCTCTTTCCACTTCTTCCAAAAGGACTCTCAGTGCATTCAGCTGATCACCGTCTTTTGTAGCTGCTGCTCCCTGAAATGCTTCTTTACTTCTTGCATAAGTTCCTCCGTGGTAAACAGATCCATAAGTAAAGGGTGGATTCGTAGAGTTAACCAGTTCTGCCAATCTGCTGTTCAGCATCATATTCACAAGACTTTCTACAATACTCTGATCATACTGCTGAACCGTTATATCCGGTTTGTACGCTTCAGAATCTTTAATAATGAATTGTACTCCTGAACCTGTTGCATCAGGATCAGTTTCAATAGCTACCAGTGCTTCTTTGTGATTCGGAAGATCAAAAGATTTTCTTTCTCTAGGTTTTGAAGGATTTTTATATTTGCTGAAATTATCCTTAATTTTTCTCTCGATTTCATCTACATTAATATCTCCAACTACAACAATTGCCATCAGATCGGGCCTGTACCAATCCTGATGGAATTTTCGGATAAGATCAGGTTTGAAGTTTTCAATTACTTCTTTTTTACCAATAGGAAGTCTTTCTGCATATTGAGATTGGTATAAAAGCTTTGGTAGGTATTTATCCATCATTCTCTTATCGGGTCCAAGACCTAATCTTAGTTCTTCCAGTACCACTCCTCTTTCTTTATTGATCTGTTCGTCAGAAAGTGTCGCATTAAATGCCCAGTCTTCCATCACTTTCAGTCCGGCATCGAGATTACCGGGTTTATCCAACGGAACAGGAAGCATGTAAACTGTTTCATCGAAACCTGTAGAAGCATTAAGGTGCTGACCGAACTTTACCCCAATCGACTGTAAAAAATCTACTAATTTATTATCCGGAAAATTCCTGGTTCCATTGAAATTCATGTGCTCCATAAAGTGAGCCAGTCCTCTTTGATTTTCGTCTTCAAGAATAGATCCGGCATTGATCGCCAGACGGAATTCTACTTTTTTCTCAGGTAAAGCATTTTTTTTGATGTAGTACTTCATTCCGTTGGAAAGAGTACCAATTCTTAAGGACGGATCCACAGGGATGTTTTGTCCATACATATTGACAGCCATCAGGAAGATGACTGAAAACGAAGATAACATTCTTTTCATCTACATTATTTTTTGACCTTTCAAAAATATCGATTCTTACGGCGATGAGTCTTTGTCAGAGGGTTAAATTCAAGTTAAAAAATGTAATTATAACAAAATGAAAACAAATTATTGTTTTTATGTTGCTTAAATTGATTTTTAATTAAAAACATTCATCATTTAGTTAAAATAGACTAATTAAAAATAATGTCGTTTTCTTATTTTACTCTAAAATTATGATAAATCCACTATAATATTACCTTTATAAAACAAAAAAAATATTATATCGTACTAAGGTTTCATTATTTTAATTAAAAAAATTCAGTTATCAAACTATTTCTAAAACAACGCAATAGCACTTTCAGCGAGCTTATGTACTTTTCGGGTACATCTTCTATACAAAAAAACCGGGAAATTCCCGGTTTTTATCTCTTAAAAAGCAATTCTTATTTAAAATCAGCATCCGAAACTCCGGAATTGATGACCACTTTGCTCGTTTTAATTGTCATTTTCTGACCTCCTCCCTCAGCTTCTACTTCAGCTGGAAACTGTATTCCATCTACAGCCATATAGCTTTTAATGGTTGCTTTACCTTCCCCTGCATCCGTCTTATATAAAAGTCCTGTTCCGGCATCGAAATAAAATTTTCCTTTGTCTGAAGACAATACATTATAGTCTTTTCCATCAAGTTTTTCTGTAGATACAGTCTGGAAATTAGAAGCATCAAATGCTAAAGCATCCATTGGTTTCCCTTTTTTAAGGTCTGCAATTTTGTCAGCAGGAATATCTGTTTTAGTTCCCATCTGATCAAAATATCCTTTCTCCCCATCAAAAAGCTGCACCATTTCTTTCCCCATGAAAGATTGTACAGATTTGAATTTATTCCCTAATTTCTTAGTGGTCATTTGGATTTCCATTCCCTGCACAGCAACTGTGTTATCAGTAATAGTAGATTTTACAGCGTCCAGTTTATCTTTTCCACCTAATGCTTTGAAATAATTATCAACAACTTCTTTAGGTGTAAGTTTTGATTTCACAGCTTCTGTTTTAGCAGATGCAGCCGCTTTTTTCTGAGCTGCTGCAGGTACTGAGAAAAGTACTGCGCAGAAAAACGGAATGATGATCTTTTTCATATTATAATAAAGTTTAAAGGGTAAATATAGGAATATTGGCGGACATACAAAGAAGTAATGAGTAATGAGCAATTAGTAATGAATGATAATTGATGGATGGTACATATGATCTTTTAATCAATCATTTTCAAAAGGAGACCTATAATAAAAAAACCGCCAAAGAATTGACGGTTTTCAAATATTTATATCTGACTATAATTATTTCTTAAGTTCTTCTAAAAATTCGTCGTGAGAAATTTTAGTTTCTTTTTTGCTCGCTTTTTCAAGAATTACATCTTTCAGTTTAGCCATCGCTACTTCAGAGGAAATTTGTCTTACCTGCTCCTGGTCTTTCAACATTTCAACAGCATATTTCTGGATTTCTTCATCTCCTAAGTGGTGGATTCCGTAGATAGCCAATTGGTTTTTCACTAACTGTTCAGCCTGAGCCAATACATCAGCATAATCAAGGTTGATTTCGTTTTCAGTCATCAATTTACCTTCGATGATCTGATATTTCAACTGGTTTTTCTCAGCTTCAAGAATTTCTTTAGCCTGATCTTCAGACTGAATATTCTGGTTAGAGAATAATAACCACTTCACAAGGAAAGATTCAGGAAGTTTTACTTCTTCTTTCTCAGTTACTTGTTCTAATACTTTATTCACGAAGTGAACATCAGCATTCTGTTGGAAATACTCGTCTAATTCAGTCTTAACTTTATCTTTAAGTTCTTCTTCAGACTTAATGTTTCCTTCTCCGTATACTTTGTCGAAAAGATCCTGATTAAGTTCAGCCAAGTTTAATGAATAGAAATCTTTCACTTTAACTTCTAATTCATTGTGGTGCAGATGCTCAACTTCTTCTTTGCTGAATCCTAATTCTTTAGCTAATTCTTCGTCACCTGCAAGAGTTTCTTTCGTTACTTTTACAGATCCTTCCATTTTCAAACCTTTTACCAATTTGAAAGCTTCTTTGTTTTCAGCTGTAATGGTAAGGTTTTTTGGGTGGTGGTGGTGCTCTCCTTCAGCATCTTCTTCCACAACCTGAGAAACTTCTAAAGCAATGTAAGAATCTTTAGTGATTTTATCCTGAGGAACCTGCTCTGCGAAACGCTTCTGCATGTTTTCAATACTCTTGCTGATTTCTTTATCGGAAGCTTCTACTTTGTAATGAGGTGCTTCATATTTAGCTAAATCTATAGTGAATTCAGGCTCATATCCTACTTCGAAAGCAACTTCTAATTGATCAGCATTGTAATCTAATTCGTTTACTGGCTGAGGAACAGGCTGACCAACTAATCTTAATTTGTTTTCATTAACATAGTTGTTTAAAGCATCAGAAACCTGTCTGTTGATTTCTTCAAATGCAATACCTGCTTCATATTGTTTTTTAACCATACTCAAAGGCACTTTCCCTTTTCTGAATCCAGGAACTTGCGCATTTTTAGCATAATTAATCAACTGCTTCTCTACTTTTTCTTTGTAGTCAGATTTTTCCAATGTTACTGTAAGCAATGCACTTACGTCATCATGGTTTTGTGCGGTAACCTTCATTATTGATTAAAATTTTAGGTTGCAAAAATAGGAATTTTTTATGAAAAAAACTCATTTAAAATCAACTTATAACGCCAAATATTGTTAAATAAAAAACCACCGGAGAATTCCGGTGGCCCAAACAAGATTAAAGGTATATTAATTAATAATATTATAGTTGGCCTGTGCGTCTGTTTCTCCTCCTGTGTGAGTTCCGTAAATCACTCCGTTTCCACTAACAGCAGAAGCTTCAGAAACTGTTACCGGCTCATGGAATAATGTAAGAACCAGCTGACTAGGTGCAGAAGCATTTTTTACAGCAGTATTGACCACCCATTTTGTTTTCAACCCAACACGGTTTCCATCATCTCTTTTGGAAGATTCATCATCTGTACGGGTTAAGGTGATATCTGAGTTTGGAAAGTTGTATACCAGGAAATGTTCATTTTTTGCTTCTTTAATTTCCTGAGTAGCGTCTTCGTCACCATTTTTGAAAAGAACTTCTACATTATAAGTGTGGCCATTGATCAGTTTAACATTAGGGTTCGTGGTACTGTTCACCTGATAATCATAAACTACAGGAACTCCTGTAGCTTCATCCGTTACTTTTAAAAGAACATCTGACAGTTCTTCCTGAGGAAGATCATCTGCTTCATCATCACTTCTGTTACAAGATGTTAAGCTTAAAGAAACGGCTAAGAATAAAAGTCCTAAGATAAGCGTTGTATTTTTAAAAATATTTTTCATGTTTTTGATTTTAAGTAATTAAAATTGATATTTAAGAGTTAAAATAAAGTTTCTTCCCATTTCATTGGAAAAGAAACGAAGTCTGTTCAGATAATCTCTGTAAGACGTATTGAATACATTTCGGACTGAAAAATCAATTCCGAAATTTTTAGACAGATTCACCCCTGTCTGAAGGTTCCAAAGGGAATATCCGTTTGGAGGTGTGGAGATATCCACTTCTTCATTGTAAGGATTTCCGTCCGAATCGAATAATCTGATCGGAACGTTATAAACAGGAAATCTTGTCTGTTTCAGATAAGTATTGTTACTCACTGTGAAATAGAAGTTTTTCCATTCTTTTTTACTGAATTCCAAGGAATTGTTAAAATTCGGCGGCATCATTAAAATAAGCGGTACATCATGAGTAGTGTCCTGTCCATACACATAGGAACCGCTTCCTTTATACGTCAGATTATCTGTAATTTTAAGCTGAGCATCGATATCCAATCCATACATTTTTGCATTGATCTGCTGATAACTATACTCTACAAAAGCTCCACCCCATTGTGTATTCAGATAACCTGTAGGAATCTGATTGATGAAATTCTGAGTATAAAAGAAATATGGGTTTACAGAAATGTTCAATCCTTTTAGGACATTTGCTTTTACGTCTGCCACTAAATTAAACTGATTTCCGGTTTCACTCTTCATTCTCATATTTCCTCTCTCAATGATCGCTGCAGAATGGTGAAGCCCGTCTGCAAAAAGCTCTGCGATATTTGGAGATCTTGAAACTCTGGCGTAATTGAATTTCAGGTTAAAATATTCGGATGGGTGATAGACAATTCCACCGTTTACTGAAACATTATTATACGTTAATGATGGTTTTGTGAGAATTCTATTTTGATCTATTCTCACTACAAAATTTGAATAATCTGCAGCATATTTTTTATTCCAGTCGCTCAGACCAAACCATTTTGTTACATCATAATGATCGTAATCATATCTCCCTCCCAGTTCAAGATCCAGTTCCGGCACAATTTTATATTTTAGTACAGAATAAATTCCTGCATAATATCTGTCATAGTTAGGAACAAGACGTCTTGCCTCGGTCTGCGTATTGGAATAGTTGTTCTGATACCCTGCGTTAATCCCTGTCTCAAGATTCCAGTTTCCTCTTTCTATCAGGTGATTTACATTAAGATCATTGGTGATCAGCTCAAGATTCAATGCCGGTTTTTTGCTCAAAGCTTCTGTACGTCTGATATCATACTCTTTTCTATGATTGTACTGAAAGCTGTAAGTAGCCGTTATTTTTCCAAAATTTTCAAACCTTTTGTAAGCCGAAACTTTAGCAATATGATGTTCAATCTCCTGTCTGGGATTATCAATATCATAACTAAAATCTCTCTGATAGATTGGCTCCGGAGATGTAAGAGCATTACGCAGGTCTTCAGAGTTTCCTACGTGAGAACTTCTAAGAATTCCGACAGTACTTTTGGTCAGATAATAATCAAAAGAAAAGCCTTTTTCAAATGTCATTTTCTGTACACCAAAATTAAATCCTGAGCTCTCAAGACCAGTATTCATCAAACCATACTCAGGAGCTTCAAGATCACCTAGTTTTTTATAGCTTCCATTGGTTTTTACAGCCCATCCATTCTCCCATGTTTTTGCGAGTTTTACATTAAGATCAGCGCCTCTTCCGTTTGAAATCCCGGAAAGAGAAACATTTCCCATAATAGTATCTTTCTTTGGCAAAACCTGAGGCTGTAAAACAACAACCCCACCTACAGCACCTGCCCCATATTTCAAAGCTGATGCCCCTTTGATGACATCAATATGTTCAAAATTATTGACATCCACGTTAGGAGCGTGTTCTACTCCCCATTCCTGTTCAGCAAGCTTCACCCCATCATTAAGGATGGAAACCCTGCTTCCATAAAGACCGTGGATAATAGGCTTAGCTATGTTATTTCCTGTTTTCAGAACATTTACACCAGAAATATTGGTTAATAAATTACCTAAGTTCTCGGTAACATTTCGTGAAAGCGTTGATTTATCAAGTGTTTTCACCACCATACTTCCATTATTCTTATGACTTCCGTGAATGGTAACCGTTTCGATATCTTTAATGTGGTGTTCCAGTGTAATCATCAGCTGAACATCCTTATCAACTCCTATATTTTCAGTATAATCATTGCAATCAGGATGTTGAGCAATGAGTGTATACTTTCCTGCAGGAATTTTGTCAAAAGAAAATTGACCTTTCTTATTGGTTTTGGCTGTAAAGTTCCCGATTTTAATCACAGCATTTTCCAGCAATGTTTTATCATGGAAATCCTGAACGGTTCCCTCTACAGTATAATTTTTTTGTGCACTTGTAAATACTGATCCACAAAAGATCAGCAGCAGGCAATATATCAATTTCATTGTAAATAGATTGATTGCGCACCCTTTTCAACAGGGTACATTTTTCGTTAAAATTTGTGGGAAGGGTTCGATTGATTGTACAATGTATTTCTGGTAAGAAGTTAGAGGTTAGAAATTAGTAATTGAACATTATTTAAATATCAATTACAGATAATCAGGTGTTTTCCCAACAACTTTAAACCTTAAACTTTAAACATTGAATTTAAAGCAGTAAACATTGAACTTTAAAATACAAAACTTTAAACCCTATAGAATCTATGAATTATGCAATTGCGGGCGGTCCCCGAAGCTGGAAGGTGAATTTGGTCTGTGACCAGATTTTCTCCTGAACGGCGATAATTTGTTTTACTTCATGGCTGTAATGCTCAAAAGTAAAGTTGAATTCTTCAGGAGCTAATGTATGTCCGGTAACCAAAAAGTGGCAGGCCAGACAGTCGCCAGCTTTCTCTTTAGTAACGGCTTTCGTCATCGTATTCTCAACTTTTTTAAGATGAAAAGCCTTAAAATAGTCTACCGAATCGTGATGGTGAAAGCTTTGAGAAAGCAGCGCAAGGAAATATACTCCAAACAACAGCTTGGAGATAAAACTCTTTAGGTTTCTGCTTTCTTTAAAAATCATGGTTCAAAATTATGAAAATAATTTAATTGTTTCCTTAAACTTTTATTAAATTACTTAACAACTATTGATAATATGTAGAAATGAGTATGTTTTTGTTACAAAAAAAATGCTTCATAATTTTTGGTTTATGAAGCATTTCTATTTTTTATTAATCCAGTTGGGTTCCAAGATATTCCCACTCCTGTAAAGCGTTATCCAGCTCTTCCTTAGTTTTATTGTATTGTTCTAAAGTTTCGTCTGAAGGATTTTCTTTGGCAAAAGAAGCTTCCATTTGCTCTACTTTTGTTTCAAGCTCGGAAATTTTCTCTTCCACTTTTTTGATTTTATTCTGAATATTTTTTTGCTCTTTACTTACAATATTTGAAGATTGACTGCTCGTTACTACAGGTTTTTCTTCTACTTTCTTAGGTTCTACCTTTACTTCGCTGTGAAGTTTTGCCTTTTCTGCAGAAATTTCTCTGATGGTTTCCTTTTGTCTGTACTCAAGGTATTCGTTGATATCTCCAAGGAATTCTTTCATTTTCCCGTCACGGAATTCGTAGATCTTATCACACAGCCCCTGAAGGAATTCCCTGTCGTGCGAGATTACAATTAAAGTTCCTTCAAAATTCTGCAGTGCCAGCTTGATAATTTCCTTAGACTGGATATCCAGGTGGTTGGTAGGTTCGTCCATGATCAGCGTGTTGAAAGGACGAAGTAACAGTTTACAAAGTGCCAGACGGTTTCTTTCTCCTCCGGAAAGTACTTTTGTCTTTTTAGTAACAGCATCTCCCTGGAAAAGGAAAGATCCTAATAAATCTCTTACTCTTGGTCTTGTCTCTTCTGTTGCTGCATCTTCTGCTTCTTCCAGAACTGTTTTATTAGGTGTTAAAACCTCTTCCTGATTCTGAGCGAAATATCCGATGTTAACATTATGCCCAAGATTCCATGTTCCGGAATAGTCTTTAATATCTCCGGCTAAAATTTTAGCCAAAGTTGTTTTTCCTTGTCCGTTCTGTCCTAAAAGAGCAATTCTGTCTCCTCTCTGAACGATAAAATCCACATCATCAAAAATCTGCTTCTGCCCGTACGCTTTTCCAAGATTGATGGCTTCGAAGATTACTTTCCCCGGAACCATAGACTGTACGAAACGGATATTGAACTTTGAAACGTCTTCGTTATCCACTTCGATACGTTCAATCTTATCTAATTTTTTAATAAGTGACTGCGCAAAAGAAGCTTTGGTAGCACTTGCACGGAACTTATTAATGTTATCTTCCATCTGCTTGATCTCCGCATCCTGATTCTTTTTAGCCTGAATCAGTTTTTCACGGCGGTCTTCTCTCATGACAAGATATTTGGAATAGTTCGCTTTATAGTCGTCAACTTTTTTGTTGTTGATATCAAAAGTACGGTTACATACCGCTGTCATAAACTGTTTATCGTGACTTACCAGAACAATAGCTCCCGGATAATCTTTCAGGAAGTTCTCCAGCCAGATGATGGATTCCATATCCAGGTGGTTGGTAGGCTCATCGAGAAGCATAATATCGTTCTTCTGAAGAAGTAATTTTGCCAATTCGATTCTCATTCTCCATCCTCCGGAAAATTCATCGGTGATTTTCTGGAAATCATCTGCTTTAAATCCTAAACCAAATAATACCTTTTCCATATCGCCTTCAAGACTGTAGGCATCATGATTCATCAAAAGGTCATTCAGTTCGGTCATTTTATTAATCAGATCCGTATAGGAATCACTCTCATAGTCAGTTCTCACTGTCATCTGGTGATTCACCTCTTCCAGCTCATCTTTCCAGGCATTGATCTGCTCAAAAGCCTGCATGGTTTCAGCCCATACCGTTCTTCCTTTTACAAAATCAAGATCCTGTTTAAGAAAACCAATGGTAACACTACCTTCCGTCACAACCTCTCCTTCGTAGAAATTAATTTCTCCGGAAAGCATTTTCAATAAAGTGGATTTTCCGGCTCCGTTTTTACCAACGAGACCCACTTTATCATCCTTTTTAATGGTGAAATTGACATTTTGAAATAAATAATTTCCTGAATGGTGTAACCCTAAACTTTGAACCGAAAGCATCTTAATTAATAATTAGTAATGAATAATGAATTTTCGGGTGCAAAAATACGGAAAAAGAAATGAATAGACGAGAAATAAAAAAAGCAGCCAGTTTCGAAGCTTTTTCCTTCTATGAAGGTAGATGTTACCCTTTAAAAAGGAGACACCATAAGATGTCCCCTAACCTAAATTTAAAACTGAGAAGTCTTTTCACTAATTCTTCCATTCATTTAATCTAACAGCTGCCGGCGTTTTTATAATAGAACGAACCCAGATATCATTGTTGGGCACGTTTGTTCCATAAAGAAAGTCAGCAACAAAGCTGTCTTCCGGCAGATGGAGTTCTAAGGAAAGCCTTTTTGTCCGGCTTGTTTCATCAACGGAGGTACTGCTTGATACATTTAATCCGTTATTGATCAGCTCAATATTAATTTCACGTTGGGTTCTATCCCGGAAACTATTACTGTACAATCCGAAGTTTGACGAAATATGAGTATAATCTGCAAATATTCCGAAATCATATATTGGCTTTTTGTTTCCGGAAAGGTCCCTCAGATATTCTTTCATTTTGATATAATACCTATTGAGAAAAGCATGTTTATTATAATCTGTTCCGAAGTAGGCTTCATTTTCTGTACTAAATACTGACAATATGGTATTGGTCTCGTCCATCATCAGTTTTCCATATACTTTTGACAGGTCATTGTATACTTTATCACGGCAAACATACGCCTGTGAAATGCCATCCACTGTTTCCACTTTATATCCTGAGAGTAAAGCATCCCAGATTTTATTTCCCTCAGCATTGGTTTTTGTATTTCTGATATCTGAAACATAATTATGCAGATCATCAACATTTATGAAATCTGTAGAGATATAAACAGATTGCGATCCTTCCAGATAGCCTCCTCCAATATCAGCATGATCTCCTGGGACAAATATTTCTTTCCAAACTGATGACTTATTTTCTGATTTCTGATCCTGCATTGTTTTCGAATTCTCAAAAATACCGGTAAGCGGAAAGAAAAACCTGCTCTCATTGACTGCACAGAAATGTAAAACATTTTCTACCTGTGAAGATATCTTCATATTATAAGTATTGAAAGGTTTGGACTCTACCGTATCAAAAAGTCCTAAAAATTTTATTCTACAATTTCCTACCGCATAAAAGGTCAAAAGCTGATTACCGAAAGTTCTTGCCAGCATACCTCCTCTCCCGAATCCATAGATGTAGAAATGATATTCCTTAGTCTCATCACAGGCTGTTTTTTGTACAAAATCTCCGGCTTTCCGAAGTTTATCATCAGATGAATATCCGCTTCCATACGGCGGGTTTGCACATGTTGCCATGGCAAAATTATTATCTTCATTCCCTGTTACAGTACCAATTCCTTCAATATATATCTTTTGATCTCCAAGGAACAGACTGTATAATTTATAGATATTGCTGAAAGTACCATAGTAGCTTTCATTATTGTTCAGCGGTTTATCCGGTGAAAGAATATTGACCCCATTGTTTCCTGTACCGTCAAAGAAAATCCCGACGGAAATCACTCTGTTACCATTCATGTTTCTACTTTAATTTTTTACTAAAGATCCTGTTGTGTTTTTTTCAACTGACATCCCTAAAAGAGACATTCCAAAATAACAGAAGAAAAACAAGGTTAGCTAGAGTGAAAAGTACCAAATAAAAAATTCCGTATTTCTACGGAATCAATTTAAATTTTTTCAAGAGAGTAAATATTGTTGACAATAGCATAAATCACTATTCCCACTGTATTTTTGGCTCCTATTTTTTCAAGAATACGTTGCCTGTGGCTTTCTACAGTTCTTGGGCTGATAAAGAGTTTTTCTCCAATTTCGTTGTTAGTCAATTCCTGGCAGATCAGTTTTACCACATCTTTTTCTCTTTCTGATAATTCATCTTCAGTTTCAAACAGAGAATTTTTTTTGGCAGAGCTGTTCATATAAGTAAACAGCATCTGATGATCTTCAGCCGTGAAAAATACCCCATTTTTATCCACCATTGTGATGGCATCAATAAAGGTTTTCTTATTTGAATTTTTGGGAAGAAATGCTGATACTCCCAATTTGACCATGTATCCCAGAATAGAGGTCTTATAATGGGATGACAGAATAATAATTTTAAGATCCGGATATTTTTCTTTGAGGATTTCTACCAATTCAAAGCCGTTCATAGGTTTCATCTGAACATCTACGAGAGCAATATCAGGAAATTCATCTTTTGAAAGTTTTCCGAGGTCTTCTATAAAATCAGGACCGTTATCTTCGGTAAGGCAAACCGATATATTTTTTTCATTGGACAGCAGCATTTTTACCCCTTCGAGGATCAGCTGTTCATCATCAATCAGTGCTAGTTTGATTTGGGAACTCATGATATTTTGGAATTTTTATGATTAAACGACTTCCTTTATTCGAAAAAGTTTTTTTCCATTTGTGTATTGCGTTCATAGATTTGATACGGGATTCTATATTTTTGATTCCCATTCCTTTTTTCACTTTTTCATATTCAAAACCCTGTCCGTTATCAGAAATTACCACTGCCATATTATCAGGATAATCTTTAATGTAAATCCAGATATCCGTTGCATCCGAATGCTTGATCACATTGGTGGTAAATTCCTGAATAATCCTGTACAGCTGTACTTCCACGAAAAGATCTTTCTTTTCATATCCCTGCATTACCTGCAAAGAGATATTAATTTTATGGGAAAGATTGGCTATTAATTCTTCAACATATAAAACCAGCCCTACCGACTCCAGATTTACAGGGTATAATGAATGGGAAATACTTCTGGCTGCGTCAATCAGCGAAGACATCTGGCCGTAGATATTTTTTTTGATCTGTTCATCACCCTGTGTATCAAGGTTATTCAACCATAAGGACAGAATATTAAGGCGGTTTCCGATGTCATCATGAATCATCACTGCAATTCTTTTTCTTTCTTCCTCCTGAGCTTTAATGTTTTCCAGAACTAATTTTTTCTGATGGAGTACTTCTGCTTCATGCTGTACGTTTTTTTCCTTTATAATTCTGGTAATAAAAGCTCTGTAGGCCAACAGAATAAAGGATACTATAATTGCTATGGTAACAATTATAAGGATCAGCAGATTGATATTTAAAGTTACTTCTTTAATCTGAAAAAAGTGTATAAAAATGAACAGTACAAAATACTCGATAGAATATTATTGGCACTGAGAATGGTATAGTAATCGTTTTCCGACAGATTGGCAATCTGATGCTGAATAATAAAAATAAATACTGAAACTGAGTAATAGAAAAAAATACTGGCATCTACAAGAAGAAAACGGTTCTGAGCAGAGGTATTTTTAATCTCGCGAATCAGGGCAAATCCGGAAAGGCAAATAATTAGAATATTGGAAACCACTTTCGCAATATCAGCATTTGCAGGACAGTCAAATCCGTATTTCGAGATCATAAAGCCCGCAGCCAATACACCTACAGTTAACAGAACATATCTTGACCAGTCCAGTTTCCTGATAAATAAACCGGTTAGTAAAAAAAACTCTCCTGCGATGTATAAAGGATAAAGGAATGATGTGTCATTCAATCTGAAGATATAAGGCAAAGCCAGATTCAGCAGTTCAATAAAAAAAAGAAAAGCAATACAATGAAAATACTGCTTTTCTTTATGATTTAATATGCGGTATTTTGCTGCTCCCAGCAGTATAACAGATAGGAGCAGTGCATAGTTCAGGAATAAAATTGCCTTATAAAGTTCAGCCATTCCTCAGTGTATCATTTAAAATTCGCATCCTACACCTTCATCCGGTATACGGCAGATAGGAGGACATGGTTTTGCCCAATCGTATGTATTTGAAATAGCTTCGGCTCCAAGTTCTGCATTCCTAAGGTTTTCACGGAAAGAGATAAAAATAAGAGTTACCAGCATTTTCCCATAAATATCATTGTATCTGATACCAAAAGAACAGGTAATACCTGCCAAACCATCATCAGAAAGGCAAAGGTCTGCAGTAGGAACATAGAATTTTCTGAAGATTCCACTTCCCTGATTTTCTCTGCTCTCTTTGTAAAACCAATCCATACCTTGATTTCTCCAGCGTTCAATAGCATCTACGGCTTTGTCCTGCTCAAGAATTGGTGTATTGGAAACAGGTAATCCCATATTGGCATTCTTCTCCATGCTTTCAAGATCTTTAGATAGAACAGCATTTTTAATAAGAGTATATTCCTGGATCTCCTGGAGTCTCAAATCTTTTTCCAGCTCGGTAAGGAAGCTGTATGGATATTCTTTTGCATCTATTTTTACCCCATCGTTATTGATAGGATAAAAAATAAGAATCAATCTGTCTCTGTAAACTCCTACTGCAGCACAAAAGTCTTTATATTCCCTGAACCCTTTCATCCACTCAAGGTGTTCTCTGGAAATATTAAAAACATAGTTAGTAGGGATAAGTTTTTGAATTTTGGAAAAGTCAGAAAGGGATGCTTTCCACTGGTTTAACGCTGCTTTACATTCTTCTCCAGGCAGCATATAGTCTACAATGTTTAATGTTGACATAAGTATAGTTTTTAGTCGTATAAAAATATACAAACTAAACATGCTACGCAAGAAGATTTTCATTAATAATTTTTCACAGTAATATGATAACAGCTCTGTTGCTTCTCTTTGATATAATATATTCTACCAATCTTCTCATAATACTTTAAAACTTTCTCCAGAGCTATTTCCATTTTCGGATTGTATTTTAGAACATTGTTAAATCTTACATAAGAAATATCAAAAGAATTACCATAATTATGAGAACTAATCCCTAATGAGGCATTAGAATTTACTCTTCTTAGCCTGCACTGATCTTCAAGCGTTCTTGTAATGGATGAAACAGTAAATGTACCACCTTTTGTATCCTTGCTGAACTTAGAAGCTATTTTCTCCAGCGTGGTTTTTGCCTTTGATACCATATAAGCCCTGCTGTAATCAAGCCTTTGAACATGATATCCCTTCCCGGATTTTTTTACTTTGTGGAATTTACCACTATTGATGTATTTCTGTACGGTCCTGGAATCTTTCAGCAGCTGTACCCCAAAACTTTTTGAGGCATCAAGATGAGATTTATAAAGCGGCGTTGGTTCAACCTTCAGTACAGTGGCAAGATCATAGCAGGGAAAAGCTTTTTTAGCTGCCTGTGAATAATGTAAACTATAAATAAAAGGTACAAAGACCACGCAAAAAAACTTTCTCATTCACCATCCTTTTAAATTACAAATGAAAGATAAAACATTTATGTTATATCTTTCAAAACTGACTATTATACTCTCTCAATAAATCCCAAACAAACTTTACACCAAATTACAGATTTTACAATTTTTGCTCTCTCTTTTTTGAAATATTTTTAAGATTTATCTTTTTACTTTAAGATTTAAATTTTACATTTGAGATACTTTAATAATAAACAACATGATAAAAAAACTTTTCGCTGAATTTTTCGGCACATTTTGGCTTGTTTTCGGAGGATGTGGAAGCGCTGTTTTCGCAGCCGGTGTTCCAGATATTGGCATCGGACTTTTAGGAGTTGCTTTAGCCTTCGGTCTTACTGTTCTTACTATGGCTTATGCTGTAGGACATATCTCAGGAGGGCATTTTAATCCGGCAGTTTCGTTTGGACTTTTAGCAGGAGGAAGATTTTCTGCAAAAGACCTTATTCCTTACATTGTAGCACAATGTCTGGGCGCAATTGTAGCAGCAGGATGCCTGTACACAATTCTTAACGGAGCCGGAGCGGTAGAATTCTCAAAACCCGGAGATTTCGCCACCAACTTCTACGGTGAAGCCGTTTATAACGGAAAAGCTTTCAGTATGGGAGCAGCATTTCTTGCTGAGTTTTTATTAACCGCATTTTTCCTTATAGTAATCATGGGAGCTACGGATAAGTGGGCGAATGGTAAATTTGCAGGTCTTGCTATTGGTCTTGCCCTTACTTTGATCCACCTGATCTCTATCCCGATTACGAATACTTCTGTAAACCCTGCCAGATCACTTTCTCAGGCAGTCTTTGTGGGAGGAACTGCAATGTCACAGCTTTGGCTGTTCTGGGTAGCTCCTATTTTGGGAGGAGTTGTAGGAGGTTTAATCTACAAGTTCTTACTTCAGAGAGATACTGCTGAAATTGCAGATTAATTTTAAAATAACATTCAATGATAAAATCCTGTCAGGCGGCAGGATTTTTTTATTTTAATTTTTTGATTTCAAAAGGATTTTTAAAGATCAGCTCTTCATGCTTTCCTTTGATTTCCATTTTACGCTGGAGAAGATTCAGAGCCATTTTTCTGATAAAAAGATCCTTGTCATTCAGTTTCCAGTAAGAATCCTTATGAAGATTTTTAGGCTGGCGAATCAGATAAAATTCAGTTTCCCAGGTATCAACATTATGATAGAACTCTATGATTCCGCAGTGTTCAGGGATAAGGGCTGCATCTACCATTCCCATTGGAAGCAAAAAGCTAAAGGAATTGCATACATAATCGCCACAGGAAATTTTATCATGTTTCAGAAATTTTTCTCCGGTATCTTTATTCAGGTATGATTTTTTGAAATCATTCTTAAAATCACTTTTTGAAAGTTTAATTTCAATTTCATGACTTTCACCTTCTGAATTGATGATTAAGATATCTGCTTCCCAATCTGCCTGAAAATAATTCGTCAGTACGATTTCTTTTTCAAAATCGCAATGGGAATGAATGTAGGCGTGTATGAGTTCTTCTATTTTGATCATTGATATAATTGTAAAATGTACAATGTAAAAAGTATTAATGATGATGCGCTCTCCTAAAAGTCAATATTGTAAACGCTAAGTTCACAAAGTTTTTTTATTTACCTACTGTTTAAAATGTTCGCAGAGTTGTTTCACTCAGCAAAAGCCGCAAGGTATTTTTATTTATTATGATCATACAAAAATTGACAAGCGAAGCAAATTGACGATTCACAATTGCTTTTATATTTAACTTTTAGCTTACCAGCAGACTGCATCCTCTGATATCGGAATGATCTATTCTTCCTAAGACCTGAAATTTATCTCCTATTATTTTTCCCAAATCCTGTGTTGCAATAAATGAGCAGGAATGGGTGTTGGCAAGATCAATAATATTAATAGCTCCTGTTCGGCCTTCTTTTTCATAAGCTAAAGGATCTTCTGCGTTGCGAACCATAATTCTCATCCAGTTTGGACACTCATATTCATTATTTCCAAGGGAATAAGCCTGTGAAAGCAACTCTGTCATAGAGTATTCGGAATAGATTTTCTCTGTTTTAAGACCTTCCTGTAATATTTTCAGCAATTCATCCTTTGTCATTTCTTCCTTTCGCCCTTTCATACCGCCGGTTTCAATTACCACTAAATTTTCGGGGAAGTTCATGGATTCTTCGCTTTGTTCATGACAATAATCCAAAAAGTCCAGAAGAGCAAAGGAAACTCCGAAAAGAATCACTTTTTTATCCTTCAATGTGTTCAGGAGTTCAAAGAGTTCGGCATGGTTATAAAGAAAATATCCGTTTTCCGGTTTCCCGGATTTTTTCATCAGATAATCTACCATATAGATCAGTGATGAATTCTGTCTCTCCAGATAACTTGGAAGCAGCCCCAGAAAAATAAAATCTTCCGGTTTTCCGATAAACTGATCAAAGCTTTTGTAAATACTCTCCTCATAAAGCTCAGTATCTGCGATGAAATGTTTTGAAAGGTTCATTTGGGTTGTTCCTGAACTTTGAAAGAAAAGATCCGTATCAATATTTTTATCCAGAATCTGATGGTTTTTAAACATTTCAATAGGAAGAAACGGAATTTTCACCAGACTGTTGACCTCATCGGGATTAACCTTCAGAAAATCAACGAATTTCCTATATATTTCAACATTTTCATATTGATAACGAAATGTTTTCAATGAGGCATTCAGGAAATCCTGTTCAGTCTGTATGTTGAATATATTTTTCAATTCCATAATTTTTGAGTTTTTTAATCCCTTACTACAAGGCAATTACAGAGATAAAATATTGTTTTTTAATAATTTTTTAATGTATTAAACCTATTTTGGTAGACTTATTGCAATGTGTTACTTGGAATATGGATTAAAAACAAGAGTGGGTTTTTCCACCCGTTCGAAAGTTACCTCTTTTAGGGGTAATTTTTTTTGCTTTATTTTTGAAAAGTCTTCAGTTCAAAATCTTTTTCAAAAACCCCGTACGTGAAATAGGAAATCCAGTCTCCAAGGTTGATATATTTTGCATTATGGTCCAGATCCAGTACCATAGGCAGATGCCTGTGTCCATAGATAAAATAATCAATCTTCTGGGTTTTCAGCTTTTCTTTGGAATAAATGATGAGAAACTCTTTATCTTCTCCCAGAAAAGCTTTGTCTTCTTCTCCTGAGATCATTTTATTTTTTTGGGAAAGATACAATGCCACTTTCATCGCAATATCGGGATGAAGCCATTTGAAGAACCATTGTGCCACAGGATTTGTGAATAATTTTTTCATTCTTTTATATCCTTTGTCTCCGGGTCCCAAGCCATCTCCGTGGGCCAGCAGAAACTGCTTCCCTCCCATTTCAAAATATTGTTTCTGATAGAATACGGTACAGCCAATCTCTTCTTCCAGATAATCTTTCATCCAAAGATCATGATTTCCGACAAAGAAATAAATATGAATTCCTCTGTCTTTCAATTCTGCAATTTTCCCAAGCACCCGGACATATCCTTTGGGAATAACATGCTTCCATTCATGCCAGAAGTCAAAAAGGTCACCCATTAAAAACAAAACCTGAGCATCTTCTTTGATCTCATCCATCCAGCGTATAAATCTCTCCTCCCGCACCTTGCTTTCCTTGGGTGTAGGAGCACCAAAATGCTGATCCGAAGCGAAATATACTTTTTTTCCAGGTTCTAAATTAATTGTTGTTTTTAACACCTTCTGAGTTTTGTGAAAAATTATTGATTATCTTCTGCAAACCATTCTCCATAAGAGTTTTCTGTCTCATGAAGTTTAAGATAGGCTAAAGAAATTCCTTCGGGAAGTCTTGATTTGATTTTAGCAGCAATGGCGTACAACATGTTTTCACAGGTTGGCTGGAAGCTGCAATAGATTACTTTATGTCCTTTCTGCTCAAGGTCATCTCCCAGTTCTTTATGAGGAGACAGCGCATTGACAAGGACCGCATGATCCCATACGTCCACGATCTCAGATTTTACGATACTTTTGATATCTCCGAAATCTACCACCATTCCATTTTTAGGATTTTCAATATCATTAATCGGTCTCCCTTTCACTGTTACAAACAGCTTATAAGAGTGTCCATGCATATTTTTACACTTCCCATCGTAGTTGTAAAGCACGTGAGCCGTTTCGAATGTAAAAATTTTTGTAATACGTATCATATTACAAAGATATGACAAAACCGCTTAATAGAGAAAAGACTGTTTCTATTAAGGCGATTTTAAAATATTTTTTTAGCAGGTTTTCAAAATTGATATCTATTACTTCTTGAGAATTAATTGGTCTACTTCAAAACCTAATTGACACAAATAATCCAATCCATCTTGAACTGCTATTGAATTAACACCTGACCATCCATTTCTTAATCCAAGCAAAATAAACTATTTAATGTACTTTGGCTCATTAAGATTAACGGTATCTTCTGAATTTGTTATTTTACTTCTCAACTTAATACCGGATTTTAAAGGCTGACCCATAATATAATGATCAACTGTTACAAACTCAACGATCAAAGGAGTCTGTTTATGCCCTCTTAGAAAAACTTTCAATGTTAGAGTATTAATTTCAGTTCCAGCGTTCAATTGATCCGTAACCGAATACAAATATTCATTATTATCGATGACTATCTTTCTTAATTTGTTTTTCATCACCTCTCTTTATCTGATCGTTTTTTCAAATCTGTTAATGACTTTATACTGTTTATTTTTAATGACAATCTCATATTCTCCTTTGTCCAGAATTAAATAACGATTGTCTTTAGATGTTTTGAGTTCAATGATATCGGCAGGAATTCCTTTTTGTTCATACTCCCCTTTTCTATAGGCAAAAATCAATGCCGGATATTCTGAAACTTCAGAAACCGGAATCTTATACCACTTTCTATTTTTCGTCAGCATCCAATCTGGTCTGCCTTTGATGTATTTTGTAACGGGATGAATGATTTTAATATCGGTATACAGCTCTTTATCTTCTCCGTTATAGATTGCCTGATTTTCATCTTTTAAAACAACAGGGATAGTATTATTTACCAATCTTAAAAGTGGGTCATTATACTTCGGGTTACTTTTTTCTGAAAACTGAGTCTGATCAATGGTAAAAGGATTCACACCTGTTAAGTCTGAAAGCCTTCCCGCCATTGTTTTCTCCCAGGATTTATGAACACCTTCATAAGCGTGCTGATAACCGCAGTAGATGAAATATTTGCCATCTTTATTTTTCTGCATAAAATCGAAGATATTGTTTGCCTCTCCTATTTCTCTTTGTTTATTATTTCCTTCTGCTTCATATGGGAAAAGCTTGAACCCAATTTTCAAGGCATTGTAAATAAAGTTTCCGAATTCCGGTTCTTTGGAATAATATCCACTGTTAAGAGCAGCAAATTTCGTGGTGTTTACAGAGTCACTCGCTAATGTTTCAAGTCCCAAATATCTGTATCCGTTATCATATAACCCCTGAAGCAAGGAAGATGCGAAAGTTCGGTGACTGGCATTGTGATGGGCTTCATTAATGATGATAATCTGTTCACTAAAGGATCTTTCTAAGATATAATCTTTTGCGTTGACAGGGATTAGTTTTGTAAATCTTAAACTATCTGCAGTGCTCAGCTTTTTCACTCTTCCAAAAGTCATATCCCAACTTTCCAATGCAGGGTTATATTGTCCGCTTATCGAGTAAAATGTTGCACCCATCTGGCTTCTCCAGGATTGACTTTGGGTGGAGTCTGCCACCTTTTTTTTAATATCATCTGCAAACCAGTAAGGATTTTCCTGGCCATAGCCTGCCATGCTTAACAACAACAATGTCAGTGAATATAAAAGCTTCATGTATATTTAGTTTTTGGTTTAGTTTTATACTAAAAAAATCTCTCCAACCAGTCGTTTTCCAAACGTTTGATCTTTTTAGTTTCAGGATCAAACAAAATCCAGAGTGTGCTTGAATTTACCACCAGTTCATCATTGCAATAGAATTCTACTTTCCTTGGCTGCTTAGCTCCTTCCGGAGCCATTGGATAGGTTCTTACCGTAATAACATCATGCAGATAAACCTGTTTTTTGTATTGAATATGATGATCCAGAAGCATCCAGGCGTTGTTTACATAATCTGTTTGCTGTTTCAGAAGATCCCAGTGCTCTGCTGCCACTTGTTCCACCCAGTGTACATACTGTACATTATTCACATGGCTATTGTGATCAATATGTTCTTCTGTTACTTTGATCTGTTTTTCGTACATTAAATTCATTCTGCTGAAAGTTTACTCAAATTTATTATTTTAAAACAAAATATTCTTCATCCCATTAATCACTTTTACGCATAAAAAAACGGAATCATGAATTCTGATTCCGTTGTAATATTCAGTATATTAAGTTTCTTATTTAGATTTTCCAGCCGGTTTTGCAGGCGTTGCTGCAGCTCCTAATTTACTTTTCACAAGAGCTGTGATATCTTCACTTCCATCGTTGTAAATAAGATTATTAGTTTCCTGAGATGCAATATCAAAAACATAATTGATACCTTTTTCTTTGGCAGCAGCAGAAATAGCAGCTTTTACTTTTTGCTGTAACGGAGTAAACAATTCATTTTGTTTTGCAGAAATATCTTTAGCAGCCTGTGCTCTTGATTCTTCAATTTTTTTACCCAGAGTCTGTAATTCTGTTTGTGCTGCCATCAGTTCTTTCGTCACCGCTTCTTTGTTAGCTTCACTAAGGGTCTTTTCTTTATCCTGGGCTGCCTTCAATTTAGCCTGATAATCACCGATTAATTTTTCAATTTCAGTCTGCTTGGTTTTTGTCAGATTATCCACAGTTGCACTTATTGTTTTTACTTCGGATAAACTTGCAAAAATTTCATCAGTATTCACGCTACCAATCTTCTGTTGGGCTTTTGCAGCATTTGCTGTAAGTGTCAATCCTAATGTAATAAAAAGTACTTTAATTAAATTCATTTTTAATAATATTTTTTCAGCCTCAAATATAATTCAAATTTCAATTACTTATCATGTAGTATTTATTTCTTTATTATTTTGAGATATCAATAGTGTAAAAACAGGCTTAAACACCTTTAAACAAAAGAAAAACCTTCCCACAGTTGAGAAGGTTTAATATCAAAAAAATAGGAAAAAATGACTAATGGAACTGTGCGGTTTCTGTAGAATCTTTCATCGCTACAGTAGCCGAGGAACCGTTGGTGACAATATTCTGTACTTCATCAAAATATCCTGTTCCTACAAAAGACTGATGCTTCACTGCTCTGAATCCTTTCTGCTGTAATGCAAACTCACGCTCCTGAAGTTCTGAATATCCTGCCATTCCTCTTTCTTTATAAGCTAAAGCCAATTCAAACATAGCCGTGTTCAAGGCATGGAATCCTGCAAGGGTAATAAATTGGAACTTGTATCCCATTTTAGCCAGCTCTTCACGGAAAGTAGACATTTCTTCCACACTCAGTCTTGCTGCCCAGTTGAATGAAGGTGAACAGTTATAAGCCAGCATTTTTCCCGGAAATTTAGCATGAATTCCTTCTGCAAATCTTCTCGCCTGTTCCAGGTCAGGATTTGAGGTTTCCATCCAGATCAGATCTGCGTATGGAGCATAAGACAAACCTCTGTCGATTCCCTGTTCTACTCCGTTTCTTACCACATAAAATCCTTCAGAAGTTCTTTCTCCCGTTACAAATTTTTTATCCCTGTCATCAATATCAGAAGTCAGTAAATCCGCTGCATCCGCATCTGTTCTTGCAATAATAAGACTTGGAACACCTAATACATCGGCAGCCAGACGTGCTGCAATCAACTTATTGACTGCTTCCTGAGTAGGCACCAATACTTTCCCACCTAAGTGTCCGCATTTTTTTGCAGAAGAAAGCTGATCTTCAAAGTGTACGGCAGCAGCTCCCGCTTCGATCATTTGTTTCATCAGCTCAAAAGCATTCAGATTACCTCCAAAACCTGCTTCTGCGTCGGCAATAATAGGCACAAGATATTCTTTGTTTCCTGTTCCGCTTACGGATTGCACCTGATCTGCCCTTAGTAAGGCATTATTAATTTTCTTTACCACAGAAGGCACTGAGTTAGCCGGATATAATGACTGATCCGGATACATCTCACCTGACAGGTTGGCATCCGCCGCAACCTGCCACCCTGAAAGATATATTGCTTCCAGCCCGGCATCTACTTCCTGTACCGCCTGATTACCTGTCAATGCGCCAAGTCCTGCCACATAATCCTGAGTATTTAATTTATTCCAGAATTTTTTGGACATTTCTGTAGCAATAGTATAATCTATGGTATAAGAACCGCGAAGTTTTAGAACTTCTTCTGCTGTATAAGGTCTCTTAATACCTTTCCAACGTGGATTTGTAAGCCAATCCTGTTCAATAGCTTGGATTTGTTCTTGTCTTGTTTTCATAATATTGGGATTTTGTTTGATTAGAGGTTGAGTTTTGAGGTACGAGATTCGGAGTGCGGGGTTTTAGGTTTGAACGAATGATAAAAACTATCTTGAATAGGAGGTTCAAACTTTCAGATAATCCCACGCTCTCACTCTCAATCTAAATAAAAGGATATGCTTTAAGGGTCAGAAATTCTTCAAATTTTTCAGAGAAAATCAGTTCATTGAAAAGTTCTTTGGCGAGATTAAATTTTCCGTTCTGGAAACGGGCTTCTCCTACATACTTTTCAATATGGTCCATTTCTTCTTTTTCCCACTGCAGTATCATACTTCGGGTCAATATCCTGTCATCACTCAGAACTGCTTCGTTTTTCAGCCACTGCCAGATTTGTGTTCTTGAAATCTCTGCAGTAGCGGCATCTTCCATCAGATTATAAATAGCAGCAGCACCGGTTCCCATCAGCCAGCTTTCAAGGTAAAGAATTCCTACATTGATATTTTTCCGGACTCCTTTTTCAGTAATATCTCCTTTGGGGATTTCCAGCAGCTGATTTTCCGCTATATGATATTCAAATTTTTTATCGATCTGATTTTTGGAAGGCATATACTCATCAAAAATTTCTTTTGCCACCGCTACCAATGCCGGATGTGCTACCCATGTACCATCATGACCGTTTTTCACCTCCCTTTCTTTGTCATTTTTTACTTTTTCAAAAGCTTTTTTATTGGCTTCATCATCATCCTTTACAGGAATCTGGGCAGCCATTCCGCCGATAGCATGAACGTTTCTTTTATGGCAGATTTCGATCACTCTTTTTGAGTATGCATTCATAAAAGGAGAAGTCATCGTCACCTGGTCTCTGTCCGGAACAATAAACTCGGGAAGGTTTCTGAATTTTTTAATGTAAGAGAAAATATAATCCCATCTTCCGCAATTCAGTCCTGCGCTGTGTTCTTTTAATTCAAATAAAATTTCATCAATCTGAAATGACGCAGTAATGGTTTCTATTAAAACGGTAGCTTTAATAGTTCCTTCCGGGATTCCAAGGTAGTTTTGTGCAAAAACAAAAACCTCATTCCACCATCGGGCTTCTTTATAATGTTCCAGTTTTGGAAGGTAAAAATAAGGACCGCTGCCGTTTTCCAGAAGCTGTTTTGCATTTCTGAAGAAATACATTCCAAAATCTGTCAGTGATCCGGAAGCTTTCTCTCCATTGATCTCAATATGTTTTTCCGGGAGATGAAGACCGCGTGGACGAACCTGTAAAACAGCCGTTTTCTCATTCAGGGTATAGGCTTTTCCTTTTTCGTTGACAAAATCAATTTTTCGGTTAATGGCATCAGAAAGATTGATCTGTCCCTGGATACAGTTTTCCCACACCGGCGAGCTGCTGTCTTCAAAGTCGGCCATAAATGTAGAAGCACCCGAATTCAAGGCATTGATAATCATCTTGCGGTCAACAGGACCGGTAATTTCTACTCTTCTATCCAGCATATCGTCAGGAAGCGAAGCACATACCCAATTCCCATTCCTGATGTCTGCAGTTTCTTTTAAGAACCCGGGCAGATTTCCCTGATCAAAATGTTGCTGAGTATTTTTTCTTTCTTCTAAAAGTTCAAGTCTTTTATCATTAAAGTTTTGATGAAGCGAAATCAGAAAATCTACCAAATCAGGAGTAAATATTTCCTCAAACTGCTTCTGTGACTTTATTTCTAACTGAGTCTTTGTTTCCATAACCTATTGATTTTGTGATTTGATGTTACAAACATAAATAAAAATTTTCACAAATAGCGAACGTTCGCTAAATTTATTTTAAAATTTATTATGCGAATAATCGCATCTAATTATTTATATTTGAGTAATGAATTCAGAAAGCGACTTTATCAAAACAGTTTTCGGGCTAAAACTGAAACAGCAGAGACAAAAGAAAAACTGGTCTCTGCAGGATCTTGCTGTAAAGACAGGATTATCAAAATCTTACCTCAACGAAATTGAAAACGGGAAAAAATATCCCAAACACGATAAAATCATCCAGCTTTCTGAAGCGCTCAACTGCACTTTTGATGATCTGGTTTCTACCAAGCTTGATAAAAGTCTTGCCCCTTTCAATGAAATTCTGCAGTCTGATTTCTTTAAAGAAGTTCCTCTGGAACTTTTTGGAATCAATAAGAACAACCTCATCAGCATCATCAGCGATGCTCCTAAAAAAGTAACTGCTTTTATCAATGCCCTGATCGAAATTTCTCAGAATTATAATCTGGGAAAAGAAAGATTTTATTTTGCGGTATTAAGATCATTTCAGGAATTGTATGACAATTATTTTCCGGAAATTGAAGAAAAGGTAGATTTGTTTACACAGGAAAATCAGTTAAAAATCAAGAAAAGTTTAAAGTCTGATATTCTGGAGAAAATTCTTGCAGAAAAATTCAGCTACACCATTCAGTCGGAAGATTTTGAAAAATATGGAACTCTGGATAATCTGCGATCTCTTTTTATTCCGGAGAAAAAACTTTTGCTTCTGAATCAAAAACTGGAAAAGGATCAGAAAACATTCATCCTCGCTAAAGAAATCGGCTTCAATGTACTGGAATTAAAAAATCGTCCCAATACGTATTCATGGCTTGACTTCGGAAGTTTTGAAGAGATTCTGAACAACTTTTACGCCTCTTATTTTGCAGGAGCATTACTTATTTCCAAAGAACCCGTCATTGAAAAAACTTCAGAATTTTTCCAGCAGAATACATGGGAATCTAAAAATTTTGAGGCTCTGATCGACAGCTTCACCCACTCTCCTGAAACGTTTTACTATCGGCTGACCAACATCCTCTCGGCTGAAATGGGAATTAAAGATCTTTTTTATTTATGTCTGGTAAAAAAGAAAAACTCGGATAAAATTCAGATTTTAAAAGAGCTTCATCTTAATCATCAACAGGCTCCTCATGCGAATGCAATGAACGAACATTACTGCAGAAGATGGATTGCTGTAAAAAATCTTGGTGATTTAAAAGAAAATGAAACCCTTACGGATGCTCAGATTTCTCATTATAAAGATCAGGGAATAAGCTATCTGGTAATTTCCACTTCACAAAAAAATCCTTTTTCAGATGGAAGTAACAGAAGTTATTGCCTGGGGATTTTACTGAACTCTCAAACGATTAAAAAAATAGGTTTTATCAAGTCTCCATCTTTAAAAACCATCAATGTAGGGGTTACCTGCGAATCATGCAGTATTGCCGATTGTGAAGTGCGACAGGCAACGCCTGTAAGGCTGGAAAAGGAACATTTTAATTTGAGTATGAAGAATGCTGTAGAGAAAATCAGGAAAACGTTTGAAGATATTTAAAAAGTGAATTGTGAATTGTCAATACGCTTCGCTTGTGAGTTTTTATATGAGGTTCGGGATGCGAGATTAAGGTTTGTGAATAATAGATTTGCTGTTGAAATTCACGGGTAAGTTATTTTCTAAACGCGGTGTTCACAAAGTTTTCTATACTATTTAATAGCTTTTGGGTCGCTATGGCGTTCCACTCAGCAACGAAAAAATGCCTTTGCGAACCAAATATAAATTAGTTCATAAAATTCGCGAACAATAATAATTCACTATTGACATTGCGAAGCAAAAATTGACAATTATTTTCATATCTTAGTAAAAACACACTATGATATTAGATATATTGTTTCCTAACCGCTGCATTCACTGCAGCAGAATCATCGATCCTGAACTTTTGGTTTGTGATCTTTGTTTCAGCCAGATTCATTTTACCCATTACAATTATTTTGAAAATAATCCGGTTAAGGAAAAATGCAGTTTATTCTTTCCGGTTGAAAACGCATTCGCTTTAATACAGTTTGAAAAGGAAGGTTTAAGCCGTCAGATTATTCACGATCTGAAATATAGAAGCAGGGAAAAAGCAGGAAAAATCTTAGCCGATTGGACAGCAGAACGACTTGATCTCAAAGATAATTTCCCTGACCTTTTAGTAAGTATACCGCTTCATCCAAAGAAACTGAAGAAAAGGGGATATAACCAGCTTCATTTGTTTACCGAAACTTTATCTTCATTTTATAACATTCCTTTTGATCATCAATTAATTAAACGAAATCATTATTCTAAAGCACAGGCCTTAAAAGACAAGAAACACAGACTGGAAACTGTCAATACATTCTCCACAACCAAGCCTGTTACCGGAAAGCATATTCTACTGATTGATGATGTTTTCACTACAGGAAATACGGTTTCATCAGTGGCATGGGAGATTTTAAATGCCGGAGATAATAAAGTAAGTGTTTTAGTGATGGCTGAGGATGTTTGATATGGGAACGGATGCGAGTTTCGGGGTACGAGTTTCGAGTTTCGGGTTTCGGGATTTTCTGTGCGGAGAAATAATCAAAAATATTTTTAAACCCAAAAACTCTCAAACACTCTTACACTTCCGCCTCATCCATTTTCACGATTCAATTCTTTTTCCTAATTTTCAGAAAACTATACAACTATGCCCAATCTGATTTTACTGCACGGAGCTTTAGGTCACAGCGACATTTTCAAACCTTACCTGAATGTCCTGTCATCCTATTTTACAGTTCATACTCCTCTTTTTTCAGGACATGGAGACCAGGAACTTCCGGCTGGCGGTCTCAGTATTAAAAAGTATGTCCAGGAATTATCCGAGTATTGTAAAGTGAATCATCTGACAGATGTATCTATTTTCGGGCACAGCATGGGTGGTTATGTCGCACTTTGCTACGCAATGGAAAATCCTGACAATGTAAATTCTGTTATAACACTGGGCACAAAGTTCGACTGGACTGAAGAACAGGCTTTAAAAGAAAGTAAGATGCTTAATCCGGATGTTATTCTTGAAAAAATTCCGCAGTATGCCCAGCTTTTAGAATCACAGCACGGAAGAAAGTGGAAACAGCTTCTTCCTGGTATTGCTGATTTAATGATTGATTTAGGTAAAAATCCTCCTCTGGAAAATAATTTTGCTACGATTACCACTCCCGTTCAAATCATGGTGGGTGATAAAGATAATATGGTAACGCTGGAAGAGAGTTCAAGGGTTTACAGAAGCCTTCCAAATGCAAAACTGGCCGTACTTCCGGATACAAAGCATCCTATGGATAAAGTACGACCTGATTTATTATTGAACTTAATAAAAGATTTCTGGAATCTTTCTTAATTATCGCTGAAGTTTTTCTCCGTAGCTCAAATCTCCGGCATCTCCCAATCCTGGTGTGATATACCCTTTTGAAGTTAAGTGTTCATCAATTGCTCCTACCCAGATATGAGCTTCAGGATATGCATTCTGAACAGTTTCAACTCCCTGTTTCGATGCAATGGCTGCAACAATATGAAGCTGGGTTGGATTTCCGTTGGTCAGCAAATCTTTGATGGCTTCAATAAGAGAAGCTCCTGTAGCCAGCATTGGGTCTGCTACGATTAGCGGTCTGCCTTCAATGCTTGGGCACGTAAGATAATCCTGTTTGATTGAGAAATAATCGTTGGCATCATGTTTTCTGTAAGCTGCCACAAAACCGCAGTCTGCTCTGTCTAAATAGTTCAGGATTCCTTCGAATAATGGAACACCTGCCCTTAAAATAGTTGTAATAACCGGTTGTACAGCTATTTCCCTGCTTTTTATCGTATCTAAAGGAGTTTGAATTTCAACTTCTCTGTACTCCAGTCCTTTACTGATTTCAAAAGCGGCAATCTCCCCGATTCTTTCCATATTCCTTCTGAATCTCATTCGGTCATGCTGGATCGTAACGTTTCTAAGTTCGTTAATCCATTCGTTGACAAGAGAAAAGTGTTGCGATAAAATAGTAAGCATGAAAATTTTATTTTTAATTTCAGTTAATTGATATTAATTGCCACAAAATTACAACTAAAAAACGAATTGAAAGATCGGACTGAAAGAGAAAGTCTGGTTTGGTGATATAAAAATCTCCGGCAAGCTTCGCTTGCCGGAGATTTTTGATGAACATCTGTTCTTGTTATTTTTGTCTGAAATAGACTTCAATCGGAACTCCGGTAAACCCGAATTCTTTTCTCAGCTGATTTTCAGTAAATCTTTTATAAGGTTCTTTCACATACTGTGGAAGGTTACAGAAAAATACAAACTGTGGTGACGGCGTAGGAAGCTGAACACAATATTTGATTTTGATATACTTTCCTTTCAATGCCGGTGGTGGTGTATTTTCGAAGATCGGAAGCATTACTTCATTCAGTTTTGAAGTTTTAATTTTCTTCTTACGGTCTTCATAAACCTCCATGGCAACTTCTACAGCTTTCAGGATTCTTTGCTTCGTTAAAGCTGAAACGAATAGGATTGGAATATCCTGGAACTGACCGATTTTATCTTTGATTGACTTTTCAAAATCACGCATCGTATTAGTCTGCTTATCTTCGATCAAATCCCACTTATTAACAAGGATTACAATTCCTTTTCTGTTTTTCTGAGCCAGTCCGAAGATGTTCATATCCTGAGATTCCCATCCCTGTGTAGCATCTACCATGATGATCACAACATCAGAATATTCAATAGAACGGATTGATCTCATTACAGAGTAGAATTCAAGATCTTCGCTTACCTTCGACTTTCTTCTCATCCCTGCGGTATCTACCAATACAAACTCGTGTCCGAATTTATTATATAAAGTCTGGATACTGTCTCTTGTGGTTCCTGCGATATCGGTTACGATATTTCTTTCAACATCCAATAAGGCATTGGTCATTGTAGATTTTCCAACGTTTGGACGACCCGCAATCGTAATTTTAGGAAGTCCTTCAAATGGATCTTTATATTCTGTAGTAGGAAAATCTTTAACGATATCATCTAATAAATCTCCTGTTCCGGAACCTGTAGCCGAAGAAAGTGTATAATATTTATCAATTCCTAACTGATAGAATTCTGTTGCAGGAAGCTCTTCCTTTGCAGAATCTACTTTATTGATAACGATGTAAATAGGTTTGTTGGATCTTCTAAGAAGTCTGTAAATCTCGTGGTCTGTATCAGTAAGCCCTTCTTCAACATTCATCATAAAGATAATAGAAGTGGCTTCATCCACCGCTAATTGTACCTGTTTACGGATTTCTTCTTCGAAGATATCATCTGTACCTACATCATAACCTCCGGTATCAATTACCGTAAAGTCTACTCCGTTCCAGTCTGATTTCCCGTAGTGACGGTCTCTGGTAACACCAGCTGTAGAATCTACAATAGCTTCTCTTCTTTCTAATAAACGGTTAAAAAGCGTGGATTTTCCTACGTTGGGACGTCCAACGATTGCGACAATATTTGACATAAAAAATGTTTAATAATCCTTTTACTTTGCTCAAGGATATGTTATTAATGGGTTACTCCAACTTTTGGAGCCCAATTTTTTTGCAAAGATAAGGTTTTATTATTTAACGTCACTTTAAGGATGGAAGCTGGAAGAAGGAGGATGGAAGTCACTATCTATGGGAAATTCATAAGAGTCATTCTCTTTAAAACTGAACAGACAATATCTGGAATGCAGCTATTCTCCTTATAAAAACAGATTATTTTTAAATTTTTATTAAAAAATAATTATTTGTATATCAATAAGTAAAGGGATTTACACTCTCATTATGTTAATTAATCTTTACTTTAGATTTTCATATTTAAAATAATTTCTATAATTTCGCGGCATAGAAACAGACCCATGGTGTAGCGGTAACACTACTGATTTTGGTTCAGTCATCTGGGGTTCGAATCCCTGTGGGTCTACAAACCATCCTTTTTCAAGGGTGGTTTTTTGTTTTTTTATATTCTTATAATGAATGTTTCAATTGTCATTAGTCAAGATTCGTATGTGAAGTGCTCAATTTTTAAGACATAATTATTATATAACAATGATAAGCTGCATTCATTTGGGTTGAAATAAAAAATAAATGTCTTTAATTCAATTATAGTCCTTATTACCTCTTTTCAGATTTAGCCTTTTCTTTTTCTTTGTTAAAATAATTATCATCTTTTTCAAATAAGTTAGTGATTTTAGAAAACAACTTGGATAATAAACTTCTTTTATTTGTGACAATTTCTGCCTGTCCTACCATATTTTTTGATAAAACAAGAGCATTTCCTGTATCACTTTTCAATCCAATGGGTAATTCAACAAGGATTAAATAATAATTTTGAGTTGGTATCAAAGAGATGGATTGTATTTTACCTTCCAATTTACCATATTCCTGATAGGGGAATGAGGCTAGTTTTATAGATACAGTTTGTCCTATCTTGATTTTACCAGCTCCCATTGGAGGAACAAATAATTGTGCAACATATTTATTATTGTCTGGAAGGACACTAAATATAGGTTCACCTTGCTTAATAAACTGATTAGACGAAATAAATTGCATCATATCAACAGTTCCATCAATAGGCATTTTTACAACATGTCTGGATTCCCAAAGATTAATATTTTGAAGTAGTTGATTATATGTATTTATGAGTTTAAATTCTAAATCAGATATATTAATCTTTTTTTGGGTATTAAGCACATTAATATTCCCTTTATTATCAGAAATATTAAGACTATTCTCTACATCCCTAGCCTCGTAATTTTTAAGATTTTCATTTTCTTTTAGATAATTTCTTTTGGAGTTCTCATATTCAACCTTGGTAATTAATCCTTTTGCCATTAATAAAGAATCATCCCTATATCTACTTTTTAATAAAGCAATCTCATTTCTTTTAACATTTTTGATTTCATTTCTTTTAGAAATCATTTCAAGATACTTGAAATTTTGTTTATTTAACACTTCCTTTCTTGCATCATTCTCATTGTACCCCTTTTCTCTTTCAATGCTGTATAAAGTATTCAGTAAACTAAAAAAAGGTTCTTCCAATTCTCCTAAATCATAATTTGAAGCAAAAGATAAAGCAGAGGATTTCAGAGAATATAAATTATCAGCATATTTTAACAATACTTTTTTTAATTCCAAAATATCATCTTCATTGGATGGGTTTTCCATAATAGCAAGATAATCTCCTTTCTTCAAAAATTTATGTGGATAAAACTTTTTGAATATAATTTTACCTGAATTTTGCGACAATATTTCTATTGGTGGCTTTTCTGCTGTTACTCGTGCTTCTCCTATTACAATTTCGGGAGATTTTATTAGTTGTAATAAGATTATTGCTGTAGCTATAATTGCAACTAATGAGTAAAATAAAATTGAATTGAATTTTGGGAATTTAGAAATGGCATCATCAAATTCTTCTGAATAAATAGTTTTCTTATTCATGGTTTTCTAAAATCATTTGGTTTTTAAATAGCTTATAATAATACCCTTTTTTATTGAGCAATTGTTCCTCATTTCCCATCTCTACAATGCTCCCGTTATTCATAACAATTATACCATCTGCTTTTTTAATAGTTGCAAGTCTATGGGCAATAAGTATTACTGTTTTTCCTTCGAAGGATTTATTAAGATTATCCACTAAAATATTTTCATTAATAGAATCTAAAGAATTGGTTGCTTCATCTAAAAATAGAAATTCAGGGTTTTTGTATAATGCCCTCGCAATCATTAGTCTTTGTTTTTGTCCTTCACTTAAACCTCGTCCATTTTCTCCCATCATTGTATTTAGTCCAGAAGGCAATGTATTTATTTCATTTAATAGATTTACTTGTTGTAGTACTTCGTTCAGTTTATTCTGATTATAATCACTTCCCAAAACAATATTATCCTTTATTGATTCTTTGAATGCTTCTGCTCCCTGATTTACTACTCCAATATTCTTCCTCCATTCGTTAATATCAATAGAGTTCATATTGATATTTCCAATAAAATAATCTCCTTGAGTAGGGGTATACAATCGTGTTAAAATTTTCAATAATGTTGTTTTGCCACTTCCACTTGCCCCAACAATAGCTGTAACTTTTCCCTCAGGAATAACCAAAGAAATGTTATTCAGTATATAATTTGCAGCATTGTTATATTTGAAATAAATATTTTTTAAAAAGATTGTTTTATTTGTGGGCAATTCTCTTGCTGTAACATCCTCTTCAACCTGCTCCTCAGGGGTATTACTGGAATCATTCATTCTGGTAAAACTTATGTATGCCATTTGATAGGATGAAATAAATTTTGTTATTTCTAATAGAGGGCTTCTCAGCTGCCCTAATATGTATTGAATTGCTATTAGCATACCAATGGTAATTTCTCCTTCTATTACATAATAAACAGAGACAAATGTTAAAACAACATCAGATATTGTATTGATAAGGTTTGCACCAAGAGTATCTATTTGGTTAATTCTCAATACTTTTATTCCTAAATAGTATAACTTTACCTGAACTTTTTCCCATGACCACCTTTTTCCCTGCTCATAATTGTTATTCTTAATTTCCTGGATATGAGTTAAAAGTTCCATCCAGTGTGTATTATTCTTTGCTTTTAATGCAAAATAATTCATATCTAATTTTTTGCGGACATTCCAAAAAAACAGATTCCAGCACACATATAGTAACCCTCCAAAAAAGAAAATAAAAAGTATGATTGGTTGATATATAAAAAGTATTGTTCCAAAGACAAGAATATTTAAGATTGCTAATATGATGCTAAAAGCAGAGTTCATAATGAAATTTTCCATTCTTTCATAATCCAATGCTCTTTGAAAAATATCTCCTGATGATTTATTTTCAAAATAATTAACAGGAAGTTTTAACAATTTGATGATAAAGTTGGATAATATAGAAACCTTTATTCTTGAGGATATATGAATGTTAATAGATTGCCTAATCCAACTACCAATACTAACACTTATGACTAATACAATATTTGCTATCAAAAGCATTGAAATAAAGCCATAATCTTTAGAAGATATTCCAGTATCAACTATAGATTGAGTGATAAAAGGTATTGCAGACTGAATTAATGTCAGAATAACCATTGTAGCCAATAATTGATAAACTTGTGTTTTATAGGGGGATAGGTGGCTTATAAAATAATTAAATGCATAGACATTGGTGGGATTTAAAGAGGGTTTTATTTCGTTAAACTTATCAGTCCGTTCTAATAATAATAAAATTCCTTTTTTTGTCTCATCCTTTTCATAATTGAGCCATCCCTCTAAAAATTCTTTATGCGAGTATTTTACAAGACCAACTTTTGGGTCTGAAATATATACAGTGTTCTTAGTGATTTTGTAAATGACCACATAATGATTGTTTCTCCAATGTGCAACACACGGAAGAGGAATGTTTCCTATCAGTTTTTCAAATTCAACTTTTACTGGTAAAGACTTTAGCCCTAATCTTTCAGAAGTAAGCCCTAATTCATATAATGAAAGTCCTTCTTTTGATACTGATGATAAATCTCTAATGTCCTGAATAGAAAAGAATTTACCATAATATTTGGAAATAATTTGAAGACAAGAAATTCCACAATCTTTGCTATCTAATTGTCTGTAATTAGGAAAATTTTTCATTAAATTTGTGTTTTAAAATATGCAGATAATAGAATTTTTCATGATCTTTACTTAAAAAGACGCTTAATATTCTGTCTAAAATTTGCAAATGTACTAATTGAGGAATTTTTTCTATCGGTTTAAAATCAATTATTATTTCTAAAATCAGTTCAAATCTTTTTGCCAAAGCATTTTCAATATTCTTGTTAGATTTTATAAATTTGTCTTCTATCTTTTGACTGTTGTTATTTAAAAAGTTTGACATTTTGGCTTTGGAATCTATCTTTATCAAATAGAAATTATATAAATCATCAATAGTAATTTCCGAATAACCAAAGAAGTCTGTTATTATTCTGAAAATTATTTTTTCTTTGTCTAATTCTTTACGTGATTGTATCTTATTAATCAAAGAAAACATAAGTTCATTTACAATTAATTCATTATCAACACCCATAAATTTTATTTCAGGATAACAAAAAATATTATTATAGGGAAATGTAAAATTATAATCTTTGAAAATGCTTTGAAAAAATATTATCCATTCTTTCTTTTCTCTCTCTATGCTTAGATTTGTATTATCAATTACTACGTAACATCCCTCTTTTTCCTGATTTTCTTCATCAACTTGATAAATGAAAAATTTCAAATCTATATTTTGCGTTTTAATTTTTTCAATAATATCTACTATTTGATTAAACTTGAATGTATTCTCAATATAGCATACTAATGATTTTTGAGTGTAATCATCCAAAATAAAATTGTTTGAATATTTTTCATTTGCTGAAATTGAATATTGAGTAATTAATTCTGTAATAATTTTTTCAAAATTTATTTTATCCCCTTTTTGTAAATATTCAATAAGTTTTGAAACATTTGGCACTTCATTGGGAAAGTTTTGGAAGAAATATTTATTCTTGCTTTTTTCTGTTTTCAGATATACTCCCCTTTTTAAAAGAAAAAAATCAACAAATAAGGAAATGATTCTTGAGGCTTGTAAAAAATTTTCTACTGTAAAGGCAGAAGCCTGTTTAATGGGTTGTAAATAATCTTTGATTTTAAACTTCACTTCATTTAAATCAAAACTAATTACTTCTGCTGAAGCATTAGGGACATATCCAATTACATAATCTCTTATTTGTAAAAGTTCTTTGGCTTCATCTCTGATTATAATCCCTGTTTTAAAGGCATGAGCAAGAAAATTCCCCTGCTTAAAATGTTTAGCTATAATATTTATTATTTCAGAAGAATTTATTTTAATGGTATTAAAAGCAAAATTATTATGAAAAAAACTCTCTGTTGATGAAAATGAAAATTTGTAGCTAATCAACAATAGATCTATATCATTTGCTTTCTCTTTTTTTTCTGAGTAACTACCAAATAATATGCAGCCTTCTATTGAAGGGAAATAATTATTTAAAAAAGATTCTACCTCTTGATACATAATTATTGCTTTTTACAGCCACATTCAGAAAGTATCTGAGTAACATATTGATTAAAAGTAGGTAGATTCTTTTCGTTTTTTGTATCTGAAATTACACCATCACTTATTAACTTTTCTTTTCCATAAATAATTCTTTTTATATTAGTAAAATTACTATTTGAATGTATTTCTTGTGGAAAATGAATATCTAAATAATTTTTATAGTCACTAAATTGCCTTTCTGATAATATTTCTAAAAGATAATTAGTAAAATTGATATTATATATCATAAATCCAAAAAAACGATTATTATTTTCAATATTTCCCATTTTTTCTTTATCTTTCTGAAAAGCATCTTGAATCTTTCTTTTTAAATCATTGTTATTGCTAATATTTGAACCTTGTTCAGAAAAGATATTCTGCCAATATTTACTTGGGTAAAAGTGAAAGTCTATTATATTTCTTATTTGTTTCTCCTGATTTATACTAAGTCCTTTTGTAGCAAAATTTAATTGAGTAATAAACTTGTTAAAAACTAGTACAGAATCCTTTGGGCAGTTATATTCATAAGCTACATAGTAGTTTTTAATTCCCTCATTTATACTTTCTAAAGTCAAATTTCCCCTAAGTGAATCTTGTTTTACATAATCTCTATACTTTTCATAACTCCCATATTTATTTTCAATTAAATCATCAATCTTATTGTATTTTTTTTCATCAACAATGAAATTATTTAAATTATCTTCTGATAAAAAACAATTATATATACTACCCAAAAAGGAGAACTCTCTTGTAAGATATAATGTTTTGAAATTCTTATTATTCTTTATGAAAAGTTTGATGCTTTTAGCATAACTGCTTTCTTGAAAAAGCATTGTTGTTTTTCCTGAAAAAGAGTGAAATAAGTTTTCTTGATACCAAATCAGAAACGCATCGTTATTTTTTTCTATATCATTCTTTTTTTCTCGAATATAATTTAATCTATATATTGGATATATTTTGGCATTTTGAAAAAAAGTATTTTCATCTGACATTTCGATTTTTGGAATTCCTATGATTTTTTTTCCTTTTGCAAAAGAATTCACACCTTTATAAATAGCTTCTTTTTGCACCTTTGTTTGTGCTGAAAAAAATACTACTGTTAAAAAAATAACAGTAGTATATATTTTTGCTAATATTTTTATCATTTTGCTCCAGTAATTTCAAATAAACCTCCATATAAATTTATATCACTTTGAGAAACCGTATCGTATCCATTAGCAGATGACGATTGAGAATTAGCAATCGTAAATGTTCCTGCATCATTATCATATCCTACTATTACAACCTCATGACCAACATTAGCTTCTGCACCTAGATTTGCTATCACAACATTATTATTATCAATTGCTCCTGTAATTGCTCCAACATTAGACATTAGAGGATTTGTATCTAAAACAGTATTAACAGCTTGGATTGTTTGAGCATATGTCAAACCAGTAAACATCACATTAGCCATAGGTATGTTTAAACCCTGTGCAATTTGCAATGCAGCTTGAGCTCCTGTTAGTGCATGACTATTTGCTGTTGCTGCAAAAGCTATTGCATAGCTTACACATGCGCCACCAATTTGTTGCTCAACTGCTGCAGGAAGACCAGATACTGTATGAGGGTCACCTCCTCCATTGTTTCCACCACTTCCACCACCCCAATCACCAGGATAATCACCACCGCCATGAGTTGGGTCATAGCCCCAACCACCGCCATCATTTCCACCACTACCCCCATCCCAATGAATGACCACCTCTCCAATATTAGTGTAATCATACCAGTTTCCACCAATAATTTTTTTTGTTTCAATAGGATTTAGAACCTCTAAATCCAAATCACCTAATTGTGTTTTTGTTTTCATGAAATTGTTTAAAATATTAAGTTAAATTTGTCAATTTTCAATTTTAGCAGATATAAATTATCTTTCAATTTATCGCATTCAATCGACAAATTGATATTTTCATAAATTTGATTTTTATATTGTAATGTTGTTTTCCTGCCTAATAATAGCAATCGTCTGCAGTAAACGGGATTTATTTATTATTTTTGTATTGTTAATACTGAGGATTTTATAGATTGAGTTATCTATTTATTTTTTAATCCTCAACTCTAAAGAGGTAAGAGGTTGTCTAGGTTGTGTTTCAAATACAGCTTTTTCTTTGGGAATGACCGCATAAAACGAAGCATATCTATACTTTTCATTCTCTATTAAATCAATAAACTTATAAGCTTTTATCGTTTTAGAAGACTCAATCATTTTTCTATCTGGTAGAGACTCTTGAGTTATATAATGTACTACTTCTTTATTTTTAACAAAAAGTAATCGAACAGTTTCAATACGGTATCCACCTGTCTTGAACTCAAAAGGAGATTCAATTCCCAAGTCTTTTTTTAAATCTTGTCT
This sequence comes from Chryseobacterium sp. FG46, assembly GCF_057809135.1. NCBI lineage: Bacteria > Pseudomonadati > Bacteroidota > Flavobacteriia > Flavobacteriales > Weeksellaceae > Chryseobacterium > Chryseobacterium sp. FG46. The sequence goes on along the minus strand of NZ_JBMDJJ010000003.1, from coordinate 93,916 downwards.
ATTAGAAAATGTATGCATAACAACAAGTGTATCCCAATCAAAACAAGTCACACTATTCTTTAGGTTTAAAATTTCTCCTATTTTATTTTCCTTATTAGGTTTTGGAGACAGTTTGTTTTCCAACTTAACTAAACAATCAGGATTTGTCTGTCCGAATGAAAGAAAAGATAAAAATAATAACATCATATTTTTCATTATAATCATATATTATTCTTTTACTTTTATGCTCATTCCTGATTTAAGGGCTTTTTCGATTTCTTCATCTTTATCTCTAAGAACTTTAGGATACACTTCAAATACAGCTTCTTCTCTAGGGATTTTTACTAAACCATTAATGCTATTATCTATTAAATTAACAAAATGATAGGACTTTATAGATTGGGCAGTTTCAAAAGCTTTTCTATCTACAGAACTTTTTTGAGATATATAGTATACAACTGTATTGTTTTTTACAAACAAAAGTCTGGCAACACTGTCATGCTGAAACCTATCATCATAATAATTCAAAGGTATAATAATGCCTAACTTCTCTATATACTCTTTAGGTGTGCTCGCCATTACAACAACCAATGTGTCCCATTCAAAACAGCTAGCATTATTTTTTATATTAATAATTTCTCCTATTTTATTTTCCTCATTTACTTTTGGAGATAATATTTCTTCCAGCTTTACCAAACAATCTGGATTACTTTGTCCTTTACATGAAAAGGTAGATAAAAAGAAAAGTATTACTTTAAAAATTTTCTTCAATATGTTTATTCCTTAACTTTTATACCTAAACCATACTTAGGATTTGTAATTTCTTTACCATTTTCATCATGATAAATCATAGGATAAGTTTCAAAAACGGCCTTTTCTTTAGGGATTTTTGCATAGCCACCATTGCCATAATTATTAAGTAATTGAATAAAGTTGTATGCTTTGATAGATTTTGCTTGGTCAAAAGTTTCCCTACTTACTGTTGGTTTTTGCAGTATATAATGTACTACTGTATTATTCTTTACAAATAACAACATAGCTGTACTATCTGCTCCCCAACTGTAATTATAATCAAAAGGTATTTTAATTCTTAAAGTCTTTTCTGTCATTTCCTTGTTGCTAATAGCCATTTGCACTATTAAAGTGTCCCATTCGAAACAATCAGCATCATTCCTTAAGTTTATGACTTCTCCCATTTTATTTTCTTCATTTACTTTTGGGGACAATTTTTCTTCCAAATTAACCAAACAATCTGGATTATTTTGTCCTTTGCAAGAAGAAAAAGACAAAAAAGATAATATTACAAACATTGTAAATTTGAAGCTGTACATTATGGATGAGTTTTAATGTTACCGTATTGGCTTGTCCCACTATTTACAGCATTCCAAAAATCATTTAAAAATTGCTGCATATTAGTGCCTGGATCTCCATTTTGCGAATACCAATTAAATCCCCATTGATTATTATGTAAATCCATGGCATTGTCTGGACCAGGGTTTGCTGTTTCATGAAGTGTATGAAACTCTTTAGCCTTATCAAGACCTAAATCAGCTGCATCTAATGCAGACCACATTGCATGCCTTAAAGCATCATAAACGTTGTCTGCTTGATTTTGCCCATACATCAAAGCTACATTAGCATTTTGTCTCATAAGCCCTTTTTGTTCTCCAGTTGTATTTACAACAAGCCACCATAATTCTTGCGCCGAAGGAGTTTCAAGTATCCCATCCGCTGAAGAAGTATTACTTCCGCCTCCACTTCCACCATCCCAATCACCAGGATAATCCCCACCGCCATGAGTTGGGTCATAGCCCCAACCACCGCCATCATTTCCACCACTACCCCCATCCCAATGAATGACCACCTCTCCAATATTAGTGTAATCATACCAGTTTCCACCAATAATTTTTTTTGTTTCAATAGGAGTTAGAACCTCTAAATCCAAATCACCTAATTGTGTTTTTGTTTTCATAAGTGTTTAATGTTTTAAATTAAGTTCTTCTATTTTTAATTTTAGCAGATATAAATTATTTTTCAATTTTTCACGTTCAATTGATAAATTAATATTTTCATAAATTTGATTTTTATATTCTGATATTGTTTTTCTACCCAATAATAACAATTCTTTGTAGTTGTCCTTAAGTTTACTAGATATTATTATTTGTTGTTTCAATGATTGTATTTGAGCTTTTAAAGTCCAATAATAATTAATTAATTCATCTATAGCCTGCATTTTTCTATTTCTTTCTTCTTCAATTTTATATTTTAAATTCTCTTTTTCTACAAACGCTATGTTAGTTTTATCCCTTGAAATTCCCCAATCTAATATAGGGATTCTGATTCCTAAAGTAACAAATTGAGTTTGACGAGGAGTATTAAATAATTGTGAAATTTCATTTGCAGAAGAATTAAGCCCCAATCCAAGCTGAAGATTTAATGACATACTACCCTCTTTTTTTATTTTATCAAGATTTGCTTCTGCTTCCAACTCTTTTATTTTCCATTCTATATTATATCCGTTCTCTTCCATAATTTTAATTAGTTCTTCCTTATTAATGGTAAATTCTATTTCTTCGATACCTTCTAATAATATGGAATCTTGAATTTCAATGTTGGTTATTCTTTTTAATTGGCTTAACGAATTTTGATGTTCTATTTTATTAGCTTCCAAATAGCCTTTTAACTGTTCTAATGTTAATTCTGTTTGTTCCACATCTGTTTTAATGGCTCGACCATTTTTATACTTTTCATTTATTTCATTTAGCATAAACTTTACCTTATTCATATTTTCTTGTAATAAATGAGATTTTAATTGTGATGTTTCAGCATCAATATAAGATTTGGCTATATCATATTTCAATCGAATAATATTCTGATAATACTCAATTGAATCTTTCTTTTTTGTGAGAGTATTTATTTTTTTTTCCCATTTATAATTATTGTATCCATTAATTGATTGCTGATATGAAAGATTTACCCAATTACTAGAAAAATTAGTGTAATTGTTATTAAAATCTCTGGAATAATTTATTGAGTTTGATAAACTAATGGTACCTCCTGTAAAGGGTAAAAACTGGCTTGTATTAAGTCCGATGTTTGGATTCAAATAATTACGTTCAACAAATTTTATTGTTCCATCAGGCTGCACTACATCAGAAATAGCTCTTTGATAAGGCACGGAAGATGTTAATGTAACTTTAGGTAATAAAGATTTTCGAAAAAGACCATTTTGTATTTTTTTTATTTTGTATTCATTTGTATTAATTTTATATGAATAAGACTTATCAATGCTATTCATAAAAAAATCTATATTAACAGTATTCTGACAATATAGGTTCAGAGTATTTAATACTATTATAAACAATAATATTTTCTTCAAGTTATTTATGTGTTTTTTCAAAAATAGTAACAATTTAGAATCCCTCAACATTAAATAATAAAACAACATCAATTTAAACCAACTCTAAACAAAGATATTTCAACACATTTATAATAGTTAATGTTCTCATTCAAATAATTTACATAGGGTTTTAATGATAAAATAAACGCAATGCATTCTTTTTAATTTAAATAATAAAAGCTTAACCTTAGCTATTTTTTGTCTTTGTCATCTTTCGATTTTCTTTAGGTCTAAAAAACAATCCTTTTTAAAGGCTGGTTTTGGTTTTTACTTTATATCTGAAATTAATGGTAATACATTTGTGTTACATATTGTGATAAACAAAAAAGACAGCATCGCTGCTAGTCATGGTCGGAAGATTTTTTTCTTCCGACTTTTTGTTTTTCATCCGTTAAAGAATAGAGATAAGTGCCTGGTTTTTAATTTTTTATATTGTTTTATTGATTGAGATTTCATATCTTTATATCTGATAATCAATTATTTACGATATTTTTTAAAGACCACGAAATTTCTCTTAAACAGGTTTTAGAATTTATTCCCCAGGCACTTTTAAGCCATCTTTCTGCAAGTACCAAGGTAGATTATTACAGCAAGGTTCTGCATGGCAAAAAAATGTTTTATCTGCTTTTGTTTTGCATCTTTGATAATGAAAAACTAAGTCAAAGAACTTTAGAAGATACTTTTAACAGCAGCGGATTCAAAGCGTTGTTTAGTTTAGGAGAAGAAGAAAAAGTGCGAAGAAGTTCAATTTCAGAACGGCTATCCAAAATTGACTCCAATTATTTTAAAGAAATCTATGAACAGATCTATGAACAGTTTTCAAGTCTATATGACAAATCTGAAATCGAAAAATATAATCTGATCAGAGTGGATAGTACAATAGTTGCCGATACTTGTTCAAAGCTCAAAGAAGGGATCGATCAAAAAAGTGGAAAGAAGTTGGTGAAATTCAGTTTTTCTTTTGACGGAATTTTACCATCAGCTGTAGAGGTTTTTACGGGACAAAAATACTCAACAGAAGACAATGCTCTTGCTGAAGCTATTCTGAATCAGGTGAAGAAAGAAGAGCATCATTATAATATTTATATCATCGACAGAGGGATGCAGTCTACAAGAACGATGAAAGATTTTGAACAGAAGTGTCTGAAATTTATTATTCGTTCCAAAGAAAACAGAAAATTTGAAGAGATTGAATCTTTTCTTGAAACAGAAAACGCTCTAAAATGGGATGACTGGAAAGTGATTAAAGACAGCAAAGTGAGACTTTACACCGGAAAACCCATCCAAAACAAACGTGGAAATATCCATCATCGGGAAGAAAAAGTGGAAACACATTTTAGATTGCTTGTCATCAAAAATGAAAAAACAGGCAAAGAATTTTGGTTTGTAACCGACGAATTTGAACTTTCTGCAAAGGAAATATCAGATTATTATCGTAAAAGATGGGATATTGAGGTGTTTTTCAGGTTTATGAAACAAGAACTGAATTTAAGCCACCTTGTTTCGCTCAATAAAAATGGAATTGAAGTGATGGTTTACATGACCATGATTGCATCGATGTTACTGTTGATCTACAAAAAAGTAAATAATTTGGGATATAAAACCGCAAAAAAGAGAATAGCAATGGAACTTCGGGATATGATCACCGCTATTTTAATCGTATTTGTGGGAGGGGGATCCCACAAAAGTTTTCAAAACATAAAAAGGTCGGAATTTCTTCCGACCATGACTACATCACTACTGTCTTTTCCATTTTTCATTTTTACTTATTAAACCAGATCAAACCTATCCAGATTCATCACCTTCGTCCATGCTGCCACAAAGTCTTTTACAAACTTACCTTGTGCATCGGCGCTTCCGTATACCTCAGCAATGGCTCTCAATTCAGAATTAGACCCGAAAACAAGATCGGCACGGGTTGCTGTCCATTTAGGCTGACCTGTTTTTCGATCAGTTCCGATATACAGCTCTCTATCGTCTGACATTGCTTTCCACTGAGTTCCCATATCCAGAAGATTCACAAAGAAATCATTGGTAAGAACGCCCGGACGACTGGTGAATACACCATGTTTTGAACCGTCAAAGTTCGTATCCAAAGCACGCATTCCTCCTATCAGCACGGTCAGTTCCGGAGCGGTAAGGGTTAATAGCTGTGCTTTATCAATCAGTAAAGATTCTGTAGACACAGTGTATTTTCTTTTCAGATAATTTCGGAATCCATCAGCTGCAGGCTCAAGGTAGCCCATAGACTCTACATCCGTCTGTTCCTGAGAAGCATCCATTCTTCCCGGAGCAAAAGGAACTTTCACATCCTGACCTGCGTTTCTTGCAGCCACTTCAACAGCAGCATTACCGGCTAAAACAATAAGATCTGCCAATGATATTTTCTTACCTCCACTTTGAGAATCGTTAAATTCTTTTTGGATTCCTTCCAGAACAATTAATACTTTATTCAATTGTGAAGGATTGTTGACTTCCCAGTTTCTTTGAGGTTCCAGTCTGATTCTGGCTCCGTTGGCACCACCACGCTTATCACTTCCTCTGAAAGTAGAAGCAGAAGCCCAGGCTGTAGATATAAGTTCTGTATTGCTTAGTCCTGAATTTAAAACTTTTGTTTTCAACGCCTCCACATCATTTTCATTAACCAGTTCGTGGTTTACTTCCGGAATAGGATCCTGCCAGATCAGCTCTTCCTGTGGTACATCCGGTCCCAGATAACGGGCGCGTGGTCCCATATCTCTGTGTGTTAATTTAAACCATGCTCTGGCAAAGGCATCGGCAAACGCATCAGGATTTTCGTAGAAGTGTCTTGAAATTTTTTCGTATACAGGATCCAGTCTTAACGAAAGGTCCGTGGTAAGCATTGTTGGTTTATGTTTTTTGTCAGCATCAAATGCGTCAGGAATAATATCAGCTCCATCCTTAGCTACCCATTGGTGAGCTCCGGCAGGGCTTTTTGTTAATTCCCATTCATTTTCAAAAAGGTTTTTAAAGAAATAATTACTCCATTGAGTCGGAGTTTCTGTCCAGGTTACTTCCAGACCGCTGGAAATCGCGTCTCTTCCTCTACCAGACTTATACGTGCTTACCCATCCTAATCCCTGCTGTTCAATTCCGGCTCCTTCAGGTTCTTTTCCTACATGATCTGCCGGACCGGCTCCATGGGTTTTACCGAAAGTATGTCCTCCGGCAATCAAAGCAACGGTTTCTTCATCGTTCATCGCCATACGTCCGAAAGTATCACGGATGTCTTTGGCAGCAGCAATAGGGTCAGGATTTCCGTCCGGACCTTCAGGGTTTACATAAATAAGTCCCATTTGTACGGCAGCCAATGGATTTTCAAGATTTCTTGAATGAATATCTCCATCTGCATTATCATCAGCAGGAAGAACTGCCGAGTGACCTTCTTCTACTCCTTCCGAACCGTGGGCATACCGTAAATCCCCTCCAAGCCATGTTTTCTCAGATCCCCAATATACGTCGGAATCCGGTTCCCACACATCTGCACGTCCTCCCGCAAATCCGAATGTTTTAAAGCCCATGGATTCAAGAGCGATATTCCCCGTAAGGATCAGAAGATCTGCCCATGATATGTTTCTTCCATATTTCTGTTTGATCGGCCACAGCAATCTTCTTGCTTTATCAAGACTTACGTTATCAGGCCAGCTGTTTAAAGGTGCAAAACGCTGTTGTCCTGCTCCTGCTCCACCTCTTCCGTCTCCTACACGATATGTTCCGGCGCTGTGCCATGCCATACGGATAAACAAAGGACCGTAATGACCAAAGTCTGCCGGCCACCAATCCTGAGAATCTGTCATCAATGCATGAAGGTCTTTTTTTATTGCTTCCAGATCAAGGCTTTCAAATGCCTTGGCATAATCAAAATCCTTATCCATAGGATCTGAAAGGGAAGAATGCTGACGCAGAAGATCTACTCTAAGCTGATCCGGCCACCAATCAGAATTCTGAGTTCCTCCTCCTGCTACATTCTTCTTCATTGTTCCGTTGTGAAACGGGCATTTACTGATGTCATTCAAATCTTTTTCCATTGTCGTTTATTTTATTTTTTATGTTGATTAATACAGTTTCAATTTTCTGTTGTAAGAACATGACAAACCTACAACGTTTGGACGATAAATACAATCTATTAATTTTTATTTCAATGATAGTTAAAAACTATAAATCAATATTTTTAACGGCACAGCACCTGGACACAATTGTGGTATTAAGTTAGTCATTTTTCAGATTAACTTAAATAAAAACAGCAATATAGAATCCAATTTAGAATTACTCAACGTAAGAATTTAAAGGGGAAAGGAAGCTGGATGCTGGAAGGAGGAAGTTTAACAGCATCATGAAATATAAATTAAGAATTTCTAAAAAAATAAAAAAAACACCCTATTTCAAGACCCACTAAAAAGTAGTTCCAGCTTCCATCACCCAACTTCAGGCTTTATCTCACTAAAAATAAATTATCTATCTTTATATTGACAAAATATGAACATCTGCTATGAAAAAAATAATTGTTGTAATTCTCGTTACGTTTATCATTATTCAGTTTTTCCCTATCGATAAAACAAATCCACCACTTACTCCGGGAATGGACTTTCTAAAAATTAAAAATACTCCGGAGAAAATTGCCCGTACCCTCAGAACGTCATGTTATGACTGTCATTCCAATGAAACAAAGTATCCATGGTACAGCAATATCTCCCCGATGTCATGGTGGGTAAAAAATCATATTGACGAGGGCAGGAAACATCTTAATTTTTCTACCTTTGCAGTGTATGAACCTAAAAGACAGCTTCATAAACTTGAAGAATGTATAGAAATGGTTGAAAAAAAAGAGATGCCGCTTGAATCCTATTATTTAGGCCATCAGAATGCTAAACTGTCGGATGAGCAGCGTGCAGATCTTATCCATTATTTCAAAAAAGTAAAAGAAGACACGGAAAGGGGAATTCTATTTAATAAATAACATCATGGAAAATTGGAAAAATAAGCATATTGTATTTTTTGATGGAGATTGCGGTGTCTGTAATTTCTGGGTGCAGTGGATTTTGGAGCGAGATAAGAAAGACCAGTTCATGTTTGCTTCTCTTCAATCTGATTTCGGACAGCAGTTTTTATCAGAAAGAGGGCTGGAAACCAATGTATTCAATACCATGTATCTGTGGAAACCCGGACGGTATTATCTGATCAAGTCAAAGGCGGTACTGGAAATCGCTAATTTACTGGGAGGAGTTTATAAACTTTCCGTTGTTGGGAAAATTCTGCCTGCATCTTTAAGTGACAAAGTGTATGATGTCATTTCCAGAAACAGAATGAAACTTGCCAATCAGAAATGTTATTTACCGGATCAGCAGCAGAAGAAAAAGTTTATTCAGGTATAATTATTCTTATACAGTTTCATTTAACTTATAAAAATATCATTCCGTAAGAGTTTCCTGCAATATTAATGTATTGTACAGATTCCTACGGAATGATAAATAAGACGTATAGTTGTTTTAATTTAATGTTTAATAAAAATTAAGCTGAAGAACAGTCTCTTCCCAGCTTTATCAATTATCAATTATCAATTATTACTCATTGCTCATTACTTATAAATTAAGCGACCATACAGAATAAGAATTCGGCGGACACTGGATTTTCACCCATTTATCTCCCTGGGTTGTTGGGTACCAGCTTGAGTTCCCTGTGAAGTCTTTGATCTGCTGGCTGCTCCAGTTGGTTTCTATCCATCTTTCCTGCCAGTTTGAAGATGTATTGATGTAAACAACAAGTCCTGGATTGCCGTTATAACCGTTACGTCTTGCAATATATTCGTCATTATCGGTGTAGAGAATAGAAGTTGTTCCGGTAGCTTTATTATTATGAATCCAGATCAGATTGTTCAGTCTTTCTTTATTTAACCATTCTTCATAATCTCTGTAAAAAATAGTGGGATACCCTTCATGAGTTAAGATATAGGCGTATGCAGGCATTTTATTGTAAATGATGTCTGTATCATGATTGGCTACAAAAGTGACTGCTTTGTATGGGTTTCTTTTCCACATCATATCATCATTCAGAACATTTAAATTACCATTATCAAAGGCCTCATCCATTTTGTAATAAGCAGCAAAATCAAATACGGAACTGTTGGCATTATTGGCCCACCACTCCAGCGTATTTACATTTGAATCCCATAATTCTCCGACAGAAAATCCTCCTACTTTAGAATTCCATGTATTAACTACCCAGGGACCGAAACCTTTAACATAATCAAACCTCCAGCCATCAAATTTCATTACGTTTTTGTAATATTTAGCAACAGAATCATCTCTTCCCCAAAGCCAGTCCTGGACATGAGGATTCGCATGGCATACATCCGGAAAACCGCCAAAAGCTCCTTCATCATTATTTCCATAGGAATTTTTGTAAAAGTCATTATAATTTCTCTGGAATTTTCCTGAAGCAACCCCTGAAAAATTGGTCCAGGTATTGGTTCCTGTAAAAGGATTGGCTTCGGATTGTCCTCCACTGTTGTGATTGATTACAATATCTGCATATACCTGCATATTTTCAGTATGAGCCTTCGTAATCAAAGCTTCAAGCTCGGCTCTGGATCCGAAACGGGTTTCCGTGCTTCCATTTTGATTAAAATCTCCAAAATCATAATAATCTGTAGGATCATATCCCATAGAATAGGCTCCGTTCTGTGCTTTTGATGCGGGCGGTAACCATACAGCGCCAATTCCTGCATTGGACCACGCTGTCAGTTTATCTTTAACGGTATTCCACCAGTTGCCACCTTGCGGAACGTCCCAGTAAAAACCCTGCATCAGAACTCCGCCACCCGGTCCGGCTGTAAATTTACTTTGTGCAGAACCTGAGCCGCTTCCTGTACTGAAAGGTCGTCCATCATGATGGGTTACATTCACTGTTTTGTTGTGAACCTCTTCTTGCCTGGAAGTATCAGTTGTTAATTCATCACTGGTTCTGCATGAGCTTACCAATGCCAAAGCCAGCATTGAAAGGAAAAAGTTTGTTTTTTTCATCGCTTTAATAAATTATCAATGTATTAAACAAGATACGATTTTATTAAAGACAAATTCAAATGAATGGGAAATATTTTCATTTTCTGCAATAAATAAAGAAGAAAGACATTCAAATTTTTCATTAAAAAATCATAAATTTTTCAGAATCCCGAGACAATTTTTCTTTTAATGCATATATTTGCATACTATGGAATACAATACCCAAAAAACTCAGCTTCATATGCCGGAATATGGCAGAATTATACAACAGTTGGTTGAGCGCTGCAAAGAACTTCCTTCCAAAGACGAAAGGAATGAAATGGCTATGGCAATCATCGATTTTATGGGTCAGAGAAACCCACAACTTCGCGACGAGGAAAATTATAAACATAAACTTTGGGATCATCTTTTTATTCTTGCCAATTATGATCTGGATGTAGAGTCCCCATATCCGTTCCCTACTCCTGAACAATTGGCAGAAAAACCTAAAAGAATGGAATATCCAAAACTTCAAGGTGACTTTAAGTTCTACGGAAAAAGTATTCTTCAATTGATCGAAAAAGCAATCGAACTGGAAACGGGTGATGAAAAAGAAGCCCTTATCGAAGTGATCGCCAACAATATGAAGAAGTCTTATAATGTCTATAATAAAGAACATGTGACGGATGATGTTATTTTCCGCCACCTGAAAGAGCTGTCTGAAAACAGGTTGGATCTTACCGGAATTGATTCTCTTGAGAAGAGTAAAATCTATTACACCAGCAATAACAACAACCGAAATAATAACAATAGTAACAACAGGAATAATAACAATAATAAAAATAATAACCAGACCAACAAAAGAAGGCATAATAACAATCATAAAAACAGAAAATAATGAGTGGAACATTTCAAATAAGAGGAGGAAAAAGACTGCAGGGTGAAATAACTCCACAAGGAGCCAAAAATGAGGCTCTGCAAATTTTATGTGCTGTTCTTCTGACAGACGAAGAAGTAAGAATCAAAAATATTCCGGATATCCATGATGTGAACAGACTGATTGAAATTCTTGGAGATTTTGGCGTAAAAATCACTAAAAACGGACAGGGAGATTATACTTTCAAGGCTGATCAGGTTAATTTTGATTATATAAAATCTAACGAGTTCAAAAAGGACGGGGCAAAACTCCGTGGATCCATTATGCTGATGGGACCCATGCTTGCCCGCTACGGTGAGGCTTATATGCCGACTCCGGGAGGTGACAAAATCGGGAGAAGAAGACTGGATACTCACTTTCAGGGACTTGTAGAATTGGGTGCTGAATTCAATTATGATGAAGAGCAATATTTCTATTCTTTAAAAGCTAAGGAACTGAGAGGAAAATTCATCTTATTGGAAGAAGCTTCTGTAACCGGAACTGCCAATATTGTAATGGCAGCCGCTTTAGCAAAAGGAAAAACAAGAATCTACAATGCTGCCTGCGAACCTTATCTTCAGCAATTATGTAAAATGCTGAACAGAATGGGAGCGAATATCTCAGGAATCGGATCCAACCTTCTTACTATTGAAGGTGTTGAATATCTGAGAGGAACTGAACACACGATGCTTCCGGATATGGTAGAAATCGGTTCATGGATTGGTCTTGCAGCGATGACAAAATCTGAGATCACCATCAAAAATGTAAACTGGAACCAGCTTGGTGTTATCCCGAATACCTTTAGAAAATTAGGAATTCAGCTTGAGCAAAGCGGTGACGATATCTACATTCCTGCTCAGGAACATTATAAAATCCAGAAATTTATTGACGGTTCTATCCTTACCATTTCGGATGCGCCATGGCCTGGATTTACACCGGATTTATTATCTATTATTTTAGTGGTGGCTACTCAGGCAAAAGGAAGTATTCTGGTTCATCAGAAAATGTTTGAATCCAGATTATTCTTTGTAGATAAATTAATTGATATGGGCGCGCAGATCATTTTATGTGATCCGCACAGAGCCACGGTAATCGGATTGAACCAGGAAGCTCCGTTAAGAGGAACAACCATGGTTTCCCCGGATATCAGAGCCGGAAATGCACTTCTTATTGCAGCACTTTCTGCAGAAGGAAAATCTATTATCCATAATATCGAGCAGATCGACAGAGGATATGAGAATATTGATGGAAGACTAAGAGCTATTGGTGCTGACATCGAAAGAATCTAAAATTATATTATTTAATGATAGAAAAGCGTTCAGAAGGTTCTGAACGCTTTTTTTGTTTAACCACCCCGTCAAAAATTCTTTGAATTTTCGCCATCCCTCCAGAGGAGGGGAATTTTGTACCAATCGATTATTTGCTTTTAGTATAAAATAAAAAGTGCCCGGTAAAAACCAGACACTTTGAGTAATTAAAACTATATGAATCTCACTTAAAAATAGGTTCTTCAGGTATATTCTACCGCTGTATTGATAAGTTTATTTTTATTCAGATACACTTCAAGCTGCTGAAAATCATCTGAATTCACATTTATATATAACTGTACCGAACCGAAACTGTATCCGTTCACGTACTCTACATTAGCAGATAACACTTTATGACAAATGCCGAATTGATTATAGATCGTATTCATCAAATGTTCAAATTTCATTTTGCCATTCAATTCTATTTCCAGTAATAATTCTTTTTTAGGCAGGTTTATTTTATTTTGTAAAACCTGCAGGCCGGGATTAAGTGTAATCATTGCTAAACATTTTTGGGTTAAACTCTGTCAGATCATAGGGCACTTTGCTTTTAAATCTGTGACAAAAATAGAAAAAAATATTAGTCCACCAAATTAGTAGACTAATATTTTTAAAAATTTAACATAAAAAAAGAAGCCCTGTTCAGCTTCTCACTATATTTTAAAAATTTCCTATTCTTTCCAATTTGTCAGAACCGGCAAGTCCGTTTGGATTGCAACCAGGTTCACCTTCAGGGACTTTCAGTTTTTTTTTGGAGTAAAATTCTTCCCAAAATGTGTTTGTTTTTCCTGTTTTCGGATCAGTAAATGTCATGGGTTCCAGTTTGAAAATATGTTCTTCCCGAAAAGCTCTTTCCACAAAATCTGAACAGTAATAGGAATTTTCATCCAGAATATAATTGAAATTGTAAGGTTTACCCAACATGGTATTCGCCTTTTTAACCGCTTCAGGAATAGCTTTCTGATATTCCGGTTTTAACCGGTAAACAATCACTTCCTGCCCTTCTTCTTTCTGATCTTTAATAAAATCTTTTACAACCTGCCTCTGAGAGCCGCCTTTGGGTGCAGCATGCAGAACAAACATTTTGCTGCCCTCTTTTTCCAGAATTCCTATATGATCAAATGAGGCCGTTTTTTGTTTTTGAGTGACATTATTAATCGCTCCCGAAAGCCCGGATTCCTTGGCTGTTACAAAAAGAAGATCACCATTTTTGAGCTGTACATTACTTATAGGAACAGTATTATTGCATTGTACCAATAATAAAATCATACAGTATAAAAGCCCTGCAGCAGTTATTTTTTTTAATCTAAATTCACACATTCGATTCTATTTTCAGGACCAAAATTACAAAATAGAATTCATTACATTTGTGGTAATATAGATCTATTCTTCACACCAACCCAAACACTCCAGGAATCTTATGCCGCATATTTTATTAATTGAAGACGACGACAGACTTTCAAAATTGATTGCAAAGGGATTTCAGGAAGCAGAATTTGAGGTCACTGCAGCTTACGATGGAAATACAGGTCTGAAGCTGGCTTTACAGACCCATTTTGATCTGGTAGTGACAGATATTGTATTGCCCAGAAAAGATGGTCTTGAATTCTGTAATGAAATTAAAGCTTTAAAACCCAATCTTCCTGTTATTATGCTTACTGCATTGGGAACTACGGATGATAAACTGGAAGGATTTGATGCCGGAGCCGATGATTATCTCACCAAGCCTTTTGAAATGCGTGAACTGGTAGCAAGAATTAAAGTGCTTCTCAAAAGATTTTCACAACAGCCACATCAAAAGGTTTCTGTTCTTAAATACGAAGGTATTGAAATGAATCTGGAACAAAAAACTGTGTACCGCGATCAAATGCCCATAAAGCTGACTCCTAAAGAGTTTAATCTTTTAAAATTCATGCTGGAGAATTCCGAAAGGGTTCTTTCCAGAAGTGAAATTGCGGAAAAAGTATGGGAAACTCATTTTGACACAGGCACTAACTTTATTGATGTCTACATCAATTATCTCAGAAAGAAAATAGATAAAGATTTTGAAACCAAACTGATCCATACCAAAGCCGGTATGGGATTTATTATGAAAAAAGACTACGAAACAGGCACTGTACAGTAAATCAGTAAGATGAACTAAAAATATCAGGATGAAAATAAGAACCAGACTTACCCTGCTTTTTACCTTAATCACTGCAATGCTTTTGGGTGTTTACAGTATTTCAATCTATTATTCATCCAAAGAAGCCAGAGAAAAATCTTTTTACAGCGAACTTCAGAACGAAGCCATTGCCAAGGCTGATTTATTTTTCCGAAGCTCACTTCCCGAACAGGAAATGCACAAGCTTTATAAAAACAATACAAGAACGCTCAATGAAGTTCAGGTAGCAATTTATGATGTTCATAAGCAGCTGGTTTATCATGATGACGCCAAAGTAGATTATGTAAAAGAAACTTCGCAAATGCTTTCTCAGATCTTTCAAAAGAAGAAAATTAATTTCTTTTTAAATGATTTGCAGGTTATCGGTATGGTGTATCAATATGAAGGACAAACGTATGCGGTAACTGCGGCAGCTTATGATCAGTACGGATATGAATATCTTACTCATCTCCTTACCATCAGTATTATCTCATTCTTCATTATTCTGGTTTTGATTTATCTGGCTGGAATATTTCTTTCCAAAAAAGCATTAAGTCCGCTGACTGAAATGGTTATTCAGATAAAAAAAATCACAGCCGGAAAACTACAGCTGCGTCTGAAAACTACAAAAGAAAAAGACGAGCTGAATGAACTAGCCCAGAACTTCAATGGAATGCTGGAAAGGCTTGAAAATTCTTTTGATTCGCAAAAACATTTTGTATCCAATATTTCACACGAGTTGAGAACGCCTTTATCCGCCATCATTACCGAGCTGGAACTTGCATCTGAAAAAGATAAAACCAAAGAAGAATATCAGGAAACCATTCAATTCGCACTGGATGATGCCCGAAACATGGTAAAGCTTTCCAATAGTTTAATGGATCTCGCCAAAGCAAGCTATGATCCCAATGAGATCAGCTTTTCGGAAGTTCGTCTTGATGAAGTTCTTCTGGAATCTTACACTAAAATCACAAAAGAAAATTCGGGATATAAAGTTTCGCTGAACATTGAAGATTCGGTAGAAGAAGACCAGCTTATCATACAGGGAAATGAATATCTTCTGCAGGTTGCCTTCAATAATCTTATTGACAATGCCTGTAAATATTCTCCGGAACATACTTGCCTGATTGACGTAAGTACAGATTCAAAAATTCTCACCATCCATTTTACCAATACAGGAAATGCTATAAATGAAGACGATTTAAAGCATATCTTCAAACCTTTTTACAGAAGTGAGAATTCCAAAAGTGAAAAAGGTCATGGAATAGGACTGTTTCTCACCGAGAAAATCATTCACCTTCATCATGCAAAAATTACTGTAGAATCAGAATATAATGAAACTACTTTTAAAGTCGATTTTATAATCAGTTAACGTATAAAAAGACTTCATTTAAATTTATTTGAATATTAATTCCCCTTAAAACCTTAATTAGCTTAATGGTTTAAAAATATTCTTTACTACTCATGAGAAAGAGATTTTTTATTGAAAATGGTAGTTCCTATACTTGCTGTAACCACACATGCAATGGAAATCCACTGTAAAAAAGATAATTCTTCAGCAAGAAAAACCAATCCTGAAAGTGCAGCAAATGCAGGTTCCAGGCTCATCAGAATACTGAAAGTCTTTGCCGGAAGTTTTTTCAGCGCCATCATCTCCAGTGAAAAAGGCAAAGCACTGGAAAGAATAGCCACACCAAGACCTTGTATAAAAATAGTAGGGGTAAGATTGAAAACGGCTCCATCCCATATTGTAAAAGGAATAATTACAAGACTGGCAAATATCATCCCGGTGGTTACCGCATCTTTTCCATCCATTATTTTGGAAACCTTTCCACCCATTACAATATACAGAGCCCAGAATATTCCTGCCAGAAAGGCAAGCCCAAGTCCAACCAAATCTACATGATCATTCTGCCATGGGACAATAAGCAGGATTCCCAAACAGGCCAGTAAAGCCCATATCACATCCAGCAGTTTACGGGATAAAGCTAAAGCAAGAAATAACGGACCTGCAAACTCCACAGTAACAGCTAATCCCAGCGGAATCCTTTGAATGGCCATATAGAAAATAAGATTCATAACCGCCAGCCCTATTCCGTAGATTGCACAATATTTCCATTTCTGGCTGTTAAATTGTAAAAACTTCGGACGGTTGATCAAAGTTAACAATACAGCAGAAAGTACAATTCTTAAAGTAACCGTACCAATAGCTCCAATGGCAGGAAAAAGCTGCTTTGCAATAGAAGCACCTCCCTGTACACATATAATAGCTAAAAGCGTAGCAGGTATTGCTATGTTTGATTTTTTCATTTCTACACTATAGTGTTCAAAAGATGTTGGAAGGAAATTTCCGGAATTAAACAAGTTCTTATTTCATATAAAAATCATGAGATTCATTATATAAAAAAGCCTGCTCCAAATGTATTGAAATTTTATCTCTTACAATGGGTACAGATTTCATATAAATTTTCGCACAGATTTTCTCTAATGATTTTCTAATAACATTCTAAAGCTTCTCTAACAGTAAAAAAGCATAATGGTCTTTACTTTTGCACAGTAAAAAATAAAGCATATGGACTCAGATCCTTACAGTAATTATCAATCTTAAAAGCTTTAGTTGTACTCACTTTTCCCGTACAGCTGAAAAGCTTTATAAAACAGGAAAAGTTATGAATACATTTGAATTCACCCTACGTTTACTCACCGCATTCTGTCTGGGAGCCGGTATTGGTTTCGAAAGACAATGGCGTAAAAAAAATGCAGGCCTGCGTACCAATACTCTGGTGTGTATCGGCTCTGCGGCCTTTGTATTAATTGCCATCAGAATTGGTGGCGATGCGGCCGGACGAATCACCTCTTATATTGTCAGCGGAATAGGTTTCCTTGGCGGCGGTGTTATCATGAAAGACGGCCTTACCGTAAGAGGATTAAACACGGCAGCCACATTATGGTGTTCGGCGGCCATAGGCGCACTATGCGCTTTGGGATATCCTTTGGAAGCCCTCATCACAGTTCTCTTCATTGTCTCTACCAATATATTTCTGAGACCTACTATAGCCTCTCAGAAAGAAAACAGAAGCAAAAAATGGCTCAGTACCAGGAAAAATAACAAAGAAAAAGTAAAAATCAGCAACAGCACTCAATTGTATTAAGATCATGAAAAAAGTAATCTTAAGTAGTATTATTCTCTTTGCAGTTTCCTGTAAAGACAATACACCCCAGACAAACAAAGAACCGGAAATAATGACCCGCGGTAATCAGATTACTGTTCCGGAAACCCATCCTGTTTTCAAAAAAATTAAAACGCAGGTTATTACCGGACAGGAACACAGTGATGGTGTGGTTTCAGCAGGAACAATCCAGGCGATCCCTAATCATTATGCGGAAATTGCCAGTCCTTTTTCCGGAAGAATTACCCAATCGTTTATTCAGCTTGGACAAAATGTTTCTGCGGGAAGTCCTCTTTTTGAAATTCTTTCATCAGATTATTTTTCAGTTCAAAAGGATTATACAGATGCACTGAATGATGTACAGCTCGCAGAAAAAAATTACAGACGCCAGCAGGATCTTGTAAAACATGGAGTTGGAATTCAGAAAGAACTGGATGAAGCAGAAACTGATTTTAAAAATAAAAAAACATCTCTCTCCAATGCTTCTTCTGCCTTGAAAGTTTATAACAGTAAGGGCGGAGGTATAGGAAGTCCACTCGTTGTAAGAGCTCCCATCAACGGAGAAATTATTTCCAACAAAATTGTAAACGGGCAATATCTGAAAGGAGATGCAGATCCGGTAATGATCATCGCAGAATTATCAAAAGTCTGGATTTCCGGTGATGTAAAAGAAAAAGACATCCGTTTTGTGAATAAAGGAGATCAGGTCTCTGTAAAAGTAAGTGCCTATCCGGACAGAAATATTACCGGAAAAGTGTATCACATCAATGAAATTGTAGACGAAGATACCCGAAGTATTAAAGTTCTTATTGAATGTGATAATCCGGACAGAAAACTAAAGCCAGGCATGTACGCTACAGTCAACTTTTCAACAACTCCGGAAAAGACAGTGATGATTCCCGTAACCGCTTTAATGCAGCAGGACAATTCCCAGTATGTATGGGTAAAAACCGGTAAGAGTCAATATACAAAACGTTCTGTGACAACAGGAGAAACCGATGAGAAAACAGTTAGAATAATATCAGGCTTACAACCCGGAGAAACCATCATGACTGAAGGGGGAATTTATATGCCGGATGCAAAATAATGTAAAAGAAAAACTATGAAGAAATTACTGACAATCTCTATACAGAAGAGATGGCTTATGCTTGCTCTCTTCCTTTTACTGGGATTCTTCGGGTATTATTCCTGGACCAGATTATCCATAGAAGCCTATCCCGATATTGCTGATGTAACCTCTCAGGTGGTAACGCAGGTTCCGGGACTGGCTGCTGAAGAAGTGGAACAGCAGATCACCATTCCTTTGGAAAGATCTCTGAACGGACTTCCGGGAATGCATGTGATGCGAAGCAAAAGTACCTTCGGGCTTTCCATTATCACCATGGTTTTCGACGATGGTATAGACGATTACTGGGCAAGGCAGCGTATCCAGGAAAGACTGACGGATGTGGAGCTTCCTTATGGTGCACAGCCGGGATTAGATCCCCTTACCTCGCCCATCGGCGAAGTGTATCGTTATATTATCGAAAGTAACAATCACAGTCTGCGGGAGCTTACAGATTTACAGAAGTTTGTGATCATCCCCCGTATTAAGCAGATTTCAGGAATTGCTGATGTGACCAATTTCGGGGGAATTACCACTCAGTTTCAGATTGAGCTGGATCCGCATAAACTTGAGCAATACGGACTGTCACTTTCTGAAGTTACTGAAACAATTTCCAAAAATAATGTGAGCGCCGGAGGAAGTATGCTTCCCCGTGGGAACCTTGCGTACGTAATCCGTGGAATAGGTTTGGTAAAAGACCTGGATGACCTTGGAAAAATTGTAGTCAAAACCCAGAATGGAGTTCCTGTTTTTCTGAATGACGTAGGAACATTGAAATACGGAAATCTGGAAAGAAAAGGAATTCTTGGCTACACAGACCAAAAGCGTAACTATTCCGAAAGTGTAGAAGGAATCGTACTTTTATTAAGAGGTCAAAATCCTTCGCAAGTGCTGGAAGGAGTACATGAAGCGATTGAAGAACTTAATAATGAAACACTTCCACCCGGAGTAAAGATCCACCCTTTTCTGGATAGAACGGATCTTGTAAAAACCACGCTTACCACAGTTTCTCACACCCTTACTGAAGGAATTGTTTTGGTTATTATTGTGCTGATTGTATTTTTGGGAAGCTGGCGTGGAGCATTATTAGTAGCTATTACCATTCCGCTTTCTTTGTTATTTGCTTTTATATTGATGCATTTTACCAATATTCCGGCCAATCTGCTTTCATTGGGAGCTATTGATTTTGGAATCATTGTAGACGGGGCCATCGTCATGCTGGAAACCATTCTGAAAAAAAGAGAAGAAAATTCAGAAGAAACACTGGAAGAAAAAACCATTACCCAAAGAGTGATTGAGGTGGCCAAACCTATTTTCTTTTCCACCATCATTATCATTACTGCTTATCTTCCATTGTTTGCATTTGAAAGAGTGGAAAAAAAATTATTTACCCCTATGGCTTTTACTGTTGGATATGCTCTGTTGGGAGCTCTGGCTGTAGCATTACTACTGATCCCCGGATTAGCGTATGTAATCTATAGAAAACCACAAAAGATCTATCACAATAAATGGCTGGAAAAACTAAGCACAGCCTACGGAAAGAGCATTGAAAAAATAATGCAGACTCCCAAAAGAGTTATCATTCCTATTATGATTATCCTGGTATCTGCCGGTGTTCTCTCCTGGCATGTAGGAAAAGACTTCCTTCCGGAGCTGGATGAAGGTTCTATATGGCTTCAGGTACAGCTGCCACCCGGAATTTCTTTAGCCCAATCAAAAGAAATGAGCGATACCTTACGTGCCCGTACTTTAAAACATCCCGAAATTACTTATATGATGGTTCAGGCAGGACGTAATGATGATGGTACCGACCCGTGGACGGCTTCCCACTTTGAAGTTTCTGTCGGAATAAAGCCCTACAGCGAATGGCCGGCAGGAAAAACAAAAGCAGACCTCATCAAAGAACTGGCAGCTGATTATAAAGATATGCCGGGGTTCACCGTCGGATTTTCACAACCTATGATTGACGGGGTAATGGATAAAATTTCCGGAGCTCACAGCGAACTGGTCGTAAAGGTCTATGGAGAAGATTTCAAAGAAACCAGAAGAATTGCTGAAAATGTATTGTCTACTTTAAATAAAATTCCAGGTTCGGCAGATCTTGCCATTGATCAGGAACCCCCATTGCCTCAACTGCAGATTATTGCTAACAGAGACAAAATTGCCCAATATGGACTGAATGTAGCAGATGTAGCCGACCTTATTGAAGTTGCATTGGGAGGAAAAGCCATTTCCCAGATCTTTATCGGCAATAAGGTATATGATATTTCATGCCGTTATACAGAAGACAGCCGCGACACACCAGATAAAATCGGAAACCTGATGCTTACCTCAGCTTCCGGAGCAAAAATTCCTTTATCACAGGTAGCAGAAGTGAAACTAAGTACCGGCGAAAGCACTATTACCAGAGAAATGAATAAACGACATCTTACGGTAAAACTGAATTTAAGAGGTACTGATCTTTCTTCTTTCCTGAAAAAAGCACAGGATACAATTGAAAAAGAGATCAAATACGATCATGAGAAATACCAGATCAAATGGGGCGGACAGTTTGAAAATCAAAACAGGGCGTATTCAAGGCTGGCATTTATTGTTCCGTTAGCACTGGCCATTATGTTTCTGCTGCTGTATGGTGCCTTTGGAGATTTCAGACAGGCTTTGGTCCTGATGTCTATTGTTCCGCTGGCATTATTTGGCGGAATGCTGGCACTCAATATCCGGGGAATGTCTCTGAATGTATCCTCTGCAGTAGGATTTATCGCACTCTTTGGAGTTGCTATTCAGAACGGAGTGATTATGATTTCTCATATCAATGATCTCCGAAAGAAAGGATATGAGCTGAAACAGGCCGCCATCAAAGGCGCAAAAGACCGTTTCAGACCTGTACTGATGACCGCAACGGTTGCTGTAATCGGATTATTTCCGGCATCACTGGCCACAGGAATTGGTTCTGATGTACAGCGTCCATTGGCAACTGTCATTGTTTACGGGCTGATGTTCTCTACTATTTTAACCCTATTCGTGCTGCCTGCTATTTATTTTATGGCTGAATGCCGAAGCGAAAAACAAAATTTGGAATCAGATGAAAATTAAAGTTCATATTATCATATTATTTGTCGTATTGTTTAATATTACGGATATGAAAGCACAGGAAAAAGAGCTTTTACCCTTTGAAGAATACCTGAGTCTTGTCGGAAATAAAAATTTAGGATATGCTTCTCAAAAGTACAATGTAAGTATGGCAGAATCTGCTATCCAGACGGCTAATATGTTTCCTGATCCTCAACTGGAAATGGAAACCACTAATAACGGCGTACATCAAAGTATGGGATATGTCTACGGTGCTTCCATCGGCTGGACGCTTGAACTGGGTGGAAAAAGAAAAGCCAGGGTAAATCTGGCAAAAAATCAATCGGAGCTGAGCAAAATACTATTGCAGGATTTTTTCAGGAATCTTCGTGCAGATGCCAGTTTAGGATATATTGATGCTTTAAAATCCAAAGCTTTGCTTGAAGTGCAGCAGGATTCTTATCAAAACATGCAGCAACTGGCAAAATCCGACAGTATTCGTTACCAATTGGGAACTATAACATTAGTCGCTTCCAAACAGAGTAAGCTGGAAGCCGCTTCTTTGCTCAATGAAGTATATCAGGCTGAAAGTGCAGAACAGCAGGCTATCACCGGTTTATCGGTATTTCTGGGAGACAGCAAAATAACCGGCAGAGACGTTGCTGGAGATTTCAATGCCTTCAACAGAGATTTCAGTATGGATGATCTGATCCTCCAGGCTTTGAATGAGAGAGCAGATTTAATGGCCGCCAAACAAAATACGGAAGTTACCAAAAGCCTGATCAATCTTGAAAAGGCGAACAGAGTCATAGATCTAGGTATCAGTGCCGGAGCAGAGCGACATACGGAAGCGACTAACGAAATTGCTCCTTCCCCAACTGTAAATGCGGTAAAAATGGGCATTAGTATTCCCTTAAAATTTTCCAACAGAAGAAATGCAGGATTGAAAATAGCAGAAATGGCCCATTCGCAGGCAGAAGTTGAATATAAACAGATTGAACAGGGAATAAAAGCTGAAGTGATACAAGCCTATCAACACTATGCAGCCACTCAGAAGCAGCTCAGACAATTTCATAACGGAATGCTTTCAGAAGCACAAAGCATTCTGGAAGGGATTACTTACAGCTATAAAAGAGGTGAAAGCTCTATCCTTGAAGTTTTGAATGCCCAGCGAACGTATAACAATGTAAGAAAAGATTATTATGAGGCTCTTGCAGATAACGCAGCCGCTTTGATTGAGCTTGAGCGAAAAGCGGGAATCTGGGATATTCATTTTTAGCTGGAAGATGGGTGCTGGGAGATGGGAGTTTCTGGAAGTCGGTGAATAAATATACACCAATTAATTAACTTTTAAATATTTAGAATGTTCATCAAGGAATGACAACCGGTAGTTTTAAAAACAAATATTACTTCCGGCTTCCCTCCTCTAGCTTCCAGCTACTCCCAACCATTGATTTTAAAAACACCAATATCACATCCAGCTTCCATCCTCCAGCTTCCAGCATAAAAAAAGCCCTGAAATCAAATAGATTTCAGGGCTTTTTTTATTTCTTATACTGTGATTCATAAATTTTAATCCAGTCATCAGGTGTCATTTTCTGACTCAGTTCAGCTATCAGCTCAAAGGGAATATCTTCTGCTTTTTTGAAGCGTACACAGGATTTACCCATATCCAGCTTCTTTTTGGAATGTTTGGGATATTCTGCCACAAACCATTCTAGTAATTCCGGTGTGGAATACAGCCCCATATGATACAATGCTATAAAATTCTTCTGGGAAGCAAGGTTGATAAAAGGCAGCGGTGTTCCGGGTGCACAGTGATATCCGGCAGGATATGTTGTCAAAGGAACTACCCAACCTATCATTCCGTAATTTGTGGCTTCTTCAAAACCTTTCGGGAGATTATTATTCACCGTATCAAAAAGCTTTTTAAAAGCTTCCTGTCTTTCTTCAGGAATTTTTGAAATATAATCTTCTATAGAAACTGACTGAATCTGCATGTGATAATTTTTTCTAAAATACGATTATTTTATAAAATTGTACACACTGAACATCTGAACCTCTTTGCTGCTCTTTTGCAGGAACATCATTTTATTAACATCCGGAACATACTGAATCATATTTCCATCTGCAAAACCGTAGTTCTGGAAGAAGTTTCTGCCTTTATAATCAAGGCTTACTTCCTGAGGTTTCAGATTAGCGAAGTCAAAAACCTTCATTGAAAACCCTGTGTTACCAAATGCTCCTTTAGGATAGAAAGCGGAAATATAAAGTTTTTCTCCGGCTTCAACCACATGAATTCTTTTTCCGGTAGAAGTTCCTGCTGCTACAAATTGTTTTACCTCACCTTCTTTATTAAACTTGATCAGCATTCCCGCATCCAGAGAATATACAGGATCAGGAAAACGGTTCATTGCTGTAGGCATTGGTCTCGTCACTGTTTCCTGCTGAACAGCCATTAAAGTCTCATCCCCTTTCACAATCGTTTTGATAACCTTTACATCACTCATATCTTTACTTCCTGCCAGATTGGTATTGCTGATGACCGCTTTTCCGGATTTCATATCATAAAACATTACCGTTCCGAAAGTACTCGCTCCAATGGTAACTGCGGCATTTTTTCTTCCAAAAGTTACCAGATAATCATTGTCATTTTTACTGAATGCATATAATTTTTCAGGAATGTATTTATCATCGAACGGAAGATCTTTATCTTCAGTATTGGAAACCAATTCCAGCTTATAAGATTCCTTCCAGCCTGCAGCCTTACGCAATACAACGATTTTTGCTGAGTTGGTTAATGTCAAAGACTTTTCAACATAATCATTGCTTAATGTAATTTCTTTGTTCCAAACCGGAGTAAGTGTTCTCAGATCCAATACCAGAACATCATTTACATTCTCTGTTTTTTTGTTGGCAAATCTGTCATTGAAGATCGCAGCATATTTACCGTTTTCTGAGAAAAGAACATACGTTGTTCCTGATCTGTTGGTAGATTCAATACTGTATTTTGCAATGCTTTTTGTGGTGAAAGTACCTTCCTTTCTGCTGAAAACATGTTGAAAAACTTCTTTTCTGTTTTCTTTTCCGAAATACTCTTCCGTAAATGCTATCAATTTATCATCATCGATCTGTTGTGATCCCAGATAATTGTGAAGTACACCATTCGTTTTGTTGGCATAATCTTTCACATAAGTATCCACAAGACTTCCGTTCTGATCCAGTTTTCTCATCAGCAATTTTTTGTGAGGGAAAACATTTCTCATCAGTCCGTCAATATTAATAACACTGAACATATAAGAATTGTAATCATCTGCCAGTACCAGTTTATCATCCGTTTCAAGATTGGCATCCACAGTGAATTTTGTTCCTTCTGTTACTTTCGTCTGTGCGTAAGAGTACACAGAAGCGGTAATTAATGCCGAAGCAATAATCTGTTTAATCATATCGTTTTCTTTAGTTATTATAAATTTTTTCTTCCAGTCTTTTCAGTTCAAGATTGGCATCGTAGGATAGTTTGATATCCACTAAATGCTCCTGTAACTCATTTAAATATTTCTCTGCTTCCTGATAGTTTCCTAAAGCAATATTCAATCTGATCAGGTTAAAATAAAGATATTCTCCGATCTTCTGATTGTAAACAGCTTTCTTATCGTTGTAATTTACTTTTGTTAAAGCTGTTTTCCAAAGATCAATTCCTTTCTGCATATTCTCCATGGCTACTTTGTTTGGTGCGTAATCTGATTTTGCCTGAAGCTTTTTCAGATTGGTCGTAACGTAGATATATGCTTTTTCCAGATCATCATATTCACCTTTGTTTTTTACTGTTGCTAATGTCACTGTAGAGTTGATCGTCTGATACCCGAAGTTTTCATTGATAATATTTCTTGTACGGTCAATCGTTCTTTGCAGGAATCTTTTTTCCTGAGCATTCAGATTAATTTCATTAGTCGGAACACTTGCTATTTCTGTAAAATCTGAGAAATAGGTTTTATCCAGCTTTACAGTACCACCTTGCTTCGCTATGATTTTTGTTGGCTGATTGGCAAAAGTCTTTCCCTGATTGTCCTGAAAATTTGTTCTTTCCATTTCAATGACAATATCAAGATAATTCCCACCTTTTGAAAAGCCGGTCACATCTATTTGAGAAGCCAGAATTTTGTTATCCACAATTAAAGCATCTCTCAGATCGGGCTGTTGATAAACCGGCATTGAAGGAATATTAAGGACAGGTCTTGAAGGAAGCCTCAGTACGGGAGCTCCGTTGGCAGCTGCAATTTTTTCAACCGCTGATAATTTGCTGTATTCTGCAGATTCCAGTTTGTATTTTTCCTGAAGTTTTTTCACCTCAGCATCATAGTCTTTTAATCTTTCCTGATGCTCATATTTGGCATTCTCAACATTAGTCTGATAATTATCTACCTTTTTCTGATGGTCTTCTTTCGAAATTCTTATAACATCGTCTTTTGTAATATTATAGGGAGACTTTACCGTAATCATGTAATTTCTGTTAGAAAGTTCCGTAGGAAACACCGGTTCTTTTAAAAGCTGAAAACTGATTACTTCTTTATCGATTCGCTGAGCCTGGAAAAATTCGGAATAAAATAATGGTATTAAAAAAAGTAGTTTAAATTTATTCATGGATGTTATAGTTTTCGGTGCAAATGTATAATAATTTTATGGACAATTTCTGATAATATTTTGTCCAGTTATTATTAAACTGCTCATAAAAAAAGGCAGCCGCACGAGTGCAGCTACCTACAAAAATTATTAACTCAAAAAACTTTATTTTTTAATGGCTTTTACTGTTGATTTTGAACCATCTTTAAAGTTCATTGTCACCAAGTATAAACCGGCCTTTAATTCACCTAACTGAAGTGCTGTTGATGGTTTATCTATAGCTTTCACTACTCTTCCCGCTGCATCTGTAACTGTTATAGTCTTAACATTTTTTATATCATTAATATGAAAAACATCTTTAAAAGGATTTGGATAAATATCTCCTTTTTTAAAACCATTTACTTCAGCAGTACTGAGTTGGGTATTTTTGTCTGCAGAAAAAGCAAAAAGATTGACAATACCATCACCTCCGCTTTTTGTAAGGGTAACACTTTTTACAGATTTAGACTGGTTGGCTGTATCCATATTCAATGCAAACTGATATATTCTGGGATTAGAGCTATCAGATTCTATATCATCAATACCTACAACAACTCTTCCCAGACCCTGAACCGCATAATTGGATCCGCCATACCAATCAGGAATACTGATATTGGAAAATACCTGAGAAGTATTATCTGTAAATGTCACTGTAGCCATTACGGTAGCCGCTCCACTTCCGCTTGTTGCAAGCATATACAGTTTTAAAGCTGCTAGTGGTGTTATAAATACAAGGGTCCCATTTTGACCGGCAGTTTCCAACCTCAGCGAATTATTGGAATTCAGATCTCCCAACTGATAACTCAATCCGGGAGTTGAGGCTACTACAGAATTAATAATACTATTAGCAGGTATACCAAAAGCCAGAGGCGGATCAGAACTTACTGCTTTAAAATCTGTCGCTACAAAAGCATACCCTACTCCATCAATATCATTGGAAACGGAATCATAAGAAGATCCGATACCATTAGCTATAACATCATCCGTATATCCGGACAGAACAGGCATTGTTTGAAAATTTTGAGCCTGCATTACAACGGTAGAGAATAAAGCAACGCATGAAAGCTTTTCTAAGAATAATTTTTTTTTCATAATAAGATATTTTTTGTGTTTAATCTAATCCAAAAATAAAAAACCAATGATAAAAAAGCTATTTTACATAACAATAAATAACATATTGACTTAAATTGTAAAAAAAATCTACAAAAAGACTAAAATTATTAGTACTTAAAAAACTTATAATGAATATTATTTACTTATCCTGAATAATAGATCTTGAAACTTAGAAATTATCTGCCTCATAAAAATTAGAATATCAAATCTCGGGAAGTTACACCTGATCACAAAAAAGGCAGCCACACGAATGCAACTGCCTACAGAAATTATTAACTCAAAAAATTTTATTTTTTAATGGCTTTTACTGTTGATTTTGAACCATCCTTAAAGTTCATCGTTACCAAGTATAACCCGGCATTTAATTCACCTAACTGAAGTTCAACAGTTGGATTGTCTATAGCTTTCACTACTCTTCCCGCTACATCCGTAACTGTTACAGATTTAACATTCCTGATATCCGCAATATGCAGAACATCTTTGAAAGGATTAGGATATACATTCACTTCTTTTTTCTTCAAATTCGTTTCTGAAGTGGATAAAGAGGTAGCCACTTCAAATGTAAAATCAATGAATTCTCCTCTTGAAATAGCAGTGCAGGGGTTTGAAGGAGCTGTACTGTTATAATCAGTCACCACTCTCATTCTATAAGTTCCAAGAGGTGTACCTGCAGGTACAGTGATAGATCCCGAAGTACTTGTAATATAAGTGTTGGTAGCAAACATTCTTTCTGAAGCTTCAAAAGTTAAGTTATTATTCCAGTCTACCCAAACACCAATTCCACATGTAGGACCACCGGCAGTAAAAGATACTGAAGTACTGGATCCCGGAGCATTTATTATTTTGTTGCTGCTTGCCGTTAAGTTTTGATACCCACCTGCAACACTTGAACCGGACGAATAAGCCATATCTACAAGTCCTCCAGTAGAACTGAAGTCAGAAAGCCATGAATTCTGAGAAGTAGATGAAGGTAAGCAATACCCTGTTCTGAATGTAAGCATCTCACTCCAGATACTTTTGTCACTACCACTGCATACAGATCTTACCCATGCATAATAGTTCGTATCCGCAGATAGTAAACTCAATGGTGCAGAAATAGTGGTAGAAGTTACAGAATTGGTAGCATTCAAAACCGTTGTAGCATCAGGCGCAGTATTGGTTGTACTGTAATATACTTCGTATCCATTTGCAGGAACCGAAGCTGGTGCGGTCCAACCGATTGTTGCTGAGTTCATTGTTACGTTTGATGACGTAAGTGCAGTGGGTTCAAGGCAGGAAGGGATATTCTGAACGGTAATATTATCAATATAAATAGAACGTGAAGAACCTCCTAAACCATGTTTAAATGCTAGCTGTAAATCAGTACCCGCCGGAATATTAACTGTATATTGAGTGTGGGTAGTTGTTAAAGCAATAGGAGTTCCAATTTGTGTAAAGGAATTGGGATCTGTAGGATTTGATAATGTTCCCACTAACAATGTATAATTACTTCCTCCTCCTCTTGCATAGAACCTTACACGCTTCGTACCATCTGAAAGGTTGATAGTAGGAGGTGCAACCAGCATCTGACTACCCGTAGTAGCAGTTGAATTGGTCATATAATAAGCGTTAGGAGCTGAATAATTATTTGTTGTTGTTACATATCCATAGCCTGCAAATGATGCACTTTCCAGATATGCCCAGCAGCTTGGCGCATTGTTATTACTTTGTGAACCTGTACTTGTCGTATCAAAGTTTTCTGTGTAAGGAACAGTGAAAGTAGAACAGGCCGTTTTAAATGTTCCTGCAAAAGACCATACGCTTTGGCTCGTTGCAGTATTACAGTTGGATTTTACCCAATAATAATAGGTTGTATTTGAATTGAGACCTCCTATTGTTGTACTTGTTCCTGTTACTCCAGGATAAGTAGGAGTTACTGAATTTGCAGGAGTTGTGTTTGAGGTACTGTGATACACATCATAACTGGCAGCGCTCCCAGTCCATGAAACTAAAGCAGAATTAGCTGTGATTCCGGAAACCGCCTGCAATGCTGGAGGTGCACAGTCTGAATACACATCTGCTGAAAAAGCAAAAATATTAGGATAACCCGAGCCGCTTGCTTTGGTTACCATCACACTTTGTATGGGTTTTGCCTGATTAGCAGCGTCTATTACTAATGCATTTTGATAAAGTCTTGGATCTGTAGTACTGGATTCTAAGGCATCCGTAGTTCTTTTAATCCTTCCTATTCCCTGGATGGCAAAATTGGATCCCCCATACCAGTCAGCAAGACCTATATTGGAAAATACCTGGCTGCTTCCATCCGTAAAATTAACTGTAACATTTACAGCAGATGTTCCACTACCGCTGGTAGAAAGCATATACAAAGTAAAAGCCGGTTTAGGAGTGGTAAAAGTAAGAGTTCCGCTATCATTGGTAGCAGCCAGTCTTAATGAGTTATTCCCACTTAAGCTTCCTAAAACATAGCTAAGTCCGGGAGTTCCTGCAACAGCAGAATTAATAATACCATTTATTGGCAGACCATAAGTAAGAGCCGGGCTTGTAGAAGTTAACTGAAAATCTCTTGCAACAAAAGCATAAGAAACTCCATCTACATCATTGGTTGTTGAAACTGATGAGGAACCTATTCCGTTTGCAATTACGTCTGCCGTATAGCCCGAAGAAACCGGCATTGGATGAAAATTTTGAGCCATCATTACACTGGCCGAGAAGAGAGCGATGGCAGACACCACTCTAGAAAATAAATTTATTACCATTTTAATCACATTTGTAGCGAAATTTAGTAAAAATAACAACACAAAATTATTATTTTTAATAAAAAATCAATATTTACTTAAAATTAACAAAACATCAACATCAACTTTTATCAAATTAAGTAGAATTTAAAGGATATATAAAAACTTGAGAAAACTCCTTCTTAATTAACTCATAATTTTATTATTGAGAAATTAAATCTTATTTTTGTCATACAAATTTTTTGAACAATGCCGAATATTTCAAACAGAGCACTGCATATGCCGCCATCGCCGGTAAGAAAACTGGTTCCTTTTGCACTACAAGCAAAACAGAAAGGAATAAAAGTATATCACCTTAATATCGGACAGCCTGATATTGAAACTCCGGAAACAGCTTTAAATGCTTTAAAAAACATCGATTTAAAAGTATTGGAATATGCGCTTTCTGAAGGGAATATTGAATACAGAAAAGCCCTTACAGAATACTACCATTCTTTAGGCTTCTCAGATCTTACTCCTGACAACTTTATTGTTACCAACGGAGGTTCTGAAGCGCTTAACTTTGCGATTTCTACTTTATGTGACGAAGGGGATGAAGTGATCATTCCTGAACCTTATTATGCCAACTACAATGGTTTCACCAGCACATTTGATGTGAATGTAGTAGCAGTTCCTTCTACAATTGATACGGGCTTTGCTTTGCCACCTGTTGAGGAATTCGAGAAAAAAATTACAGAAAAAACAAGAGCAATCATTATCTGTAACCCTGGAAACCCTACCGGATACCTTTATACCCGTGAGGAACTTCAGAAACTGGCAGAAATTGCTTTAAAATATGATATCGTAATCATCTCTGATGAAGTATACAGAGAATACGTATACGATGGAAAGCAGCAGATTTCAATGCTTGATTTCCCTGAATTAGCTGAAAACTGT
This sequence comes from Chryseobacterium sp. FG46, assembly GCF_057809135.1. Lineage (NCBI taxonomy): Bacteria > Pseudomonadati > Bacteroidota > Flavobacteriia > Flavobacteriales > Weeksellaceae > Chryseobacterium > Chryseobacterium sp. FG46. Next base: position 62,386 of record NZ_JBMDJJ010000003.1, on the reverse strand, counting down.
ATCATCATTGATTCTGAATCCAAGCGTTACTCTATGTGTGGTGTAAGAATCGGATGTATGTTAACACGTTCCAACAAGATCCGCAATGCTGCCATGCTTTTTGCACAGGCAAGATTAAGCCCGGTTCTTTTAGGACAGATTGCAGCAACAGCAGCACACCAGAATGACGGTCCCTACATCAGAGCCGTAAGAGAAGAATATACCCACAGAAGAAATGTATTGGTAGATCTTTTAAATGCTATTCCTGGGGTAATCTGCCCTAAGCCAAGAGGTGCTTTCTACTGTGTTGCAGAACTTCCGGTAGACGATACTGAAAAATTTGCTCAGTGGCTGCTTGAAAAATACTCTCTTGACAACGAAACCATCATGGTTGCGCCTGCAGGAGGATTCTACAGCAATCCTGAATTAGGTAAAAAACAGGTAAGAATTGCCTACGTTCTGAAAGAAGAGGACTTAAAAAGAAGTGCTGAAATTCTTAAAGAAGCTTTAAAGAAGTACAGAGAAGAATTCAGTCTGTAAAATAAATCTTATGCCGACAACAAAAAAACTCTATCTGAAAATCCTGTTTTCGATTCTTTTGCTGTCGGCATTTTTTTCTTGTGATTCCAAAAAGACAGAAGAGTCAGCTCCTCATAAAAATCCACACGAGATTACATTCATCAGCGTATCCGATATTGGAGGAAATCTTGGAAATTACAGGATTATCAAAGCCACAAAAGATTCTGTTTTTGCAGAAAAAGGAGTGACAGCCCGTAAAACCCATAAATCATGGGCATCTGCCATCCATCCGCAAATTTGGAAAAAGCTGGTATCATCCGTCCATATTACAGATCTTGACCATATCAAAAGCTCTCCCAGCCAGCAGTCTGTAGGCGGAACAGATGAAACCTTCCAGATCCGGACTCCCAAAAAATCTCATATCTATGTGAATGCTTATGCAGACACTTTACATTACGAGCAGTTACAGCAACTTAAAAAACAACTAGACAAGATTCTTCCCAAAGAATACCAATAAAACATGCAAGAAAATTTTTCACTAAAGCCTTATAACACATTCGGTGTTGAAGCCAAAGCCCGATATTTTACTGAAGTCAATACCATTGATGAGTTAAAAGAAGCGCTCACTTTCGCGGAAACCCAATCTCTTCAGCTTCTTTTTTTAGGAGGAGGAAGCAACATTCTTCTTACCAAAGATTTTGACGGCCTTGCCATCAGACTTAATTTAAAAGGAATTTCTGAAGAGAGCATCCATGAAAACGAAGTGTGGGTAACCGCAAAAGCAGGTGAAAACTGGCATGAATTTGTGATGTACTGCCTGCAAAAAAATTATGGTGGTCTTGAAAATCTTTCTTTAATTCCTGGAAATGTAGGAACTTCTCCCATGCAGAATATCGGGGCTTACGGAACCGAAATTAAAGACATTTTTGTAAGCTGTGAGGTTTTGGATTTAGAAAGTTTTGAACTGAGAACATTTAATCTTGAACAATGCAGATTCGGGTACAGGGATTCTATTTTCAAACAGGAAGGAAAAGGCAGATATGTTATTCTGGAAGTTACTTTTAAACTGACTCAAAAAGATCACCATATCAAGACAGAATATGGAGCTATCCAATCTGAACTTGAAAATCTTGGCATTGAAAATCCTACCATTCAGGATGTTTCCAGGGCAGTGATCAATATACGACAAAGCAAATTACCTGATCCTAAAGAAATCGGAAATGCGGGAAGTTTTTTCAAGAACCCAACCATTCCTTTAGCTCAGTTTGAAGCGTTAAAACAGCAGTTTGAAAACATTCAGGGGTATCCGAACGGAAATAGGGTAAAAGTTCCTGCCGGATGGCTGATTGAACAATGTGGATGGAAAGGAAAACAAATAGGGAATGTGGCTTCACACAAATTACAATCTCTGGTGATCATCAATGCTACAGGAACTGCTACCGGAAAAGAAATTTTTGATTTCTCTACTGAAATTATCAATTCTGTAAAGGAAAAATTCGGGATAGAGCTTGAACGGGAAGTGAATATTATTTAAACTAAAAATAGACAAAGGCTGATTCATATGAATTCAGTCTTTTTTATAAAATATTATCCGTAAGTGTTGGATAAACGCAAAGCCGCAAGGATCTTTTATTTTCTTTGTTATTATTTTAAGGCGCAGGGATTTTATCTTCGATAAAATTCAATGCTGTTCGATCTTTGTGCTATAAAAGGATTAACCTTATCTTATTTCATTCTCACCCTTGCTGAAAATCTCCGATTTTCTCGCGCTTAAAAACGGAATATTATTCAAAATCATTGCGCCTTTTCGATTACCCAACAAAATTAATTCAGAATCAATTCATATCTAGTCTCCGGAAAATCATTATTTTAGCTTAAAAATTACAATTTGCGATGAAAATAGCTATTCTTGGAGCCGGAAATATGGGCCTTTCTTTCTCAAAATCATTTTTAAAATACGAACTGATCAAACCTGAACATCTTCACCTTATTATCAGAAGTCAGGAAAAATTCTCCAAAATAGCTGAAGAGTTTCCCAAATCTAAAATTTCCACCTTTGAAGAAGTAAAAGACATCGATGCTGACCTGATTATCATCTCTGTAAAGCCTCAGGATTTTCAAACGGTGGCTCAAAATATTCAATTTACTTTCAAAGAAAACCAGATGGTTTTATCCATCATGGCAGGAATCAATATTGAAAAAATCCAAAGATTACTGAATCATCCGCTTGTTGTAAGAGCAATGCCCAACTCTCCTACCCTTCTGGGAATGGGAATCACAGGCTATACTGCAGCCAATGGCATTTCTTTCAGCCAGTTAATCAATATTGAAAGATTATTGAACAGCACCGGAAGATCTGTTTATCTGGAAAACGAAGAACTGCTGGATGGTGTAACAGCTCTTTCAGGAAGCGGACCTGCTTATTTCTATTATATTATCGATGCAATGATTAAAGCAGGTATTGAAATGGGAATTGAAGAAAATCTTTCCAAACTTTTTGTAAAACAGACTATGCTGGGAGCTTATCATCTGATCAATAATTCAGAAAAGAATCTTGAAGAGCTGATTAAAGATGTTGCATCCAAAGGCGGAACTACTGAAGCTGCTTTAAAAACGTTTGAAGAAAACAGTTTCAAAGAAATTCTGAAACAAGGAATTCTGAACGCCGAAAAACGCGCCAGGGAACTTAATAATTAAATCTTTTTTCAATCATTCTGCAAAACTGCCACCCAAGATACACTCCAAAAGTATTCAGGATGATATCGTCTACCTCAAATATTCCCATTCTTGTAAAATACTGAAGTGCTTCCACAATAACAATACATGAGATAAAGCCAAACATCAGAGGTTTCAGTTGTTTCAGTTCGGGAATAATCCAGCCCAAAAATCCAAAAGGAATAAACATCATTATATTTCCCAAAACAATTGTCACAATATCTATCGTCTTACTGGGGCCCTGGATAAATTTAATCGTAGAAAAAAAAGGTTCTACCGTAATGAGATTTTCCTCATACTGAAATCTGCCCATTCCTAAAAACATCAGATAGAGCAAAAACAGAGTATACGGAACAATAATGATTTTATAAATTTTCTTTAACATCGAACTGCTAATATATTCATTTCAAAAACATTAAATTTGTGTATTAAAATAATTTAATGAAATACGTTCTACTTACACTTATTTCAGCAATGCTGCTGTCGGTTTCATGGCCAACTTATGGGGTTCCGTTTTTTATATTTTTCGCTCTTGTTCCTCTTCTCATGATGGAGCATGGAATTTCAAAATTTTCAGATTATAAAAGGAAAAGCTGGGCGGTCTTCGGATTGTCTTATCTATGTTTTGTGATCTGGAACGTAGTTACTACAGGATGGCTGTATGGCTCAAAAAACCCTGACGGAAGCCACTCTCTGATGGCTGTTATATTCCCGGTACTGGTCAATTCTCTTTTATATTCACTGGTATTCCAATGTTATCACTGGTACAAAAACGCACAGGGAACCTATTGGGGATTAGGATTCTTGATCGCCATCTGGATGAGTTTTGAAAAATTTCATTTGGGATGGGAATTGACGTGGCCCTGGCTGAACCTTGGGAATGTATTTTCAGATTACCCCAAACTGATCCAATGGTATGATACTTTAGGAGCAACCGGAGGAAGTTTCTGGATTCTTGTCATTAATGTTCTTATTTTTTACACCGTAAGAACATGGGAAGCAGGAAGAAAGCGAAAAGATCTTATCAAAAACTCAGCTATTGTTGCGGCTTTAATTGTTCTGCCAATGATTATTTCAGTCATCAAATACAACAATTTTGATGAAAAACCCATAGGACAGGTAAATGTTTTGATGCTGCAGCCTGATCTTGACCCTTATGCTGAAAAATATTCGAAAGACAGTCTTACCATAGAACAGGATTTATTAGCACTTGCCGAAAAAAACTCAACAGGTAAAATTGATTATTATATAGCACCGGAAACAGCTCTTCCGGGAAGAGGATCTATTTCAGAAACCGCTTTTGAAAAGAGTTTACTTCTCAACAATATTAAAGGATTTTTATCCAGTCACCCAGGATCTGTTTTTGCCACAGGAATTTCTTCACACCGTTTTTTTTATAATCCTGCTGACTTGCCTAAAGAAGCATATCAGATCAACAGCGGAGTTTGGGTAAGCAGTTATAATACTGCCATTCAATTGGTTCCTAATCAAAAAGTTCAGGCTTATCACAAAGGAAAATTAGTCCCTGGTGTTGAAATATTTCCTTATATGAATGTTTTAAAACCATTGCTGGGAGATGCCATGCTTAACTTGGGAGGAACTGTAGCTTCTTTAGGAACAGATAAAGAAAGAGTTGCTTTCTCAAACCCTTATAACAGAGGAAAGCTAGCCCCTATCATTTGTTATGAAAGTATTTATGGTGAATTTGTAACAGACTATGTAAAAAAAGGAGCTAATTTCTTAGGTATCATGACCAATGACTCCTGGTGGGGCGTTACAGAAGGGCACAAACAGCTTTTATCTTATGCTAAACTGAGAGCTATTGAAACCAGAAGAGAAATTGCCCGTGCGGCCAACAGTGGAATTTCTGCACATATCAATGCTAAAGGTGAGATAACCGCTGACACTTTCTATGGTGACCAAACCGCTTTATTTGCGAAAGTAAATCTGTATGACACTATGACGTTTTACACCAGAGCAGGTGACCTTCTTTCAAGGTTTTCCATATTTGCACTGGGATTTTTATTGTTCTACTATCTGATTGAATGGTTCAAAAAGAAAAAAAAGAAAGCTTAGTTTTTAAGCACAAATTACAGGAATCTTTATACAAATAACACAATCAGTGTAATCTGCACAATCAGCGAGAAAATAGCACACTTGCAAACTCTGCAGATCACGCAGATTTTTGTTCCATAAAAAAGAGAAAAGCCAGCTGGACGTCTGGCTTTTCTCATTGATAGAAGATTGAATTGATTCAATTATTTAATCGTAAGTTTTCTGGTGGTTATTTCGTTTTTTATCTTCAGTTGTAATAAATATACCCCTTTAGGCAGATGAGAAACATCAATAGACTGATCTCCATTGACACTGATATTAAGCTTTCTTCCATCCATTGAATACATTTCGGCTTCTGAAACTTTTTCTCCTTTTATATACACTTTTTCTGATACAGGATTTGGATAAATAACAAGCTGCCTTTCAGATTTGACTTCAGCCGTTCCCAACACACTTGGTGGAGAAGCTTCAGAATATACTTTTGCAGCATCAATTGATTTCACACTCCAGTATACATTTTGAAGGGACGGATCAAGCTCAAGGAACCATGATGGTGTTGTCACTATGTATTTTGCAATATCATGAACTCCCTGTGTAGATCCTACGGTAATTTCATAACGCAATGCATTCACCGGAGTTTTATCATCAGAAGCACCACTCCATGTAAAATTGAAACGGTTTCCGTTTTTAGTCAGATTCAGATGCGTTGGTGCTGCAGGTTTTGCGTTTGTTGCTGTAGAATTATTTTTAAAAACTTTAGTCAGGGACGGCAGATCGGAAGCAGCCCAGTCGAATCCTCCCAATAAGATATCCGGATGATGATCATTATTACAATCAAAAAGCTGAACCAGCCCCGGACCTCCCAGTTTAGTAATCCCCGTTATAGTTCCTTCATTAAATGTATGATTGGAAACATCATAGATATAGGTTTTCACAACAGCGGTGTAATTCTCATTTCCTGAAATAATAAAATCGTAATAGCCGTCATTATTTAAATCTCCGACACTTAGTGCAACATCTGAAATATCGCCTACGGGGATTATCTGAGGAGTTAATGCTCCGGTACCATCATTCATTAAAACAGCAGAATAGGCATCATCATTACCATCTCTTCCAATCACCACTATATCCTGAAAACCATCAGCATTAAAGTCTGCAAAATCTATCTTCCCCACTGCTACAGGCGCAAGATCCTGTGTAGGAACAAGAACTCCAGCCTGGTTCATATATACTTTGGATACCGCATCACCATTGATATCTGATCCGATAATCACAAGATCAAGAAGATTGTCATTGTTAAGGTCTACTACTTTAAAACTTCCACTCTGGGTTCCGTCTACCCAATTTTCCGTAAGATCAAAACCTGCCCCCGTGTTTTTATAATAATCCAGGCTATTTCCAAAACCTCCTCCGTGAGCGTATTGAGTTCCATTAATAGCATAATCAAGTTTCCCGTCATGGTTAAAATCAAAAACTTCAAGAGATCCGTAAATTTTACCTGGTAATTCTGCTTCTTTTACAAATCCTGTCCCGGTATTCTTGAACCGGTATTGTTTATAATTAACAACATCCATATAACTGAGTCCTGCAGAAATAATATCCATCAGCCCGTCATTATTAAAATCAATGAATTTAATATCTCCAAGATGCGTTACATCTGCTCCCAATCCTACAAACGGCAATAAGGTTGTCCCATTATTCTGATATACTTCATTATAGGTGCTGTCCACATTTCCGTCCCCATCAGAATCTATCGCTCCGTTGAGCACGATATCCAGTGTACCGTTGTTGTCTATATCCGCAATATCAGCTGCAGAATAATAAAAGTTATTCATGCTTGTCTGCACCTCGGTAAAGTTCTGAGCCATGATGCCGACTGGCAACATAGACCATAAAATATAAATCTTTTTCATATCTATTTTTATTTAGATTAATTAAAAACAAAGATAGAATATTAAATTATTGATGTTAAAAAAAGGCTGTATGAAATATATCAGCACTGATTATCTGCTGTATCCCAAGGATTCTACTATTTTAAAAATTCAATATTATTAATCAGCCACTTATTTGCAAATATTTTCCAAAAGATTTGTCTATCTAAAAAATTCTTCGTTATTTTGCACTCTCAAATATTATACAAATAAGAACATCGAGATATGTCAAGAATTTGCCAAATAACAGGAAAGCGTGCAATGGTTGGTAACAACGTTTCTCACGCTAATAACAAAACGAAGCGTCGTTTTGAAATTAACTTATTAGAGAAGAAGTTTTACCTTCCGGAGCAAGATAAGCACGTTACACTGAAAGTATCAGCTCATGGATTGAGAGTGATTAACAAGATTGGAATCGAGGAAGCTATTGAAAGAGCTACTAGAAACGGATTGATTAAAAAGAATTAATAAATCATGGCAAAAAAAGGAAATAGAGTTCAAGTAATTCTTGAATGTACAGAGCACAAAGAAAGTGGTATGCCAGGAATGTCTAGATACATTTCTACAAAAAATAAAAAGAACACTACAGAAAGATTGGAATTGAAAAAATACAATCCTGTTCTTAAGAGATCTACCCTTCACAAAGAAATTAAGTAATTTATAAATAATAACTTACCATGGCAAAGAAAGTAGTAGCAACCCTACAAAGCGGTCAGTCTAAGAAGATGACTAAAGTGGTGAAAATGGTTAAGTCTTCTAAATCAGGAGCTTACGTTTTCGAAGAAAAAGTAATGAATGCTGATGAAGTAGATGGTTATTTAAAAAAATAATCAGTACTTTGTTTACAATATAAAAAACTACTCATTTTTTTGAGTAGTTTTTTTGTTATATTCGTTTCATAAAAAACACGTTATGAGACAATTCTTTATTTTATTTTCCACGATACTGTTTACGGGGTCTCCTTACCATTCTCAAATTACTCACAAGAAAATCAGTTCTCAGGAGAATGTAAAAATTATTATTTTAGGAAATGTACAGGATGCCGGCTCTCCTCAGATCGGATGCCGTAAAGAATGTTGTATGGACCTCTGGAAATATCCACAGGAAAACAGGAAAGTAACTTCTCTGGGAGTCATTGATGAAACACTGCAGAAAAACTACATCTTCGATGCCAGCCCGGATTTTACCAGACAGGTAGAATTACTGATGGAGCATTCATCAGATCAGAAAAAGAAAGTACCGGACGGGATTTTTATTACCCACGCCCATATCGGACATTATACAGGTCTTATGTTCTTAGGGAAAGAAGGAATAAACTCCAGTGCTATTCCTGTATATACCATGCCGCGGCTTAAAAAGTTCTTTGAAAACAATGGCCCATGGTCTCAGCTGATCCGTTTGAATAATATTGTTCCTTATGAAATGCAGAATGAAACACCAATAATGGTGAACTCCCATCTAGAGGTTACTCCTATACAGGTTCCCCATCGTGATGAATATTCGGAAACCGTTGGTTTCATCATTAAAGGCCCTCATAAAAAGGCATTATTCATTCCGGATATAGATAAATGGAATAAGTGGAAATACAATATTGCAGATCTGATAAAAACAGTAGATTATGCATTTCTGGACGGTACATTTTATGATTCGGAAGAAATAGGCTACAGAAATATTGAAGATATCCCGCACCCATTTGTAGTGGAGAGTATGGAACTGTTTAAAAGCCTGTCACCGGAATATAAAAAAAGAATTTTCTTTATCCACTTTAATCATACCAATAAAATTTTAAATCCGGAGAGCAGACAAAGTAAAGAGGTACTGGAAAAAGGATTTAATATTGCACGTATGGCAGATGAGTTTGAATTATAATGATAATCAGTTTTCTTTAGAAGACGGTAATAAAACCGTTGATAATGAACATCAGGAAATAAAAATAATAAAGACTTTGTTTACATATAAAAAAACAACTCCTGTTTTGGGTAGTTTTTTTGTTATCTTTGCTCACCAGATTATTAATCAGTAAAGTATGAAAAAGATACTTGTTCTGGCCTGCACGGCAACTTTTCTATTTTCATTCAGTCAGAAAACAATGAACCCCGTAGAATATAAAAGTTCGCCGAAAGTTTTCAATATAAAAGGATTATCCCAGTCGGTAAGCATTGACTGTGGAAATTCAAAAATGATTTTATTATCCGGACAGGTTCCTCTGGATTCTGAGGGTAATCTTATGGGAAATACTTTTGAAGAGCAGACCCAGCAGGTTTTCAAAAATATTGAAAACATCCTGAAAGAATATGAAGGTACAGGCAAAGATATTATCAAACTGGTAATCTATACCAAAGACATCAAAAAAACACCTGATTTCAGAAAAGTAAGGGATTTGTATATTAATCTTCAGAATCCTCCCGTAAGCAGCCTTGTGGAAGTGAGCAAGCTTTTCAGAGATGATGTGCTTATAGAAGTAGAAGCTACAGCAGTGATTAAAAATAAATAAGAATAAACTAAAACTATGAGTTGGTTTAAAAATATTTTCAAAAAGGAAGAAAAAGAAACCTTAGATAAAGGATTGGAAAAATCCAGCCAGGGATTCTTTGAAAAAATGACGAAAGCCGTAGTCGGTAAAAGCAAAGTAGATGATGAAGTTCTGGATGATCTTGAAGAAGTCCTGATTGCTTCCGATGTAGGTGCCTCTACCACTATCAAAATCATTGAAAGAATAGAAGAACGTGTTGCCAGAGATAAATATGTTGGGGTAAATGAACTGGATAAAATTCTTCGTGATGAAATCTCAGGATTATTGCTTGAGAATCCACATGCCGGTACAGGAAATATTGATACTTCCAAGAAGCCTTATGTCATCATGGTGGTAGGAGTAAACGGAGTGGGAAAAACAACAACCATCGGAAAACTGGCTCACCAGTTCAAATCGGAAGGTAAAAAAGTAGTTCTTGGAGCTGCGGATACCTTTAGAGCCGCTGCCGTTGACCAGCTTGTTATCTGGAGCGAAAGAGTGGGTGTTCCTATCATAAAACAGGAAATGGGATCAGATCCAGCCTCTGTAGCTTTTGATACGGTACAAAGTGCTGTAGCTCAAAATGCAGATGTTGTCATCATCGATACTGCAGGAAGACTTCACAACAAGATCAACCTGATGAACGAATTATCCAAGATCAAAAGAGTAATGCAGAAAGTTATTCCGGATGCACCTCATGAGATCCTATTGGTACTTGACGGTTCTACAGGGCAGAATGCTTTTGAACAGGCCAAGCAGTTTACAGCGGCAACGGAAGTAAATGCTTTAGCAGTAACCAAACTGGACGGAACCGCCAAAGGAGGTGTTGTTATCGGAATCTCCGATCAGTTCCAGATTCCGGTGAAGTATATTGGTGTAGGCGAAAAAATGCAGGATTTACAACTTTTTAATGGTACGGAATTTGTAGACTCATTCTTCAAGAAAAGATGATTTATATCATGTTTTCCCTTATATTAGCAAACAATCATTTTTAAATATTAACAATAAAAAAATTTGCAACTATGGGAATTATTACATGGATCTTATTCGGTCTTATTGCAGGTGCTATCGCTAAAATGATCATGCCTGGAAGTCAGGGAGGAGGATGGCTTATCACTATCATCCTTGGAATTCTGGGAGCATTTGTAGGAGGAGCTATAGGAGTTTACGTTTTACACTGGGGAGATGTCACTTCATTCTGGAATCCGAGAAGCTGGATTCTCTCAATCGGAGGCGCTTTAATCATTCTCTGGATTTATGGAATGGCAACAAAGAAAAGCTGATAATAACGCTGATAAAAAATAAAATCCCGGATCTGAAATTTCAGGTCCGGGATTTTTGTATACAATATAAAATTTAGTTAGTTGTTGATTCTAATCTGATAAGGCATTTCCATTTTTACCTCAGACTGTAGTTTTTTGTCTGTGATTTGCTGTAAAATCTCATAGTTGGATTTACCAATCTTGTTCTTGATAATTCTGGCAGAAACGTCCTCTTCATTCAGGTCTTTGAAGATTTGTTCAAAAGGAGTCATTCTCTTAGGGAAAGCCTCTACGTGATAAGATTTTAATCCTGCTTTCTGTGCGGCAAACTTCACAGCATCTGTTAGAGTACCCAATTCATCTACCAATCCTATTTCTTTTGCACGAACTCCGCTCCATACTCTACCGCCTCCTACATTATCAATCTGCTCAAAAGTTTTCTTTCTGTTCTGAGTTACAAAATGTACAAATCTTTTATAGGTACCTTCTACACTTCTTGTCATCATATTTACTCCATAAGGGGTTACACCGTTTAATCCGGAATAATACATCGAGTTGGCATTAGTAGAAACAATATCTGCACGGATTCCGTTTTTAGCGGCAATATCTTTATAGTAAGGCATCACTCCAAACACTCCGATAGAACCGGTAAGTGTATTAGGCTCTGAATAAATTTTATCCGCTGCCATGGCTACATAATATCCTCCTGATGCTGCATAGTCTCCAAAAGAAACGATCAGTGGTTTTTTCTTTTTCAGCTGCTGTAATTCAAATAAGATTTCATCTGAAGCATTAGCACTTCCTCCCGGAGAGTTGATTCTGAAAACAACAGCTTTCACTTTATCATCCTCCTGAAGCTTTTTGATATACTTCACATATTTCTCAGAATGAATATCATTGTATTCATCTCCACTATTAATAGATCCTGAAGCATACAATACTGCAATCTTTTCACCGGATTTATCCTCATTCTCATAAGAATTGATATAACTTGTTAAAGAAATCTTGTTCAGCTTTTCTTTATCTTTCACATTGAGCTTCGCCTTAAGAAGATCTTCGTATTCTGATTTCTGGAGCAGTTTATCCGCAAGTTTATATTTTAAGCTTTGCTCGGGAATCATTCCATATAAGCTGTCTGTAATCATTCTGAACTGAGCAGTATCAATTTTTCTTGAAGCAGCCATTTTACTGGAAGTGTTTTTCCACAGATCATTCAAGAGCGTACTTAACTGTTCTTTATTTTCAGGGGAAATATCATTTCTTAAAAAAGGTTCTACCGCAGACTTGAATTTACCGTGACGGATTACTTCAATTCCAACCCCGTATTTATCTGCAAAATCCTTGAAGAAAGCGACCTCTGTAGAAAGACCTTTTAAGTCTACCATTCCTGCCGGATGCAGATAATATTTATCCGCAACAGACCCCAAATAATAAGCAGACTGTGATACTCCGTTCCCATATGCATATACAAACTTTCCGCTTTTCTTGAAATCTTCAATAGCATTTCTAAGATCATCAATCTGAGTAAGTCCTGCAGATAAATCATCAGCTTCTATACTGATTCCTTTAATATTATCATCAGTTTTTGCTTTATTGATCGCCTCTAAAGCATCATATATAAGGATACTTTTATTTTGGGCGCCCATACCAAATAATCCCATCTCTTCTTCCGTAGGACTATCGATTATACTGGTCTTTAAATTAATCGTAAGAACTGAGTTCTTTTTCACCGCCACCGACTTATCATTCCCCATCGCGCTAAACACGAGCATCATGATGAAAAAAATGAAAAATAGAGCGCAAAGTATGATAATTGCAACTATATTTGCCAAAACATTTTTGAAGAAACTTCTCATAAATCAATCAATTTTCTAATATGTCGCAGCATAAGGTCGTTTTGTTACTGGGAAGTAACTTAGGAGAGCAAAAAAAAAATATAGAGCTTGCATTAAAAAAGATCAATGAAGCCGGAAATAACATTTCACAAACCAGCGAATATTTAATGTCTGCCCCTGTAGAATTTGTCAGTTCCAATATTTTTTGTAATATTGCAGCAATAATATTTACACATCTTTCACCAATTCAACTGCTTGATTGTATTAAGAATATAGAAGTTGAGATGGGAAGAATTAATGATTCAAAAGTATCCGGAGGTTATAAAGACAGGATTATAGACATTGATATCATTAAATATAATGAGTTAAATTTTAAATCAGAAAGATTAGAAATCCCTCATAAAAAACATCTTTTTGAAAGGGATTTTTCCAGAATATTATTAAAAGATTTTATTTAAAACATAAAACATATTGTATGAAATTAGGTTTATTATTATTGGCTACGTCATTGCCGATTGCAGCTTTCGCACAGAACAGCGGCACTACAGTAAACTCTTCCACAGAGTATCCTAATACATTCTCCTCAGGTTCCGCTAATGTAAAGCCTTTTGACAATAAATCCAGACTTTTCAGAGACTGGTCTATTTCTGTCGGAGGAGGTCCTGCATTTATGGTACACTCCGATTTAAAATCTATCCGCAAGGATAAGACCAATTGGGGTTACAATGCTTACGTAAGCGTGGACAAACAAATCACACATGCATTTGGGCTAAGCCTTATGTATATGAGAGGAGAAACGAAACAGACAGCCCAGCTTCCCGGTGCTGCAGGTGTAAAATCAGGAGTAGCTACTGCAACAACACAGTTTGACAACATCTCTTTATTAGGGGATATCAACTTCTCGAACTTATTCAGAAGAGTAGACAACCACTCTCCATACAGATGGGCTTTCCATGGATATATGGGTATTGGACTTCAGGGATTCAGAACTTCACTGCATGATAATGACGAATTCAGATGGAGCACTACTCCAAGAAGAACGCCTTTGTTCATCAAACAGGACATTGATATCAACTCTATCTTCTATCAGGGAGGTGTGGGAATAAAATACAATGTTTCAAAACTTATTGACGTTGAGGCAAGAACCATGTACATCATCAGTGGTGATGATGAATTCGATGGTGGCGGATGGGCAGATCCTAACGATTATGATCCTTCCACTCCAGGTTCAAAATATAACATGCTAAATTCGAGAAGATCTGATAACGCCTGGACAGTAAGTTTAGGATTATCTTTCAAACTAGGAAAGCATCAGTCTCACCTGGCATGGCATGACCCGCTTCAGGAAGCTTATTACAGAACAAGTGTTCTTGAAAACGCAAGTACCGATCTTGTGGTTTGCGAAAAAGGTGATGCAGACAATGATGGAGTATGCGATGACTGGGACAGACAGCTTGATACTCCTGCAGGAGCAAGAGTAGATGGTGCTGGTGTTGCTTTGGATATGGATCTTGATGGTGTTATTGACCTTTACGATAAATGCGTAACTGTTCCCGGACCTGCTGAAAATAACGGTTGTCCAGTAAAATAATTTAACAAACTTAAAATTTTCTTTTTCAAAAAAAGAAATCAAATAATAATACACGATGAAATTAAGTTTAGCAATTGTAGCATTAGCTTTGGCAATTCCTTCTGCCACGTATGCTCAAGACTCAACTGCAGATTCAAACGGAAAATACCCTAATACATTTTCTTCAGGATCTGCCAATGTTACACCATTTACAAACAAATCCAAGAGATTTAATGATTGGTCTATTTCTGTAGGAGCAGGTGTTCCACTTCTTCAGTCAGCAGATTTGACCTCTATCAAAAATGGTAATGGTAAAAACCTTTTTGGTTATTCAGCGTATGTAAGTATTGATAAAGCGATTACCCATGCTTTTGGGATCAATTTACAGTATGACAGAGGCGAAACCAGACAAGGATGGTTCAATACTAAAAATGCAGCACCAGATGCAGCAGCAGTAGGAGCAAGAACTCAGTATGACGCAATCTCTATCTTAGGAGACATTAACTTTTCAAACTTATTAAGAAGAGTTGATAACCACTCTCCTTACAGATGGGCGCTTCACGGATATGCAGGTATTGGTACCATTGCATACAGAGCATACCAGAAAGACGGAAGTAACAGACAGACATTAATGACTGAAATCAAACCTTTCGAATTAGGTTCTATGTTCTTCCAGGCTGGTACAGGTCTTAAATTTAAAGTCAACAGAAGAATTGATATTGAAGGTAGATTAATGTACGTGGTAACCGGTGATGATGAATTCGACGGAGGCGGTGATGCTTACAGTGCTATCAACAAGCGTTCTGAACAGGTTTCAGACAACTTCTTCAATGCTACTCTAGGTCTTTCTTTCAAATTAGGGAAGCACGAGTCTCATGTAATGTGGCATGACCCACTTCAGGAAATCTATTATAAACTTGATGTACTGGCTAATAAAAATCAGGATATTGAAGTATGTAAAAAAGGAGATGCTGATAACGATGGGGTATGCGACGACTGGGACAGACAGCTTGATACTCCTGCAGGTGCAAGAGTGGACGGTGCCGGAGTTGCACTTGATACAGACTTAGACGGTGTAATTGACCTTTACGATAAGTGTGTAACCGTTCCCGGACCTGTTGAAAACAACGGATGCCCTATTGCTAAAAAAGATAATAAGGAAACCGCTGTAGAAGTAGAAAAAACCCTTAAAGATATTTACTTCAATTTTAATAAAGCAACCATCAGACCTGAATCTAACGAAAAACTGGATCTGGCTGCTTCAATTATTAAAGAAAACGGAGGTAATTACCTGTTAACAGGACATACAGATATCAAAGGAAATGCAGCATACAACCTTAGACTGTCTAAAGAAAGAGCAGCCGCTGTAGTAGGTGCTCTGGAAAGCAGAGGCATCAATGAAAATGTACTGAAGTCAAGAGGAGTAGGTTCTGCTGAAGCTACTATTCCTGCATCAGCTTCAGATGCTGAAAGAATGGCGGATAGAAAAGTTACTGTAAGATTTATAGAAAGTTCAGAATGGGATTCTATTAAAAAGAAAGACTATGAAGATGCTCCTGTAAAAAAAGCAGTAAAAAAAGTTCCTGCTAAGAAAAAGAAGAAATAATTTCCAAATACTTCATAAACCGAAAAGAATTGCTCTTTTCGGTTTATTTTTTTTCTACTACGAATTTTTTTACATACCTTTATCATTATTTTCAGGACAACTGTATAAAACACATTAGAAATCAGCAAGTTTGTCTTTGAAAAGAAAACCAACCCAAAATCACTTTTTAACGTAAAAAAAATCATTTAAATAACTTAACTTAAAAAAATAACACTATGAAATTAAGTTTAGCAATTGTTGCATTAGCTTTGGCAATTCCTTCTGCCACGTATGCACAAGACTCAACGGCAGTTTCAAAAGGAGAATATCCTAATACATTTTCTTCGGGATCTGCTAATGTTTCCCCATTCACCAATCAATCTAAAAGATTTAATGATTGGTCTATTTCTGCTGGGGTAGGTGTTCCACTTCTTCAGTCAGCAGATTTAACCTCGATCAAAAATGGTAACGGTAAAAACCTTTTTGGATACTCAGCGTATGTAAGTATTGATAAAGCAATTACCCATGCTTTTGGGATCAATTTACAATATGACAGAGGTGAAACCAGACAAGGATGGTTCAATACTAAAAATTCTGCACCTGATGCAGCAGCAGTAGGAGCAAGAACTCAGTATGACGCAATCTCTATCTTAGGAGATATTAACTTTTCCAACCTGTTGAGAAGAGTTGACAACCATTCTCCTTACAGATGGGCACTTCACGGATATGCAGGTATCGGTACTATTGCGTACAGAGCATACCAGAAAGACGGAAGCAACAGACAGAGATTGATGACAGAAATCAAACCTTTCGAATTAGGTTCTATGTTTATGCAGGCTGGTACAGGTCTGAAGTTCAAGGTAAACAGAAGAATCGATATTGAAGGTAGATTAATGTATGTGGTAACCGGTGATGATGAATTTGATGGTGGAGGTGATAAATACAGCGCTATCAACAAGCGTTCTGAGCAGGTTTCAGACAATTTCTTCAATGCTACTTTAGGTCTTTCTGTTAAACTTGGAAAACACGAATCTCACTTAATGTGGCATGATCCGCTTCAGGAAATCTATTATAAACTTGATGTGCTGGCTAACAAAAACCAGGATATTGAAGTATGTAAAAAAGGTGATGCTGATAACGACGGGGTATGCGACGATTGGGACAGACAGCTTGATACTCCTGCAGGGGCAAGAGTGGACGGTGCCGGAGTTGCGCTTGATACTGACTTAGACGGTGTAATTGACCTTTACGATAAGTGTGTAACTGTTCCTGGACCTGTTGAAAACAACGGATGCCCTGTAGCAACAACAGGACCTGTAGTAGAAACAGAAACTAAATTGGAAGGAATTGAGTTTGATCTGAATTCTGACAGAATTTTACCTTCAAATACTCCAATTTTAAATAATGCAGTAAACTATATTAATTCTTCAAATGGTTCTTACAATGTAATCGGAGCTACAGATACAAGAGGTACTGATGCGTACAACCAGAAACTATCTGAAAGAAGAGCAAACAACGTTAAGAACTATCTGATCAAAAACGGTGTTCAAACAGGTAAACTACAGGCAGTAGGAAAAGGTGAAAAAGACCTTAAATATCCTGAATGTGAACCGGCTACGAAGTGCCCTGAATGGAAAAACAGAGCCAACAGAAGAGTATACTTCGAAGCTAAATAATAAATGTATTGATATATCATATAAAAGTCACGCCCTGCGTGACTTTTTTTGTCCTAATTCTTTCCTTATTTTTACAACATGATTTCTCCGCAGGATTTTCAAAAGCTAAAATATGATATTCTTAAGTATTTCTGGGGTTATAACGACTTCAGAGATTCTCAGGAAGAAATTATCAATGCTGTCATCAACGAAAAAGATACCTTGGTTCTGTTACCCACAGGAGCAGGAAAATCTTTATGTTATCAATTACCCGCCTTATTGAAAGAAGGAACATGCCTTGTTGTGTCTCCATTGCTTGCATTGATGAAAGATCAGGTCAATCAGCTTAAATCACGTGGGATAGAAGCAGAATATCTTTCATCTGAACTGGATGAATACGATGCCGAAACCATCTACGGCCGCTGCAAGGAAGGACTTACCAAACTACTCTATGTTTCTCCTGAGAGACTTACCAATACTCAGTTTATTCAAAACATGGAGGAAATTCAGCTGTCATTCATTGCAGTTGATGAAGCGCACTGTATTTCAGAATGGGGTCAGGATTTCAGACCCAGCTATCAGAATATAAAAGGATTCAGAAGTAATAATCCTGAAATTCCCTGTCTTGCTTTAACAGCAACAGCAACGCCAAAAGTGCTTGAAGAAATCAAAAATAAACTGGAACTGAAAAATCCTTTTGTTTTTCAAAAAAGTTTCAAAAGAGAGAATATTAAAATTTTTACCGATGAAGTAGCTGATAAATTTCAGCGTGTTTTTGATATTTTAAAATACAGCAATGACTCCGGAATTGTGTATGTAAGAACAAGAAAAGAGGCAGAATTGCTGGCAGAATTTCTGAAGAAAAATCAACTGAAAAATGTGGATTATTTTCATGCCGGCCTGACAACCAAAGAAAAGAATGCAAGACAGAATCTTTGGAATAACAGCGATAATCATGTTCTTGTTTCTACCAATGCCTTTGGAATGGGCATCGATAAAGACAATGTTCGTTTTGTCATTCACTATTCCCCTGCTGCGTCTCTGGAAAATTATTATCAGGAGATCGGAAGGGCAGGAAGAGACGGAAAAGACAGTTTTGCTTTCATGCTCTGGAATAAACAGGAACTTCTTAATTTTGATCAGGTTTTAAAAAATCAGACCCCAAACAAAGCTGAGTTTTTGAAGATCATTAGCTACCTCTACTCTATTTTTCAGGTAGCAGAATTTGAGCTTCCGGAAAAAACATTTCAACTGAATAATCTTAGTATACAGAATTTCACCAAACTGTCGAAAGCCAAGATCAACAATGTACTCAATTTTCTGCACAACCAGGAAATTGTCTACTATAATGATTACAAAAGCCTGTCTTCACTCGAGCTGTTTATCAAAGCTGATGAGATAGACCAGCTGCCACAAAAGGACGCCTATTTTATAGAGCTTCTTTTCCGTAACATATCAGGGATTACAACCCACAAGGTAATGTTCAGTGAACAGCAGCTAAGCAACAAAATCAACATCAGTGTTCCTTTGATCAAAGAACGACTGAAAGAATTTCAGCAAAAGAACTATCTTGAATATATAGATGGGGCACTAGCCAGTATTAAATTTCTGAAACCCCGCGATGAAAGGGCTGTAAATAGTGCTTACTGGAAACTATTTGAACATATTCAGAGAAACAAAATTCAGAAATGGGAAGAGATGAAGTTTTATGTGGAAAATAATGACTACTGTAAAATGAAACTTATCCTGGCCTACTTTGGTGAAAAAAATTCAAAAAACTGTGGCCAGTGTTCTGTCTGTGAAAAAAATAAGCAGTCTATCTTTGGAAAAAATATTTCTCAGCAAATCATTAATTTATTAGCTAAAAAATCGGCTACTATTGAAGAACTGTCTATCCAGCTCAGCTATCATTCCAAAGAAAACATCCTGGAAAATCTTATATTTCTATTGGATTCAGGAAAAGTAAGAATGCTGAACTTCAGAACATATGCGCTGAATCATGAGCAATGAGTAATGATAACATTATGATCAACCTGCCTAAATCTGCTACTCTCAAACTCTCACACCCTAAAACTCTCCTACCCTCGAACCCCAATATCTTCCGACTCTCAGATCAAAAACTTATCTTTGCAGCATGAAATCATTGAAAGTCGTTTTTTTAGGGACTCCTGAGTTTGCAAAAACTTCTCTGGAGGCGATCCATCAATCTCACCATCAGGTAGTAGGTGTAGTAACTGTGGCTGATAAAGCAAGCGGACGAGGACAGAAAATTAACCAATCGCCGGTAAAAATCTATGCAGAAGAAAACAATATTCCTGTTTTCCAGCCGGAAAAGCTAAGAAATCCAGAGTTTCTGGAAGAACTTAAAAAACTGGAAGCTGATGTCTTTGTAGTGGTAGCGTTCAGAATGATGCCTAAGGTACTTTTTGAAATGCCTAAAATGGGAACCTTCAACCTTCATGCTTCATTACTTCCTGATTACAGAGGTGCAGCTCCTATTAATTACGCAGTAATCAATGGAGAAGAAAAAACAGGAGCCACTACTTTCTTTATTAATGAAAAAATTGATGAAGGAAATATTCTTCTTCAGCAGGAAATAGAAATTTTACCGGATGAAAATGCGGGAAGCCTTCACGACAGATTGATGGAAATGGGTTCAGGACTTGTTGTTAAGACATTAGACGGCCTTGCTGAAAATGCCATTGAAGAAAAGCCCCAGCCACAAGTAGAACATCCTAAAAACGCTTATAAAATTTTCAAGGAAGATACAAGAATCAATTGGGAACAGCCTTCAAAAACCGTTCATCAGTTTATTCTGGGAATGTCTCCTTATCCTGCAGCATTCACTACTTTAAAGATTGACAACGAAGAAAAAGGATTAAAAATATTCGGAGGGAAATTTGAACTTTCTGATCACGGGAAACCAGCCGGAAGTCTCGATATTTCTAAAAATGAATTTAAAATCTATACTCAGGACGGAATCTATTATCCTTTGGAACTTCAGCTGGAAGGTAAAAAAAGGATGATGGTAAAAGATTTTCTGAATGGCTTCCGAAATTTTGACGGAATTACATTAAACTAAAATAGATCTTTATCTGACATAGAAAAGTCCCGAAAGCATTTACAGATAAACTTTCGGGACTTTTTATTTTTCAGCCATCAGCTTTTACTGACAATTTTCTTCCGGATTCTGCTTATAAATTCCGGTGTTACTCCCAGATAGGCCGCAATCTGAATATTGGTAAGACGGTGTGCTGTCTGTGGATAATCTTTTAAAAACTCAACATAACGTTCATCTGAAGGCTTACTTAGATTATCAATAATTCTACGCTGCAATGCTATTATTGATTTTTGAAACTTAAGCCTCATTAATCTTTCAATCTCCGGCATTTCAGCATATAATTGTTCTTTTTCATTTTTGGGAATAAGAAGAATCTCACCATCCTCAAGCGCCTGAATATTAAGCTTTGAGGGAATACGATTCACAAAACTATCAATATCGGAGATCCACCAGTTTTCAATTCCAAAATACAATATCTGTTCGGCTGCATTATGATGGGTATGAAAAACTTTAAAGCATCCCCTTACCACGAATCCTTCAAATTCGCAGATCTCCCCTTCTTTTAAAAGAAATTCTTTTTTCTTTATTTTCCGAAGCATGAAAACACTGCAGTATTTTTCAAGCTTTTCATCTGAAATATCAATATATTCCCGGATATGTTTCTTTAAAGACTCAGTCATCGTTTAAAAAATAAAAAGGTTTAGAAAAATCCTAAACCTTATATTTTGTATTACAAACAGTTATTTATTGTGAAAATAATTCACTACTGCCCGTTCATTTTTTACAATTGCACCATTTCAGTAACCTCTACATCATATCCTCCAACCTGAGGTTTGATATTAGGGTTTTGAGTGATTACTTTGAACTTATTGATTCCTAAATTCTTCAGGATCTGCGTTCCGATTCCATAATCTCTGTAATTGTAAGCCAGTGTAGGATGCTGCTCCTGACCGTCCTGATAGTTCAGGAACTGCTGAAGTTTTCTTAACGTATTTTCAGAATTAGAAACATTGTTGATGAAAATAATAGCGCCTTTTCCTGCCTCATTTACCATATTGGTTACTTTTTCCAATAGCGGTTTCTCACCATTATTTAATCTGGTCAATACATCAAAATAAGAATCTGAAGACTGTACTCTTACCAAAACAGGCTCATCTACTGTCCATGCTCCTTTTGTCAATGCAAAGTGGATTTGATCATTGGACGTTTCTCTGAAAGCATAAAAATCAAAATCACCGTAATGCGTTTTTACTTTTTTCTCTTCAAGTCTTTCTACCAGATTACCTTTTTTAAGCTGATAGTGGATCAGATCTTCGATAGAAACAATCTTCATGTCATGCTTTTGAGCAAAAGCGTGAAGTTCAGGCAGACGGGACATGGTACCATCTTCATTCATGATCTCACAGATCACTCCTCCTTCTTTCAAACCTGCTAAATGTGTAAGATCAATGGCAGCTTCAGTATGTCCGGCTCTTTTCAATACCCCACCTTTTCTTGCACGAAGCGGAAAGATGTGACCAGGTCTCATAAAGTCTGTAGGTTTTGATTTCTCATCCATCAGTGCTAAAATAGTTTTTGCTCTGTCTCCTGCAGAAATTCCGGTAGATGTTCCGTTTCCTAAAAGGTCTACTGATACGGTGAAAGCCGTTTCTTTAGGATCACTGCTTCTGCTTACCATTACTTCAAGGCCAAGTTCATCACATCTTTTTTCCGGAAGCGGCATACAGATCAGTCCTCTTCCGTGAAGTGCCATAAAATTGATAATTTCCGGCGTTGTCAGTTCTGCAGCGCAAAGAAAATCACCTTCATTTTCTCTGTCTTCATCATCTACTACTATGATTATTTTACCATTTTTAAGGTCTTCAATAGCCTCTGGAATAGTATTTAATTTAATATCGGACATTTTTACTTTTTATTTTTGCAAAGATACTCATAAAAATAAGCATCTGCCAACTAATTATGAATGGTTTATTAAGCTTTGGATAAGGAGTTAGCCGCCTCTCTGAAAATCTCGTAAGATCTCAATCTTTTCTGATGATCGTAGATATGTGAATTGATCATCAGTTCATCTACCTGGAATCTTTCCTGAAAATCTGTAAGCTTTTCCTGAATTTCAGACTGATCTCCAATAAAAGTATATCTCAGTTTCTGCAACACCATGGATTTTTCCATCGGTGACCAGATTTCATCCATATCATCCACCGGTGGAGCAAAAGGTTTTCTGTCGTTTCTTACAATATTGATGAATGCCTGGAATAAAGTGGTGGAAATTTTATGAGCCTCCTCTGATGTTTCTGCTGCCACACCGTTTACACAGGCAATGATATAAGGTTTATCCAGATATTTTGACGGTTCAAAATGCTCCCTGTATATTTTAAAAGCCATTTCCATCTGCTCAGGAGCAAAATGTCCTGCAAATGCATAAGGCAAACCAAGTTCCGCAGCCAGCCACGCACTGTCTGTACTTGATCCCAGAATATATAATGGAATATCCAGCCCTTCTCCCGGAATGGCACGAACCATTGCATCCGAATTTTCTTTTGAAAAATACCTTTGAAGTTCGAGAATTTGTCTTGGGAACTGTTCATTAATAATCGCAGGATTTCTTCCCAAAGCCTGCGCCGTTAAGCCATCTGTTCCGGGAGCTCTTCCTATTCCCAGATCAATTCTTCCCGGGAAAAGAGATTCCAAGGTTCCGAACTGTTCTGCAATGATCAGGGAGCTGTGGTTGGGAAGCATAATTCCTCCTGATCCTACTCTGATTTTTTTCGTTCCATTGGCGATGAAACCTATTAAAACAGAAGTTGCAGAGCTTGCAATACTTTCCATATTGTGGTGTTCTGCCAGCCAGAATCTTTTATAATGTAAATTTTCAGCGTGATTGGCTAGTGATAAGCTATCCTGAAAAGTATCATGAATGCTTTTGCCCTGCTTTACCGGTGCAAGATCTAAAACAGAAATTTCAAAATTTTTCATGTTATGATGTTAATTTTTCTTTAGTCTGAAAAACAGGACAAATTTAAAACATAAAAACCGCATTAGTTACTTTTTGTAATTAATAAAAACAATTGATCAGTTCAGGGAAAAACTATTGGAATAAAATTTTTGTATACATCGTTTTGCCTATGTGATTTTAAAATTAAATAATCATATTAAAAAAACACATTTTAACTAAAATAATTCAATAAAAAGAGATATATTCATTATATTCGTATACCAAATTTTTAAAAACTTTAATATGAACAAAAAAACAAACAGCCTGTTTTATAAGCAGATGCTGACAGGAAAAACTGTCTTTATGAGTTTTCTTATTGCTGCTATATTTTCGTCTTGCAGTAAAACCAATGAGGAAATTATTTCCGAAGCACAAACGAATGCCTTCAACGCAGACAATGTAAAAAAGGGACAATTGAACGGCCAGGAAATTACCTATGAAAGACAAAACGGAATGAATTTTTTCCAGGGCGATATTGTTCTTACCGATAAACAGCTATCCGAAGGCAGCGAGGTCAATAAAGGCGGCGCAAGCTATTCAAGATGGCCGAATGGTAAAATTTATTATACTATTGCCAGCAATATGGGTTCCATCAATGTTAATAAAATCAATTCTGCCATCAGCGAGTACAATAATAAAACCAATACACAATGGATCTACCGCACCAACCAGGCTAATTATGTAGAATTTATTTTCGGAAGCTCATCAGGATCGGATGGTTGGGCACATATCGGATATCAGGGTGGAAAACAAACCGTTTCTTTGGATCAATACATTTCTGTAGGATCGGTGATTCATGAAATGGGACATACGGTAGGACTTTACCATGAGCATACGCGTAAAGACAGAGATCAATACGTAAAAATTCTGTGGAATAATATTCAAAACGGACAGTCTTATAATTTCAATATCTATAATTCCGGAACAGATATAGGACCGTTTAATATTAATTCGGTGATGATGTATTGGCCAACCTCTTATTCTAAAAATGGGCTTCCAACAATTACCAGAGCTGACAATAGTAATTTCACCTATACCAGAACCGGATTTACGACCGGAGATATCAATACCATCAATGCGATGTATCCTTAATTCTTTTAGAACTATATAAAAAAAGAACTCCTACGAGTTCTTTTCTTTTTTATAATTATAGTGATTGATTAAAATCCTGATTTCGTTAAATTCAAAATGACTTGGCAGTGCATTCTTCCACTCGGTTAAAGTTTCGTGTGGATTTTTGTAGAATTCATCTTCAAAAGCTTTGATTTTATCTGAAGTAATGACTCTGGCAATGTCCAGCAATCCCTGTTCTGCAAATTTGGCAAGGTGTCCGATAACAGTTTCTTTTACTAACCCTCTTTCTAAAGCAATTTCTCCGATGGTTTTTCCCTGTTCAAACAACTGGAATGTTAAAACCTGGGACGGAACTTTAGCAATTTTAAGATTGATTTCCTTATCATTCTTTTCATCTAAAAGTTTCGTTTCCAGTAAGTGAATATCTCTCAGACTGTTCAGATACTCTTCAATGTCTTCAAGCCAGTTTTTAAATTCTTCGTTATATTGTTTTAATCCTTTAGCACCTTTTATCTCAGCATAAAATTCTTTTAAAGGATCGAAAATTTTATTTCTGATTTCTGTAAAGAAGAAGTTGACAGCTCCTTTTGATTTGCTTTCAATTTCGGACCATTCTTCTTTTTGTTCAATAAAATGATTAACCTTCTGAAAAATAATACGTTCCAGCTTCTCAAAAATTTTTCCAAGATTGACCGCTTCATGTTTCAACTGAAGATAAAGCTGTTTGGTTTTAACATGATCAATATTCCTGGTGACAATGGAAAGGTTATTCCACTCTTCCACTTCTTTCAAAAACCATGTACAGTCTAATGTGCGTAATACTTTTCTGATGCTGTAATCATATTTTTCCTGATTCAGAATCGCTTCAACATGATCATTGGCAATAGTATCCGTGTGGAAATGCAAAATCCTGTTATCCTTGAAAATAACTTCAGGAGTAATTTTTGATTTCAAAACAATCCCTTCCAGTGTTCTGCAGCGGGATAAAGCCACGTATACCTGTCCGGCAGTAAAACTTTTCCCGGCATCAATAATCACTTTATCAAATGTTAATCCCTGACTTTTGTGTATGGTAACCGCCCATGCTAATTTGATAGGAAACTGTTCGAAACTTCCCAGCACTTCTTCTTTGATATTTTTATCCGTATCAAGGAAATATTTTTTCTGTTCCCAGGTTTCTCTTTTTACCACAATTTCCCTTTCACTTTCATCCAGAACAACACGGACTTCATTTTCATCCAACCCGATAATCTCGCCCAGTTTTCCATTAAAATATTTCTTTTCTCCGGAAATATCATTTCGGATAAACATGATCTGAGCTCCAATTTTCAGTTCTAAAAACTGGTCATTTGGAAATTGATTTTCTTTAAAATCGCCTACCAGTTTAGCTTCATAAATCTGAGGTTCTACTTTTATTTCAGCTAATTTTTCCTGATTGATCTCATCTGCCATTTTGTTGTGAGAACACAGATATACATAAGATTCTTTTCCCATATCAAAGTCAGGATCATACCTTTCATTGAGATGATTAAAATCTATATTATCCACATCGCCGTCACGGATAGCATTCAGAATTTCCAGAAACTCTTCATCAGACTGTCTGTATACTTTTGTCAGCTCAATGGTAACAATAGGAATTTCCTTAATGGCGTGGCTGTCAAAAAAGAAGGGTGAATTGTAATACATTTTCAGGATATGCTCATCTCTTACCACCGGAGGAAGCTGAAACAAATCTCCTATAAAAAGCATCTGTACCCCTCCAAATCTCTGATTATTTCTTCTGATGAATCTCAAAGAGAAATCCATCATATCCAAAACATCAGCTCTCAGCATTGAAACCTCATCGATAATAATGATCTCAACCTCTCTCAGAAGTTTGAGTTTATCTTTGCGGTATTTAAAATGAGGCATCAGATCGGCAATATTATTGGCCAAACTGGTATCTATCCTTTCTGTAGTAGGAAGAAAGGTTCTTAACGGCAGCCCAAACATGGAATGGATGGTTACTCCTCCGGCATTAATGGCAGCAATTCCCGTGGGAGCCACTACAATATGCTTTTTTTTGGTACGCCTTACAAAATCATTAAGAAATGTTGTCTTTCCTGTTCCGGCTTTCCCGGTTAAAAAAACACTTCTGTTGGTATATTCTATTAAGTCAAAAAAATGATTATTCATCTTCGTCAAAAATACGGAAATGAATTTGAATTTCTTACCTTGGCATAAGTTTTGAAAAATTATAAAAAAGAAAACGTTTATTGTGAAAAAATTATTCTTTCATATCCAGGCAATAGTACTGTGTACTACATTAATTTTAGTTTCATGTAATACATCAAAGAATGCCAATACCAATCTTCCCGTTGATATTGCAGACAGGCCTGCTGACGCAGAAAGTCAGAAATATGAACAGGCACAGCTGGATAGATTAAAAGCTTCCATTGAATCTGAAGTATCAGGAGAAAAATGTACGGATACCAGTGAATGGACATTTGCTCCTATGGGATCAAAAGCCTGTGGCGGTCCTCAGCAATACATTGCCTATCCTAAGAAAATAGAGAAAACTTTCTTACAAAGAGTGAATGAGTATACGGATAAAGTGAAAGCTTTTAATGAAAAGTATAATATTACGTCAGACTGTATGATGATCACTCCGCCTACATCTGTCAAATGTGTCAATGGCAAGATCAGACTTATTACACCGGACAATAATTAACAATAAAGCAAAGGTTCTATATCAAATCGAAAAAGCTCTGTTTCAGAACAGAGCTTTTATATTTATTTTAAACAGATCAATGGTGAATTTTGCTTCACAAATGAATAGTGAACTTTTGAACCAAAAAAATTGACAAGCGCAGCGAATTAACTATTCATCAGACCACCTAAAACTGATGATCCTTCACATTCTCCTTATACCATGAAGAATATTTCACGTAGTTATCTGCAATTCTATTCACTTCTCCTTCCAGTAACTGAGCATTAATATCTTTGATTTTTCTTGCAGGAACTCCTCCCCAGACTTCTCCGGATTTAATATGAGTCCCCTGAGTCACTACAGAACCTGCTCCTACAATAGAGTTTTCTTCTACCAGACAGTCATCCATCACAATAGCTCCCATCCCGATCAGTACATTATCTTTAATGGTACATCCATGAACAATGGCATTATGACCTATAGAAACATTGTTCCCGATATTCAAAGGATATTTCTGATACGTACAGTGCAGCATTGCATTATCCTGAACATTCACTTTGTCACCCATTCTGATGTAATGAACATCACCTCGGATCACTGCATTATACCAGACACTGCAGTCTTTTCCCATTGTAACATCGCCAATAATAGTAGCAGTTTCTGCTAAAAATGTATTCTCTCCAATCTGTGGTGCTTTTCCTAAAAGTTCTTTTATTAGTGCCATAATATTAATTTGAAAATTTGAAAACGGGCCAATACGAAAATTAAAATATACTATCTTTTCTGATATCTAACTTCTAAATTACAGTGATAGCAAAAATCTAACTCTCAATACTCAGCTTCTAACTTCTAATGCGTATTTTTGTATCTCAAATTTAACGAAAAAATGCGTACCGTACTTATAGAACCTACTGAAAACCCAAAAGTGATGAAATTTGTAGCAGATTACAATCTCATCCCCGGGTCTTTGGAACTGGACAGAAATTCAGATATTTCAGAAATTCCTTTGGCACAGGAACTTTTCAATTATCCGTTTGTGGAAAGAGTTTTCATTACAGCTAATTTTGTAGCTGTGGCTAAACAGGATACCATAGAATGGGAACATGTTGCTGAAAGCCTGAAAAATGTGATTGAGGATGAATTACTGGCCAACCCGAGAATTTATCTTCAGAAGAAAAAAGAAATGTATCAGATCTATGCTGAAATGACTCCGAATCCCAATGTAATGAAATTTGTTTCAAGCAAATTACTGATGGATGGTTTTGTGGAAGTAAAATCGAAAGAAGCGGCTGAAGAAGTTCCTTTGGCACTGGCTATTTTTAAAGAGTTTGATTTTGCAACGGAAGTTTTCATTTCGGACAATTTTGTAGCCGTTACAAGAGATAATTCTGTTGAGTGGCATCAGGTAATGATGACTGTTCGTGCGCTTATCGCCGAATATCTTCAGAACGGAGGAGAAATTGCAAAAATAGAACCTCAGAAACATGAAAATCCTGTGGAGAAAATTATCAACAGAGATTATACAGAGGACGAGCAGAAAATTTCTGACATTTTAAATGAATATGTAGCTCCTGCCGTAGAAAATGATGGGGGTAAAATTTCTCTGATGGAATATGATCAGGAAAATAAAACCGCAAAAATGCTTCTTCAGGGTGCATGCTCCGGCTGCCCAAGTTCTACTGCTACTTTAAAAAACGGAATTGAAAATATTTTAAAACAATTCGTTCCGGATTTGGTAGAAAGAGTGGAAGCTGTAAACGGATAAAAACTACCGAAATGCCTCCCGGAAAGGAAATTGTAGTGATTATTGGAAGTGCTTCAGCAAATTCCAGCAATCAGAAACTGATGGAACAGGTGCTGGAAAAGACAGACGATACAGACTTTCAGATATATGCTGATCTTTCTGTCCTTCCGCATTTTGATGCCACAGTAACGGATAATGATACTCCGGAAGAAGTTCTGAAGATCAGAGAGGCTATTAACAACTCAGCAGGGGTGATATTTTCCACACCGGAATATATTTTCAGTATTCCCGGAAGATTAAAAAATCTATTGGAGTGGTGCGTTTCCACAACAGTATTTTCTGAAAAACCCGTTGCTGTAATCACCGCTTCCGCCAGCGGAGAAAAAGGACACGAAGAGTTGTTATTGATTTTAAAAACTCTCGGAGCCATAGCGGATGATAAACATCAGGCATTAATAAAAGGGATAAAAGGCAAATTTGAAAGCAATGGCTTACTGGAAAGTAATACCTTTGCCAAAGTATCAAAATTAGTAACAGATTTTATAAGTTCTGTTTCATAATTAAAATTTAGAATATTGAATAAGAAAGGAATTTTACTAGTCAACCTCGGATCACCGAGATCTACTTCTGTAAACGACGTAAAGGAATATCTTGATGAATTTCTGATGGATGAAAGGGTGATTGATTACCGTTGGATCTTCCGTGCCCTTCTTGTACAGGGAATTATCCTGAAAACAAGACCTGCAAAATCTGCTGAAGCCTATAAAACGGTTTGGACAGATGAGGGTTCACCACTGATTGTCATCACTGAACAGATTCAAAAAAAGCTGCAAAAAGTGGTAGATGTTCCGGTGGAAATAGGAATGAGATATGCGCAGCCAAGCATTGAAACAGGTCTTCAAAAGCTGGTTGATCAGGGAGTCACGGAAATCGTTCTTTTTCCTTTATATCCCCAGTATGCAATGAGTACTACGGAAACGGTCATTGAAAAAGCCGAAGAAGTAAGAAAAAAGAAGTTTCCTGGTATAAAAATTAATTATATTCAGCCTTTCTACAACAGGGATATTTATATTAACTGCCTGGCAGAAAGCATTAAAGAAAAGCTTCCTGAAAATTTCGATGCACTGCAGTTTTCTTATCATGGAGTTCCTGAGAGACATATTTATAAGACAGATCCTACAAAGACCTGTAATCTTAACGACTGCTGTTCCAGAGAAGATAATCCAAGTCATCAGTTCTGCTATCGTCATCAATGTTATAAAACAACACAACTTGTTATTGACAAATTGAATTTACCTAAAGAGAAAACGATTGTTTCTTTCCAATCTAGATTAGGAAAAGATAAGTGGATTGAGCCTTACACGGATGAAACATTGGAAACAATTGGTAAAAAAGGGATCAAAAACCTGGCTATTGTATGTCCGGCTTTCGTTTCCGACTGTCTTGAAACACTGGAAGAAATTTCAGTAGAAGGAAAAGAACAGTTCATGCACGGCGGCGGTGAAAACTTCCATTACATTCCATGTCTGAACGATGAAGACCGATGGATTGAAGTGGTAAAAACACTTTGTGAAGAAAAACTGAATGATTTCTATTTGGTATAATCTTCTTTACTCAAAATATACAAAAGGCCGCAGGTTAATTCTTGCGGCCTTTTCGTTAAATATATTAAAAATTTGATTTGGTTATTTTTTAATCAGGTTTCCAGCTTTTTCTCCGTTTACCAGTACAACATATACTCCCGGAAGAATATTGGCAGGTAGCTGGATGTTAAGTTTATTTACGCCATCAGTAATTTCAACTTTTTCAGAAATTTCTTTCTTGCCTGTCAGGCTTACCAGTTCTACAATTCCTTTTCCTGATTTTCCTTCAAAGCTGATGGTAAATCTGTCCGTTGCAGGATTCGGGCTAATGGTATACAACGCTGTTTGTGCTGCTGCCACTTTTCCTGCAGGAGAAGTTCCACCTCCTACACCTACAGCATTCCATGCATTTTTAACCTGAGTCACTTCATTGCTGGTTGCTCCGTATAAATCAGTAGCCGCCTGAATAGAATAGGTTCTTGCATTCGCATACGTAGAAGAAGATGTCAGATAAGTTGTCAATGTTCTGTAGGCAATAGCACCTGCCTTATCAAGGCCGATTCCGGAAACATTATAAGCAAATCCTTTATCATTCGTACCTGATCCTCCTGTTACTAACAAATAATACCAGAAATTAAGTACTCCTGAATTGGTATGCACCCCGCAATAGTCATTAGACTGGCTTGGAGTAACACAACCGGAAGTGGTAGTTGTTTTCCAGTAGGTTCCCATATAGGTATCCGGCTGGCTGTATGCATTAGGATTAGCCATATTTCTGATTACATAATTGAAATCTTCTCCCAATGTCCAGCTTGCCTGTGTAGGTCTTGCCCAGCGTTCAATGGTATTTCCGAAGATATCTGAGAAGCCCTCATTCAATGCTCCTGGTTCTCTCTGATAGACAAGGTTAGCCGTTTTAGAAGTTAGCCCGTGGGTAATTTCGTGACCGCATACATCTATTGCTGTTAAAGGTTTTCCGCCATTTGTTGTTGAGCTTCCATCACCATAAGTCATTCTCAAGCCATCCCAAAATGCATTAAAATAGTTGGTAGAATAGTGTACATAAGATTTAATAGCGAAATTATTATTATCAATACTCTTACGTCCGTATTTTGTGTAGAAGTAATCTACGGTCATTTCTGCTCCCCAATGGGCATCAGTAGCATATTGGTCCTTATTGGTATTGACATTATTCCAGTTATTGTCTGTATCTGTGAAGTCTACCGCAGAGGCATAGCTGGTTCCCTTTTTCAGATTATAGGTTTCCACTGAAGTTCCCCCATTTCTTCCTGTTTCTCTTAAGCGGTAACTTCCGTTATAAGAATCTGTAGTGATGTTGCGGGTTCCGCTATATCCTGTAACTGCTGTTCCCGGTGTGTTCACTTCATGGATGATAGCATCTACTCCCAGTACTTTTCCATTTTTAGCATCCACAAAAACATATTGTCTGCTTAATGGTTTTTCGGCATAGATATCAAATTTATAGGCTAGCCTCAAATCATTCAGCTTGTCATCATCAGGATTTGAATAATACACCAATTCACCTTTTGGCGCATAGGTTGCGTTGGGATCACCAGTTTCTTTTTTAAGAAAATCTTCTTCTTCTTTATTTTTCCATTTATAGGATTCTGCACCTACAAAAGACAAAGCGTTCTGTAAAGCAGCATTTTCAGCAAGACTGGCAGTTTTGTCAAGGCCTTTCGGAATTTTAATAACCCATTTTCCTGATTGTCCTACAATTTTACCGTCTTTTGTTTGTACCGCCATCATTCCATATTCTACAGGAATATCATTAACGGTCTGTTGAAATCTTTGAGTTTCAAAACCTAATGCATCTTTTTCCAGGCCTAGTTTACGAGCCTGCCCCGGAGAAAGTCTCTGAGACGCTTCGTCAAATAAAACAGGGCTGCCCTGGTAAGCAGGTGCATTTTTTTCAAATCTCATAAATTCAGCATGTAGTCCGCTTTTACCCGGAACCAATTTTGATGGTGTGTTTTGCCCAAAGACAAAAGAGCATGCAGCAACGCTTGCTACTAAGATAAATTTCGTTTTCATATTAATTATGGTTGATTGTGGAGACGAATTTATAAACTTTTCACAATAAAACAAGATAAACA
This sequence comes from Chryseobacterium sp. FG46, assembly GCF_057809135.1. Classification (NCBI taxonomy): domain Bacteria; kingdom Pseudomonadati; phylum Bacteroidota; class Flavobacteriia; order Flavobacteriales; family Weeksellaceae; genus Chryseobacterium; species Chryseobacterium sp. FG46. The sequence continues at coordinate 29,505 of NZ_JBMDJJ010000003.1, read as the reverse complement.
ATGAATAAAATTCAATTGATATTATAAATCAATAAATAAAACACAATGATGATTTTAAAACAAAGAAAAATATTTAAACAAAATTTTTCCGTAATGTGAATTTTATGTTAAAATATTTAATTAAAATCAAAATTTTGTGAATTATTTTTTTTCACTATGCAGTGCATTATATTGTAAAAAAACAACCCTGATATAAGATTTAATTGATTAATTATTTTCAATATGAACAAAAATAGGACTGCCTCAAGAGACAATCCTATTTTATATGTATATTTTATAATTACTTACCGTTTGTTGGCAATTGGTGTTCTGAATTCTCCATATCCCATTAAACCATCATAATTTCTTCCGAATGGTGCATAATAAAGAAATGCCTGATAAAGGTTTTCCGTCTGCCAGAAATTACCGTTTATTTCTCCAAAGTTGAGAGAACCATTTCCTTCTTTAGTTGCCAATACATAGTTATAAAATCCTTGTTTCAGAAATATTTTCGCCACATATTGTTTGGTGGATGCATTATACTGCATCTGATTTTCCTTGCCGGGTTTATAATTATTAAATCCTCCCAGCACATAAATTTCTTTATCCACAGGATCAGAATCCAGATAGAAATGTACCCATGAATAGTCAGCTTCTCTTTCGGCATCTCTTTCTCTACCTAAATCATTTCTTCTGTAATACCATGCTCCATTCACATCCGGCTGATACTGATAATTCAAAGGAAACGCCCATACCGGATGAAGATACGTCTGGTTAACATCATCTTTTATTTCGGTAGCGCGCACCATATCTGCTGCCATATTCATATTTTTATTATCGAAATAATAAAACTCGTTGTCTCCCGGAAAAACAAGATTCATTTGCTGGAACAGCACCTGGTTTCCTAAAACACTGCTTGGCTTAAGATTGGAAATCACCATATTCGGGTTGTTATTCTGCATCACATTCATGGTGATAGAATTGACATTGGAAGAAATATCTCCGCCTTTCGGAGAAACATTCACTTCTACCCTCTGGTTAGCATTGGGATTTTTTGCATCTGCAAATCTTGAAATATTCAGCCCTACAGAAGTTACATCTTCTACCAGATAAAATCTTTTTTTGAAAAGAGGCTGGTCTGCCGAATCTTTATAGACAATCAGTTCATAATTCCCTGAAACCTTTAATTGAATTTTATCATTCGGAAAAACCAGTTTATAATGGGTATAAGCCTGTAATGTATTGAATGAATACTGAAACTGGTCCAGCAGTGCATTCATACTCCCGGTAGCAAATTCTGTAAAAAACAGGTTATCTTCATTCCAGTTTCTGTCATAATGTTTGAAGGTATATCTGTAGATCTGACTGCCGTTTGTAAGATCATCAAAGCCTAAAACCAATTGTTCGCCAATTTTAATTACTGGGGTTTCATCGTTGGTCTGAGGATTGAACAGCTGAACACTTTGGATATTTTGTCCAAAGACCAGTCCGCCCAAAGATAGTAAGAGTATTCGCAAAGTTTTCATTATGACGAAGATAACGAAAAATAGCCATTTTCTTAATAATATCGTATTTTTGGAATAAAAAATATTCAGATATGCTTCAGATTCAAGGTTTCGTATTCAACTTTGCGAGTGAAAATACTTATATCATCTATAACGAAAATAAAAATGCCTGGTTAATCGATCCGGGAAATATGAATGCTCAGGAAACTCAGGCTATTGATCATTTTATTACAGAGAAAGGGCTGAAGATTCAGAAAATTCTTTTAACCCATGCTCATATTGATCATGTATTGGGACTTCAGTGGGCTTTTGACAAATTCAATGTACCAGTACATATGCATCAGGAAGATCAGGAAGTGCTGGATATGCTTCAGGCGAGTGGTATGAGATTCGGAATGCAGATCAATCCGGTAAAAGTAGATGTGGAATATATCAAGGAAGGGGATGAACTTGATCTGGATGGTGAAAAGTTTAAAATTTATCATGTTCCTGGACATTCTCCGGGAAGTGTGGTGTATCATAATGACAATCAGAAATTCATGATTTCGGGTGATGTTCTTTTTGAAGGCAGTATCGGAAGAACAGATTTGTATAAAGGAAATTATGAGCAGCTGATTGAAGGAATTAAATCGAAACTTTTTATTTTAGATCATGATACCCAGGTTTTCTCAGGACATGGAAATCCTACATCGATTGGTTTTGAGAAACAGTACAATCCGTTTTTGAAGTAAAAGAGCCGGAGTGTTTTAGGATTTGAGAGTCGTGTAAATGTCTTGAAGCAAAATTAGATCTGACACTTAATATAAAAATCATTCTTGTCCGATTTAATTAAAACATCATTAACAGGTCGCTCCTCCGGAGCTTTATTTTATAGGGGCTTCATTTTTTTCTATTCACAGTAGATCCCGATGGGATCAAATCAGCTCCAAAGCTCACTGTTAATTCATACCGTAAATATTGATATTTTCAATGTATCTATACTTTTTATAGGACAGTAATGATAAAAAACACAAAACCGTCAGAAATTCTGACGGTTTTGCTGTTATAAAGAAATAGAATTTAGAAATCCAATGTGATTGAGGCTCTGGCGGCAGCTCCCATAATAGGTCTGGCCATGATGATTCCGTCTCCGTTCGGAGAACCTGCTCTTGGGTCACCTTCTGTGATTCCAATGGTATTAAAGATATTGGTTCCATCCACTGCAAAACGTATTCTTCCTAACTGGTAAGACATTCCTGCTCCAAATTCGGTGAAAGAAGGCAAAGTCTGTACATTCTTCTCATCCTGGAAACGTTTTCCATAATAATTCATACTTACATATGCTCTCCATGATTTGGTAATATTGACAGCCGGTGAAATATTGAAGAAAAATTTAGGCATTCTTCTTACCACATTTCCTTCAAGCACGCTTCCGGCCTCAAGGTTTTTATATTTTGGACTCTGAATGGTCCCGTTGAATGTTACTTCTAAAATATTATTGAACAAACGGGCGAAACCTTCCACTTCAACTCCATAGTTTTTGGTATTGGCGAAAGTATTTTCGGATTTACCATCAGAGAAAACATCCGTAAATGACAGATTTTTCAAGGTAGAATAGAACGGAATCACTGCGATATCAAAAGTACGCGAGTAATATTTATATCCTACCTCCAATTGGTTCGTTGTTACAGATTTTAACGGTTTATCAGGGTTTGGATTGGAGAAATAATTGTAATAGGCTTCTTCATTCGGAGATCTGAAACCATTGGAGAAACGGGCATACACTGCATTTTCTCTATTGATCTTATAATTGGCAGCTAACGTAAAGGAAACTTTATCTACATTGTAGTTCCAGTAAGTGTATTTATTTCCCAATACACTCATATTATCATCAGCAGTTGTTGTGTTGAAACCGTGAGTTCCATCCGTTGTTAACCCTGAATTATTTAAATTAGCACTTGTTGTATTGGCAAAATTTCCTTTGTAATAATCATGGCTGTAGCGAAGACCTCCATTTACACTTAAAGCATTGGTAATATTATAATCCAGGTTTACATAAAGATCATTCAAACTTCCCTGAGTCTGGGTATCTCTCTGCAAAAATGTCATATTGGTAACACCATTATATGTTTTGGAATACCCAACATCTGACGGACTTAAAGAAGTATCTACCAGATTCAGTAATTCAGGTCTGTCTGATGCTGTAGTCAGAATATTACTCCAGTTCCAGTATTGGTGCGACTTCCAGTTGGATTTATAAAAACCTGCCGTAACATTTCCTTTATCAAATTTATAGTTGAACTGTAAATCGTTGACAAAGTTATTCATCTGCTTATCAATTGCCCAGAAGCCAAGCTTTTGTACATATTGAGGATTAACCACTCCTCCACTGCCTACCAATGAATACTGATAGTTATTTCCTGTAATTCCGTTGCTCTTAGCAAAATCGGCAGCCGTCTGTGGACCTCCTGCAGGAAAAATTCCAGTATAATTCATATTGATATTGGTGTATCTGGTTTTGTTTAAAACCGTGAAATTATTTCCAAGGTCATATTTAAACTCAGCACCCAATACATCTACTTTTGGATGGATTCCGTCTTCAAGATTTCTGTTGAAAAATCCGCCTCCGGCCTGTGGAATATTCAGCTGACTGATGGCTCTGTAACTGTATGTTCCATAGTTAGGATCAAAACCTGGGAATCCTTTCAGCTTATTTCCGTTTTGGATCAAAGGAATTGGAAGGAAGAATGTATTTCTGTCATCCAGTTTTTTGTAATAAACTTTTACATAGCCTTTATCAAAGACATATTTCAGGTTCATTCTGATCTGTCCGCCGTTATTGGCTTTGAAACCTGTTTTTCTGATTCCGTCATCTGTTCTGTAAAAACCACCAACATTGAAAAACAATTTATCCTGAACCAAAGCTCCTCCTACATTAACATCGGTACGCATCAATCCGTAGGTACTTGTCTCCAGTTTTGCAGTCCCTCTGAAATCATTGGTTCCTTCTCTGGTAATAAAGTTGATCAGACCTCCAGGTGAATTGGTTGCAAAAATAGAACCTGAACCTCCTCTCAACGCTTCCATACGGTTGACAGAATTGTCTACACGGAAAAAGTTGTCAGCATTGGCAAACTGAAGTGCTCCGTCTTCGAAAACCGGAAGACCGTCTTCCTGTACCTGTACAAATTCATAAGCTCCTGCAGAAGGAATCCCTCTTGCGAAAAGGTTGTTTCCTACTTCCCCACCTGAAGTTTCCACCGCAAATCCCGGAACTCTTTGCAATAAAGCAGCAGCACTGATCGGGTTCTGTTTCTGAATTTCTTTGGAGCTAAATGTGGAAATTGCTGTACTGGATTCTATTTTTTTCTTTGGATTTGAGTTTCCTGTAATGACAATCTGATCGATGGAAGAAACTTTTGCAGAATCCTGCGGTGTTTCCTGGGCATAAGCATTATTAAAGTATAACGTAGCTGTTGCGGCGATTAAAAAGATCGATTTTTTTTTCATAGCCTTATTTTTTATTGTTAGTTTCAGTTTTGTTGTAATTGTAAATACACTCCATTGGTCCAACCGAATCCGTCCTGATTAGGGTATTCCCCTCCGCCTGCTATTGTTTCTGTGTCTAATGCATTGTATTTTTCCATCAGCTTTCCAGTGTTTTTGTAGACCCTTTCTACATTGGAACACCAGTTGTTTTTAATTTTTTCTGCCAGCTCATCAAAGCCGTAATTTTTCATTGCTTTAAATCCTAACCATTGATAAGGAGCCCACGCATTGGGAAGATCCCACTGCTGACCCGAGTTTTTAGTTGTAGTAACAAGACCACCCTGGTAAAGAAACTTTTCAGCAACAGCTTTAGCAACTGCCTCAGCCTGCTCCTGATCTGCTATTCCAAGGAATAGAGGGTAAAGAGCAGCAATATGTTCAGACGGTGTTTTTGTGTTTTTTTTTGTGTGATAATCTTTATAATTGTTAGTATTTCCATCCCAGAAATAGGTATTGATCATCTGTCTTCGGCTTGCTGCTCTTTCTGAAAAATAATTTTCTTTTTCACTCAGATTCTGAAGCGCTGAAGATTTTGCCAAAGTCGTCTCCAAATGCCATAAAAGGCAGTTCAGATCAACCTGTGCAAGGTTCAGCGTTTCTATCGTCTGTATATTTTTTCCGTCTGCAAACCATCTGCTGGAAAAATCCCAGCCGGATTCGCAGGCGCTTCTTATATTTCTGTAAAATTCTTTTCCTGAAGCGGTCTCCTGGTCTTCAATATCGATCAGGTAACTTTCAGGACGCGGTTCATTTTCTGCATCATAATAACGGTTCAGAATATCTCCGTCTGCTGTTCTCACCACTCTTTTTACACTGGAATTGTTTTCAAGCCCATCTTCCCCATTCATCCAGAAAGCATATTCTTTTTCAAGAGTGTCATGATATTTTGTATAAATTGTTTCATCATGTGTGGTTTCAAAAAGAAGATCCAGCATTAATGAAAAGTAAGGAGGCTGCGATCTGCTCAGGAAATGCGTTCTGCTGGCATTCGGAACAAATCCTACACTTTTGATCAGGTAAGAACAGTTTTCAATAATATTTTCCATCATTTCTATTCTGCCGGAAACTTGTAATCCAAGCATAATAAAATAGCTGTCCCAATAGAAAAATTCATTAAAACGGCCTCCCGGAACAATGTACGGCTTTGGTAATTTTAAAAGAGTTCCTTTTTCTTCATAAGCTGTACGGGTTAATTCATCCCATAACTTTTCAATATGTTCTCCAATGGGAAGTTGCTCTTCTCTGTGTACAGAAACTCTTGCTCCTAAAAAGTCAAAATGAGCCATCACAAAATCTTTCAGATCAAAACCTTCGGTATTTTTGGATTGTTCGTAATCCTCATTGATCTTTGCAATGGGAAACAGAGGAACTGCATCCGTCATCATTTTCTGATCTTCAAAAATTTCAGATCTCTGTACCTCATCAAACAGACTTTGAATTTCGTTTATGTAAAGCTGATTACTCATTGTTATTTTTTAGGATTAATTTTTAATTTATTCATGAATACTGCCGAAGTGATCAGTAATGAAAGCGGAATCAGGGAAAGATAAAATGCCTGCTGCCCACTGAACTCCTGAAACACAAAACCGGTAATGATAGAACCTATCGTTCCTCCGATTGCTGAGAACACAACGATCAATCCTGACATCGCACTGTGCAAATACTTCGGGATAGATGCCAGAATTACAGAATTAATACTCGGATAAATCGGTGCCAGCAAACCTCCCATCAAAGGAAATAAATAAACGACCAGAGGAGCATTCATCCAGTTTGTATTCGTATCAATATGAATATTATGTGTAAGTGGTAAAACCAGCAGTAAACTAATGGCAAAACCAACCACACAGAAAGAAACCACATAGATCCAGCTGAATTTCTTAGAGAAGAATCCCGACAAAAATCTTCCCAATGCAAAAGCTCCTGCTAAAACCGCTCCCGCCTGAATACTCATAGAAGTAGGCACTTTTAAAATTTCTTTATAAAAAGTAGGTGTCCATGTCTGGAAACTCTGTTCCACCAGTACAAAAAGAAAAGCACATAATAAAAAGCACAGCACCTTTTTATAACTGAATAAGCTTACACTGTTTTTTAAATCACCCAATAAATCTGTTTTCTCACTTTTAGCTTCCTGTTCATTCAGTTTTGAAAAAAATAAGAATAAAAAAGATAAAGTTGAAAGTCCTCCCAGTACCCAATATACATTCAGCCATTCGGTAGATTTCGGATTGTGATCATCAATATATAAACTGAAAAGAACATTTCCTGCCAATACTCCGATCATGAAAAACCCTTCCAGAAATCCCATAAAACTGGAATGTTCTTTGTCTGTTTCCGTTATCAGTCCAATAGAAGTAAAAACCGATATTTTAATCAATGCAAAGGAAACTCCTACGGTCGCAAATAATAATTTGAATACCCAGAAATCATTGGTAAAAGGCATTACAAAACACATACAGCTTACCAGCAATAAAGCAGTCAGCATCGATTTTTTGATTCCTATCTTCGGAAGAAATGAAGCCAGAATGAAAGAACATAGAGCAATCGGAAGATCTTTGAAACCTTCCAGTACACTGGCCGAAGATTTTGAAATCCCAAAATTCTGCTGTACCTGTAGAATGACTGTTCCTACAGAATTCAGAAGAATTGCGAAGACAAAATAGTTTAAAAATAAAACGGCCTTGATGTTAAGATTTTTCATTCAGGTTATTTCTTGCTGGCTAAGATAGAAGCATTTCTGTTAACGATAATTTAACACAGTAAATCAATATTTGAACTATATTAATATATTTAGTATTTTTAGTAATTAAATATGATTAATTAAATGAAAGTTACTTTTGAAAGGGTAATCCCTAATGAAAAGAGTTCATTCCGTACCATTCACAATAACTCTCCCATTTCAGAATTCAAATGGGAATATCATTATCATCCCGAAATTGAGCTGGTATGTGTCATTTCCGGGAACGGAACCCGCCATGTAGGCTATCATAAAAGTAATTATACGAATGGAGATCTGGTATTAATCGGATCTAATATTCCCCACTCCGGATTTGGACTGAATTCTATTGATCCGCATGAGGAAATTGTCCTTCAGTTCAAAGAAGAAATCCTTCAGTTTCCTGAGCAGGAAGTAGAAGCCAGATCCATTAAAAACCTCTTGGAACTTTCCAAATTCGGGATTCATTTTCATCATAAAGTAAAAAAAATAATGCTTCCCAAACTGAAGCTGATGCTTGAATCTGAAGGCTACAAAAGATATTTGTTACTGTTGGAAATTCTTTTTGAACTTTCAAAGTGTGAAGATTATGATCTGTTGAATAAAGAGATCATGCCCTACACCATTATTTCAAAAAATAAAACCCGTCTTGAAAATATCTTCACCTATGTAGAACATCATTACGACAAGGAAATCGATATTGAAGACGTTGCAAAACTGGCCAACCTTACTTTGCCTGCGTTCTGCAATTTCTTTAAAAAAGCCACTCAGATTACGTTCACAGAGTTTGTGAACCGATACAGAATTAATAAAGCTTGTCTGCTGATGGCACAGGACAGATCTATTTCGGAATGCAGTTATCAATGTGGTTTTAATAATGTGACGTATTTTAACAGGATGTTTAAAAAATATACGGGAAAAACTCCTTCTGAGTTTATCAGGAATTACTCTGACAGCAACGTCAATATAGATATAAAGACTGAAAAGGAGATTAAAGCTAAAGTAAGTTTTTGATAATTTGCCAGGACTTTTATCAACAATTCGTGCGCTTATACTAAGCGTTGTGCCTGTCCATTCCGTAGGAATCCAGACTTACTTTTGAGACGTTTACAATAAAAGAATGCAAGTTGTGTTGAGACTCCTGCGGAGTGACAAAGTGAATGAATAGACAATGCTTTCATATTTGTCATTCCGTAGGAATCCAGACTTACTTATGAAAATTTTGCAGGTACTTACAATAAAAAGATCAGTTGTACCGAGACTCCTGCGGAGTGACAAACTGTGTGGATAATAGGTGAACTATGTTGCAAGAAACAAAAAAGCCACTCCAAAAGAGCAGCTTTGTATTATCGGGTAAAAACCAGTAACTCAATAAATCAGCAACCAGTAATTATTTCCATTTAATATTGCATCCCATACTTGGTCTCTGAATTTCTTCCTGAGCTTCCCCAGCCAAAAGATTTTCAAAAGCAATAATCAGATCTTCTCCGGTTACGTCTTTATTATTTCCCGGTCTTGAGTCATCCATCTGGCCTCTGTACACAAGGTCAAGCTTATCATCAAAGAAATAAAAATCCGGTGTACAAGCCGCATCGTAGGCTTTTGCTACCGCCTGGCTTTCATCAAACAGATAAGGGAAATCAAATCTTCTTTCAATCTGGAATTCGATCATTTTTTCCGGAGAATCTGCCGGATATTTTTCAATATCATTAGCATTGATAGCGATGAATTCAATTCCGCGCTCGTTATAATCTTCGTACAATTCATTGATCTTATCAATCACATGAAGAACAAACGGACAGTGGTTGCACATAAAGATCACCAAAGTACCTTTTTCTCCTTTCAGTTCATCCAAAGACTGAAGTTCATTTGTTTTTGACGGGTTAGGAAGTTCAAAAAACGGAGCTTTTGTTCCTAATGCCAGCATATTTGAGGGAGTATTCATATCCTTATTTCTTTACCGGCAAAGATAATTATTTCTTTTATTAATTATGAAGAAGACATTTTCATTTTTTATAGGGTAAGGAAACCGGAAGCTGGAGGGAGGGAGATATTTACCACCAAAAAATAGTTATAGTCAAATTCTATTAATGGATGTTTTTGTTTCAAACCACCTTCCAGACCCCATTCTTCCAGCTTCCAGCCTTTGCTTAATTTCTCTTTCAATAGGAGGCGAACTCATAAAACTTACAATATCCCTTGGAAGTTATAGTAAAAAGTTTGTAGTTTTGCTAACGCTGTTAGTAAATAAAAATCATGGGTCTACATGAACGCCGTCAACGAGAAAAAGAATCCATCCGTGCAAATATTTTGCAGGCTGCTTTTACGTTGGCTAAAACTGACGGCTGGGCATCGCTTTCTATGCGTAAGATAGCAGATGCTATTGAGTATAGCGCTCCCGTTGTATATGATTATTTTGAAAATAAAGAAGCTATTCTATTTGAAATTTCTTTAGATGGCTTTCACAAGTTACATATAGAATTATTAAAAGCTCAGCAGAAACACGATACTCCGGAAGAGCAGCTTGTTGCCATTGTGGATGCGTACTGGAACTTTGCTTTTAAAAACAAGGAATATTACCAGCTTATGTTTGGCCTTGGAATGCAATGCTGTGGAAAAGGTCAGATGAAAAAAGAATTCTCATCATTTCAGGAGCTTATCTATGAATGCACCTATGAGATTATTAAGAAAAACGGATCCAATCCGGACAATGCCTGTCATATGTCTCACGCTCTGTTTTCTGCCGTACACGGTATGATCTCTATTATGATGATGCGTACAGCGGATATTCCTTCAACAATGAATAAGACTACATTGGACGAAACTGTTTCGGCTTTTATTAAGTCTTTGTAATTTTTTTTTGAATTAAAAATTAACACCGTTAGGAAACTTAACACTGAATTAATATAAATGATTCTGTTATTCCTGATTAAAAACTCAACCATTTATGAAGCCATTCATATAATTCAGTTGTTAAAATTAGTCATTTTTTGCCTATAAATTAACACCGTTAGTAAAATTAACACACCTTACACCATCATTATACACTTCAATACATTAAAAACAATTTCACTTATGGAAACAATCGACTTCATCAGACATTAAAAATTCTGTAATTTTTTTTGAACTCATTATTAACACTGTTAGGAAAAAATACAGCATTTATTAAAACACTTTACTTACCTCTAACACTTCATTAAAAAAATTAAACCAACAATGAAATTACCTGGAAAAACAAGGTTTATTGTACTTATTGCAAGTATAATTCTTTTACAGAGCTGCACAAAAGCCGCAGAAGGAACCAATGCCGCACCTCCAGCTCCAGAACTTCCGGTTTATACCGTTATCACCTCACCCGCTACTACATATCAGGAATTCCCAACTGCTTTAGAAGGGAAAAACAACGTAGAAATCAGATCTCAGGTAGATGGATACCTGGATAGAATCTATGTAGAAGAAGGAGCTTATGTAAGAGCAGGACAACCACTATTTAAAATAGATTCAAGAAGCTACGGCGAGCAAATGAATATGGCTCAGGCCAATCTTCAGGCTGCCAATGCCAATATCCAAAAAGCAAAAGTAGAAGTAGACAGACTTCAGCCGCTGGTTGCTGCCAAAGTAGTTTCTGATGTACAGCTTAAAACAGCGAAAGCCAATTATGAAGCTGCCGTTGCTGCTGCTGCACAAGCCAGAGCCTCTGTGGGAAGCGCCAGAATCAATGTAGGATTTACAACCATTACAGCTCCTGTAAGCGGTTATATCGGAAGAATTCCTTATAAAAAAGGAAGTCTCATCTCCAGAACAGATCCGAATCCATTGACATTATTATCTGATATCAGTGAAATCTACGCCTATTTTTCTTTAAGTGAACTTGATTTCATCGCTTTCCAGAACAAATATCCGGGAGCAAGCTTAGAAGAAAAACTGAAAAATATGCCGATGGTAGATCTTGTGATTGCCGACAACAGTACTTACCCTGAAAAAGGAAGATTAAGTATTGTGGACGGACAGTTTGATAAAACTACCGGAGCCATCAGTGTACGTGCCGTTTTTCCTAATGCCAACGGAACTTTAAGAACCGGAAACACAGGAAGAGTACGTATGCCTCAGCTGATCTCGAATGCCGTGGTTATTCCACAGGAATCAACCTTCGAAATTCAGGATAAAACCTATGTTTATGTAATGGGTAAAGATCAGAAGGTAACCGGAAGACCCATCAAAATATCAGGAAAAACGGATAGCTATTATTTTATTTCTGAAGGGCTTGCGCCTGGAGAAAAAATTGTATTCACAGGAATTGGAAACCTGAAAGACGGTGCTTCTGTTAAGCCGAAAAACATTTCTTCTGACAGCTTATTAAAAGCAAAACCATTATAGTCCTTTCCGAATACAGAAGACTTAAAAAAATAAACTTCTTATGTTAAAACAATTTATAGAAAGACCGGTCCTTTCAACGGTCATCTCCATAATACTCTTATTATTGGGAGCTTTGTCTCTCTTTAATTTACCGATTGCCCTCTTCCCGGATATCGCTCCACCAAGCGTTCAGGTTACGGCATTCTATCCTGGAGCAAATGCTGAGGTGGTAGCACGTTCAGTTGCTACTCCTATTGAGGAAGCGGTAAACGGGGTTGAGAACATGACTTATATGACCTCAAACTCCAGTAATGACGGTACTATGACCCTGAGTGTTTTCTTCAAACAGGGCGCTGATGCCGACAATGCAGCAGTAAACGTACAGAACCGTGTATCAAAAGCGATGAGCCAGCTTCCCCAGGAAGTAGTACAGGCCGGGATTTCAACACAAAAGGTTCAGAACAGTATGATCATGTTCATGGGACTGACCAGTGAAGATGAAAAACAATATGATGAATTATTTCTTCAAAACTATCTGAAGATCAATGTTATTCCACAGATACAGCGTATTCCGGGGGTAGCACAGGCACAGGTATTCGGAACAAGGGATTATTCCATGAGAATCTGGCTGAAACCGGATCGTCTGGCAGCTAATAATCTTTCTCCTCAGGAGGTTTTGGGAGCGATTAAAGATCATAACCTTGAAGCAGCTCCTGGCCGTTTGGGACAGGGAAGCAAGGAAACTTACGAATACATCCTTAAATATAAAGGAAAACTGAACAAGGGCGAAGACTATGAGAATATTGCCATCAAAGCAAACAGTGACGGCTCTTTTCTAAGATTGAAAGATGTTGCACGAGTAGAGTTCGGTTCTTATACCTATACAGCGACCAACAGAGTAGATGGAAAACCGGTTGCCGGATTTGCCATCCTGCAGACAGCAGGTTCTAATGCCAACGAAATCCTGACCGAAATTGAAAAGCAGGTAAAAGTAATGGAAACCACTCTTCCAAAAGGAGTGAAACCCATTATCATGTATAATTCCAAAGACTTCCTGGATGCTTCTATCCATCAGGTTGTGGAAACGCTTGTTATTGCTTTCGTATTGGTATTTATTGTAGTATTTATTTTCCTTCAGGATTTCAGATCTACCTTAATTCCGGCTATTGCCGTACCGGTAGCGATTATCGGAACCTTCTTCTTCCTGCAGTTATTTGGTTTCAGTATCAACATGCTTACCTTATTTGCATTGGTGCTCGCCATTGGTATTGTAGTGGATGACGCCATTGTGGTGGTAGAAGCCGTCCATTCTAAAATGGAACAAACGGGAATGCCTGTAGAACATGCTACAATGCACTCGATGAGCGAAATTTCAGGAGCTATTATTTCGATTACGTTGGTAATGTGTGCCGTGTTTATTCCGGTTGGTTTCATGCAGGGACCTGCAGGGGTTTTCTACAGACAGTTTGCTTTCACATTGGCGATTGCGATTTTAATTTCAGCGGTGAATGCATTAACATTAAGTCCGGCATTATGTGCGATGTTCTTAAATGATCCTCAGGGAGAACATGGGGAGCACGGTCATAAAAAAGGTTTTGGAGCAAGGTTCTTCAATGCTTTCAATGCGAGCTTCAACAGCATGACCAGAAAATATATTTACAGCCTTAAGTTTTTAATTAAAAACAAATGGGTTGCGATAGGAGGTCTTGTTATCATCACAGCAGCAAGTGTATTTTTAATCAAGAAAGCGCCGTCAGGATTCATTCCTACGGAAGACCAGGGATTCGTATTATATGCAGTGAATACTCCTCCGGGAAGTTCATTAGAAAGAACACACAGAGCGACAGCTCAAATTGATAAAATTATCAATGGTGAAAAAGCAACCAACCACCTTTGGGTAGCAGATGGGATGAACTTCATCAGTAATGCCAACGCTTCTCCCTATTCTGCAGGTTTCATCAAGCTTAAAGATTATGACAAGCGTGGTGAAATGAAAGATCCCGATCAGATTGCAGCAACATTGACAGGTAAGGTAAGCCAGGTAAAAGATGCCAACGCATTCTTCTTCAACTTCCCTACGGTACAAGGTTTCGGTAACGTTTCCGGATTTGAATTCATGCTTCAGGACAAAACGAATGGTTCTTTCGAACAATTGGGAACAACCACTCAGCAGTTCATCGGAGAGCTGATGAAAAGACCTGAAATTGCCTTCGCCTTTACAACCTATGCAGCTGGAAACCCTCAGTACACTATTGATGTGGATACAGATAAAGCCAATCAGCTGGGTGTTTCTGTAACAGAACTGATGCAGACCATGCAGATTTATTTCGGAAGTAGCTTTGTATCGGATTTCAACAGATTTGGAAAATATTACAGAGTAATGGCTCAGGCTGATATTCCTTACCGTACGGATGTCAATTCCCTGGAAGGAATCTATGTGAAAAATAAATCGGGAGAGATGGTTCCTGCCAAAACTCTGGTAACGTTAAAAAGATCTTTCGGTCCTGAAACGGTAACAAGAAACAACCTTTTCAATGCAGTAACGATCAACGGAACTCCTAAACCTGGCTACAGTACCGGGGATGCAATCAAAGCGGTAGAAGAAGTGGCTCAGCAATCACTGCCAAGAGGATATGGATACGAATGGACAGGGATTACCCGTGAAGAAATTAAAACAAGCGGACAGACTGCTTTTATTTTCTTCTTAAGTATTCTATTCGTTTACTTCTTACTGGCCGCTCAATATGAAAGTTATATCCTTCCATTTGCTATTATTCTTACCATTCCTACAGGGATTTTCGGAGTATTTGCCTTCACAGGATTAGCTGGAATTGATAACAATATTTATGTTCAGGTAGGATTGATCATGCTTGTAGGACTATTAGCGAAGAATGCCATCCTGATTGTTGAATTTGCCGTGCAGAGAAGAAAAGCAGGTAAAACATTGATAGAATCTGCTCTTCAGGCATCAAGATTACGTTTAAGACCAATCTTAATGACCTCTTTTGCCTTCATTGTGGGAATGCTTCCGCTGGTATGGACGCAAGGTGCTTCTTCAAAAGGAAACCACTCTATTGGTTACAGTACCGTAGGCGGAATGCTTACAGGAGTAATATTCGGGATCTTTATCATTCCGGTAATGTATGTCATATTCCAGTATCTGCATGAAAAAATGCCTAGCAGAAAAAAGAAAAGACTTCTGAAAAAACAAATGGAGGAAGAGCTTCTAGCTGCTACCCACTAATAAAAAAATGAATGACAAAAACTTAGAGAAAATTTTAAGATCATAGGTTTACCTATTTACCTGCCCGATCTTAATGGTTTAAAAAAGCTAATTATTTTCTCCTACTAAAGACAATTTTTGCCTCAACAAAAACCTCTCTAAGTTTTGTCTTCAATTAAAAGTTTAAAAACTATGAAACGAGTAAAAAATATTATTCTAACATTTGTGCTGGCCATCGGCTCTGTTTCGTGTGTGTCTAAACTGGCATATACGGAGCCTGAGCTTCCTCTTCCGGAAAAATTCCAGTACACCGCCACTGCAGACACAGCCAGCATCGCTAATCTGGAGTGGAAACAGTTTTTCAGCGATCCTATTTTGCAGGGACTGATTGAAAAAGGAATTAAAAATAATTATGACCTTCAGATTGCTCTGAAGCAGGTTGCTGCTTCACAGGAAAAACTGAAACAGGCAAAATATATGCAATATCCGGACGTTGGTTTCGGAGTAAGCGGGCAGATTTCAAAACCTTCCAAAAACAGTATGAACGGGCAGAGCTTAAATTTATTTTTAGGTTCAAGCCATGTTGAAGACTATAACGCAGCCTTCAACCTTTCATGGGAAGCAGACATCTGGGGAAAAATCAAAAACCAGCAGGAAGTTTCAAGAATGCAGTATCTTCAGACCTACGAAGGTTCAAAAGCGGTTCAGACTCAGGTTGTGGCAGCCATTGCGCAGGGATATTATAATCTGCTGATGCTTGATAAACAACTGGCTATCGCAAAATCCAATCTGGAACTGACCAGCAATACCCTTTTGATGACACAAAAAATGTGGGAAAGCGGAGATAATACTTCTTTGGGAGTACAGCAGGCCGCAGCACAGAAACAGGCTACAGAACTTCTGATTGCCCAGCTGGAGCAGAATATTGCCATCCAGGAAAATGCACTGAGTATTCTGGTTGGAGAACTTCCCAATAAAGTCGACAGAACCATTGAAATGTCTGATACTTCATTGCCTCAAAACATTACTGCAGGGCTTCCGGCAGCTATGGTAAGTCGTAGACCGGATGTGCGCCAGCAGGAACTGGTTTTATTAGAATCCAATGCGATGGTAGGAATTGCCCAGGCCAATATGTATCCGGCACTGAAGATTACAGCCAACGGAGGAGTGAATTCTTTCAAATTTGATAACTGGTTTCAGATTCCGGCTTCGTTATTCGGATCCGTTTTAGGAGGAATTACCCAGCCCATTTTCCAGAAAAGGCAACTGAAAACAGATTTTGAAGTAGCCAAAATTCAAAGAGAAAGAAATGTTCTGGCATTCCGCCAATCGGTATTGAATGCTGTGGGAGAAATTTCTGATGCCTTGGTTTCCAATGAAAACTTAAAAGTTCAGGAACAAAAAGCAACAGAACAGGCAACTACACTGAAAGACGGAATTAAAAGTGCACAACTTCTTTACAAAGGAGGTTCAGCCAATTACCTGGAAGTGATTACAGCACAAGGGAATTCCCTACAGGCAGAGTTGAATCTGGCTTCCATTAAAAGACAGAGATTAAGCAGCATTGTAGATTTATACAGAGCTTTAGGCGGCGGTTGGAAGTAGTAAATTAAATTATATTTGTTTAAGATGCGGTTCTTTTTGGAGCCGCATTTTTTGTATTGTTTCTGTTTATTACAATGAATATAAACTTAGATTCCTACGGAATGACATAGTGTATGGATAAACTAAGCGTCCAGTTTGTCATTCCGTAGGAATCTATATTTTCAAAGCTTCTAAAGTCATTTAATAATGTAAAAGTATTTACTTTTCAAACTGCTCCTCTATCCATTGAAGCAAATCCTCAAAATCATTTTGAGAATATCCCAACTGTAAATAATGAATATCATCCGCCTTTCTGTACCACGTCAGCTGACGTTTCGCATATCTTCGGCTGTTCTTTTTAATTTCTGAAACCGCAAAATCAAGCTCCCATTCTCCATCAAAATATTTGAAAAGTTCAGCGTAACCTACAGTATTCAAAGCTGTCAACCCTTTGAATTTCTCAAGACTTTTCACCTCATCCAGCAGTCCATTCTCCATCATGATATCCACTCTGCGGTTAATTCTTTCATATAATTCTTCCCTTGGAGCTTCTATCCCGATTCTGATGACATTAAAATCTCTGCCATTTTGAGAAACCGAAATATGTTCAGAATATTTTTTATCCGTTTGCCAGATAATATCAATGGCTCTCAACAGCCTGCGGTGATTGTGAATATCCACCACACTGAAATATTCGGGATCGAGTTCCTGTAAAATTTCCTGAAGTTTTTCTATTCCCTCCTGCTCCATGATATTCTGCAGTTTTTCCTGATTTTCAGCATTGGCTTCTGGTAAATCATGCAGACCTTCTATCACCGCTTTTTCATACATCATGCTTCCACCAACAAGAATTACAGTGTCATGAGTGGCAAAAAGCTCATTGAGTTTTTGAAGCGCATCTTCTTCATACTGCCCGATAGAATAATAGTCTTCCACTGAAAGATTTCCGATAAAATGATGAGGTGCAGCAGCCAGTTCATCTTCCGAAGGTGCAGCCGTTCCTATTTTCATTTCCTTAAAAAACTGGCGGGAATCACATGAAATAATCTCCGTATTGAAATGCTGCGCCAAATCAATTGCCAATTTCGTTTTACCAATTCCGGTGGGTCCTACTACAGAAATTAAATTTTTCTTTTTCACCGCGCTAATTTACGAAAATGAGTTTATTTAATTGGCCGGAAGCTTGAAGCCTGAGGCAGGAAGTTAAAGTTAAATCTCATTTATATTCACAACAATCTTCCCGCTTCCTAACCCCCATCTTCCTGCCATTCAACATTAGCCAAACTATAGACTTAAATGTTTATCTTTGTAGAACAATAAAAAACTATGATTTTATCAATGACCGGATTCGGTAGAGCCGAAGATGTTTTTGAAGGAAAGAAAATTACTATAGATATTAAATCTCTGAACAGCAAGAGCTTTGATTTAAATATTAAAATTCCTTTACGTTATAAAGAAAAAGAATTTGAAATCAGAAAAATTCTTAATGATAGAATTATCCGTGGAAAAGTAGACTGCTACGTTAATATTGAGAATCTTGAAGAGTCCAATGATGTAAAAATCAATAAAAACTTAATTGACTCTTACATCAATGAACTTAAAAACATAGCTTCTGACGGTCCCAATTTCGAATACCTTAAAATGGCGGTAAGACTTCCTGATGCCATTACATCAAGACCTGACGAATTAACGGAAGGCGAATGGGAAGCTTTGGCTAAGATTGTCAACAATGCCGTAGACAGATTCGAAGAATTCAGAAAAACGGAAGGCAGTAATCTGCATGAAGAATTAAACAGGAATATTCAGAATATCGATAAGTATCTTGCAGAAGTGATTCCTTTTGAAGAAGAAAGAATTGTAAGCGTGAAAGAGCGTTATCAGAAATCTTTGAAAGAATTCGAAAATGTGGATGAAACACGTTTTTACCAGGAAATGGCTTACTTCACTGAAAAGCTTGATATTTCTGAAGAAAAGGTAAGACTTGCCCAGCACTTGAAATATTACAAAGAAGTAATGGACAATGAATCTTTCAACGGGAAAAAACTGGGCTTTATTTCTCAGGAAATCGGAAGAGAAATCAATACATTAGGTTCTAAAGCCAATCACGCAGAAATCCAGAAACTGGTTGTGATGATGAAAGATGACCTTGAAAAAATTAAAGAACAAACGTTAAACGTATTGTAATATAGGTACGAATTATGAGATGCGTGGTTGTCATTTCTAAGAAAAGAACCCGAAACTCGGACCTCGTAACCCGAAATTGTAAAAAATGGATAAAGTAATTATATTTTCAGCACCATCAGGGAGCGGAAAAACTACATTGGTAAAACATTCACTGGAAACATTTCCTGAACTGGAATTTTCAATCTCATGTACAACGAGAAAGCCTAGAGGAAGTGAAGTACATGCTGTAGACTATCATTTTCTGACACCGGATGAATTCAGACAGAAAATTTCTGAAAATGCTTTTGTAGAATATGAAGAAGTATATACTGACAAATATTACGGTACTTTAAAATCTGAAGTAGAAAAAATCTGGAATCAGGGAAAAGTTGTTATTTTTGATGTGGATGTAAAAGGAGGAATTTCTTTAAAAAAATACTTTGGTGAAAAGGCACTGTCTATTTTTATAGAACCCCCTTCCATTGAGGAATTGGAACGAAGATTGATTTCAAGAAATACAGATGATGCAGAAACCATAAAAACCCGTGTCGCAAAGGCAGAAGAAGAAATGTCCTACGCCGGCGGGTTTGACAAGATCGTTATTAATGAAGATCTTGATGCAGCTAAAAAAGAAATAGAAAGTTTAATAAAAAGTTTTATCAGTAATTAATGGCTGGAAAATAGAAGGCGGAAATGAAGTGATCAAAATACTCTCACAATCTGGCTTCTGATTTCTAACCTCTTACTTCTGATCGTAAAAAATTGAGGTTGATATGAGTACCGAAACATTAGAAAAAGCTAAATCTGCAATTCCTGTCAGAGGATTTCTGGATATAAAAGATATTGCTATTCCTCAGGGGGAAGAATTGGTAAAAGCCATTCTTAAACTTAAAGAGGAAAAAAATGCTGTAATTCTTGCCCATTATTACCAACCGGGAGAAATTCAGGATATCGCAGATTTCCTGGGTGATTCTCTACAGCTGGCAAGACAGGCTAAAGATACCAATGCTGATATGATTGTATTCTGTGGAGTACATTTCATGGCAGAAGCCGCTAAAATTCTGAATCCAACTAAAAAAGTAGTTCTGCCGGATACCATGGCCGGGTGCTCCCTGGCGGACGGTTGTTCCGGAGAAGGACTGAGAAAAATGCGTGAACAGCATCCCAATGCTTTAATTGCCACTTACATCAACTGTAACGCAGAAACTAAAGCTGAAAGTGATATCATCGTAACCAGCTCAAATGCTGAAACCGTAATAGAAGCCCTTCCAAAAGACAGACCTATCATCTTCGCACCGGATAAAAACCTGGGAAGATATTTATCTAAAAAAACAGGTCGTGATATGATCCTTTGGGATGGAAGCTGTATAGTACATGAAGCATTTTCAATGGAAAGAATTGCTCAACAGCTGGCAGACAATCCGGATGCAAAACTGATTGCACACCCTGAAAGTGAAGAAGCTGTTTTGAAACTGGCTCACTTTATTGGTTCTACTTCCGCCCTGTTGAACTATGTAGAAAAGGATGACTGCCAGAAATTCATCATTGCAACGGAAGAAGGCATTCTTCACGAAATGAGAAAACGTGCTCCTCATAAGGAACTTATTCCTGCATTGGTTTTTGATGAAAGCTGCAACTGCTCAGAATGTTTCTATATGAAGCGCAATACAATGGAAAAGCTGTATTTATGTATGAAATATGAACTTCCTGAAATTCTTATTGATGAAGAATTAAGGTTAAAAGCATTGAAGCCTATTGAAGCCATGCTTGACCTTTCTAAAAGCATAAAATAAATTAAAGCACTGTTTTTACAGTGCTTTTTTATTGTTATTAAAACAGATATTTTATTTTTAAGACACTCCTCCGCTCATACACGACATATCAACAATAACACACATTTTACAACGGTCAGGAAGCATATGAAAAGCCTCGCAAGGCGCATCACCAGGATTATTTCCGTAAGTTGTATTCTTAGGACATCCTACACATGTTGACGAGCCTGCTCCCAGCAAAGTTTGAAGTTCTTTTCTGTTTAATTTCTTTAAATTTTTCATAATATTTTAAACTAAATTGATTTCACTCTTTTTATTCAATGCTACAGCATAGGTGCGTAACACGTTCCTCCCGGCTTCAGCCAGCATCCCCAATTTCCGCCTCCACGGAAACAAACAAACTGCTATCTCCCGCATGCTTCAATCTGAATATCAGTGAAACTACCTTTGATGTCTTTCTTGTCTTCTCTTGATAATTTTTTAATTGTTTTCATTGCATTTAATTTTAGAGTTATCAAAGTTGTTTAAACTTTACAAAATCACAAAAGTCACAAAAGGGTTCATTTTAAAACACTTGAGTTCACTTAAATAAACTTAATATGATACCGCAGAAAAGTTAGCATAAAACGAACATTTCGACTTCGCTCAATAGGCAAAGATTTTCACAAAACTTAGGTGTACTTATTACGCATAAGGCTTGGTTCTGAAAAAACTTAAGTGTTAAAAATTTTGTCCTTTTGTGGGTAAAATAATGATTATAAAAGTTTAAACAACTTCATCATTAAAAGTTTTAAAATCAATACGGATCAAAACATTCAAAGCTCACAAGCACTCTACCCTTACAGCATTCCGGTAAAGCATGATAATCAGCACAGTATCTTGGCTCGCCTGGTCCGTAAGGTCCGGCAGGGCAGTTCTCGAAACAGTTATTTACATCTCCTCCACTGATTGATTTCAGATGCCGGCGGTTTAATTTCTTTAAATTTTTCATGATTATTGTATTATTAGTTAATATTATAAATGTAAGATTTTTAATCAATTACACCAAATATATCTCTAAAAAAGGAAATATATTTTTATTATGTTAAAAAGTTGGCTGTTTCAAAATAATTCGTACATTTGTTCCGTTACAATGAATTATTTAAGAAACATATCTGATATTTCTGCCCTGAAATCACCTATTTCAGGCATATCTTCTGTTTCTACATTCACAACTACAACAATTATTACCCCATAACGGGGTAGATTTTCACATATTATTCCCGGCACCTGTACTCTTTTTTTAAAAGAGTAGTCAATTCTATTTACCTAATTCTAAAAAATACTTGATGAAAGTTTTAAAATTCGGCGGAACATCAGTCGCCCATTCTCAGAATATATTACTGGTGGAAAAAATCGTAAAAAGTGAATCTTTAAAAAGCAAAGTTATTGTCATTGTATCAGCTCTTCACGGAGTAACAGATCAATTGATTAAAGCAGCAGAGCATGCTTCTGTAAAGGATGAAAACTATATTCAGATTGTTCAGAATCTTGAAGAAAAACATATCAGTCTGGTCAAAGAACTTTTCCCAATTGCGGAACAAAGTTCATGGCTAAGCTTTGTAAAAAAACATTTTAACGATATCGAAGATCTGTGCAACGGAATTGCTGCTCTTGGTGAACTTACCAATAGGATTAAAGATAAAATTGCTTCTTACGGAGAATTTCTGTCCTCAAAAATTATAGCTGCAAGATTACGGCATGAAGGATTGGACTGCGTTTGGATGAACTCTGCAGAACTGATCAGAACAGACAGTAATTTTACCCATGCAAAAGTAGATTTTAAATGCACCGATCATAATATTGACCGCTTTCTGAATGAAAATCAGAACCGCATTATCGTAGGACCAGGTTTTATTGCGAATGACGAGAAAAATAACGCCACAACATTAGGGAGAGGCGGATCAGATTATACGGCATCTATCATTGCAGCAGCTGTTCATGCAGAAGAACTCCAGATCTGGACTGATGTAAGCGGAATGATGACAGCCGATCCGCGTCTGGTTTCCAACGCTAAACCTATTTCAGAAATATCTTATCATGAAGCGATGGAACTGTCACATTTTGGAGCAAAAGTACTTTATCCGCCTTCCATTCAGCCTGTAATGGTAAAAAATATAGACCTGATCATCAAAAATACCTTTGATCCTGATGCACAGGGAACTTTAATCTCTCATCAACTGAAATCTTCAGACGATGAAAAACAGATTGCAGTAGGAATTTCCAATATGAACAGTATTGCCCTGCTTACACTGGAAGGCAGCGGAATGGTAGGAATTCCTGGAATTTCAGCAAGGCTTTTCCAGTGTTTAAGTCATGAAAAAATAAATGTCATTCTTATTACACAAGGATCTTCAGAGCATTCTATCACCATTGCTATTGAAGAAAAAGAAGCTTTACGTGCTGAACACGCGATCAATTTTTCTTTTGCTGATGATATCAATCTTAAAAGGGTCTATGCTGTGAAAATTGAAACAGGACTTTCCATTGTAGCGCTTGTAGGAGAAAGCATGAAAAGCAGAAGCGGTGTGAGCGCAAAAATGTTCGGATGTCTTGGAAATAACGGGATCAATATAAGAGCAATTGCGCAGGGATCTTCAGAAAGAAATATCAGTATCGTTATTTCAGAAAAAGACAGTAAAAAAGCAGTGAATGTACTTCATGAAGAATTCTTTGAATCTGAAATAAAGCAAATCCATCTTTATATCTGTGGAACAGGAAATGTGGGTTCAAAACTGATCCAGCAGATTTATAACCAAAATGATTATTTAAAAGAAAACTTTTTGGTCAATCTCAGAATTGCTGGGGTTTCCAACAGCCGTCATATGATGTTTTCTGATCAGGGAATACCACAGGAAAATTATCTTAACTGGAATCAACAGGGTGAAAAAGCTTCTGCAAGGGAATTTGCTGATGAAATTATCCGCAGAAACCTTAGAAATTCTGTTTTCGTTGATGTAACAGCAAGTTCTGACGTTCCTGAAGTGTATGAAAGTTTATTAAAAAGAAGTGTAAACATCGTAGCTTGTAATAAAATTGCAGCATCTTCAGATTTTAAAAGCTATAAATCTTTAAAAAATACAGCAAGAAACCACAGCTGCAATTTCTATTTTGAAACCAACGTAGGAGCAGGACTTCCGGTAATTGGAACCATTAATGACCTCATCAAAAGCGGAGACCAAATTCAATCCATTAAAGCTGTATTGAGTGGAACATTGAATTTTGTATTTAATGAATATGACGGAAGCAGAACTTTTTCTGAAGTTGTAGCCCAGGCTCAGAAAGAAGGATACACAGAGCCGGATCCAAGGCTTGATCTGTCCGGAACAGATGTAGCAAGAAAAATTTTAATTCTGGCCAGAGAGGCAGGATATCCGCTCCAGTTTGAAGATATTGAAAATATAGGTTTTCTGCCTGAAGAATGCATGGAGGGAAGCGTTGAAAGTTTTTATGAGAAACTTTCAGTATATGAAGAACATTTTAAAAATTTATTGAACAATGCTAAAAAAGAAGGCAAAATATTAAAATACGTAGCAGAATTTGAAAATGGAAAAGCAAAAGTAGGTTTACAGCATATCGCTCCGGACAGCGATCTGTTTCATCTATATGGCAAAGACAATATTGTCATTTTTAAAACTCTGAGATATTCTGAACAGCCTTTAGTTGTAAAAGGTGCCGGTGCCGGAGCTGATGTAACGGCAAGCGGAGTTTTTGCAGATATTATCCGTTCTATTTAAAATACAATTATGAAAAAAGTAAAATTAAAAGTACCTGCTACTGTTGCCAACCTGGTTTGCGGATTTGATATTTTAGGAATGGCAGTCCATGATCCATATGATGAAATGGAGTTAAGACTATTGGATACTCCTGATATTATTATAAGACATACAGACTCTTTCGGGCTACCTGAAGAACCTTCCGGAAATGTTGCCGGAATTGTTCTCTTAAAAATTCAGGAACACTTTAATCTGAAAAATGGCTTTGAGGTCATTATCCATAAACATATAAAGCCCGGAAGCGGGCTCGGCTCCAGTGCGGCAAGTGCCGCCGGAGCCGCCTTCGGGGCCAATGTATTATTAGGAAACAAGTTATCAAAGGAAGAAATGGTTCATTTTGCCATGTTTGGAGAAGAACTGGCTTCCGGGGTACGCCATGCAGACAATATCGCACCATGCATCTATGGTGGAATTACGCTGGTAAAGTCTACCAACCCGATTGATATTATTCCACTTAACAGCCCTGATTTATTTGTGACGGCAGTACATCCGCAGGTAGAAGTCAAAACTTCGGATGCCAGACAGATTTTAAAGAAAAATATTACCTTAAAAAGTGCCGTTGAACAATGGGGAAACATAGCGGGGCTGATAGCAGGAATTCAGAAAAATGATTTTTCATTGATTGGCAGAAGCCTCAAGGATGTCATTATAGAACCTGTCCGCAGTATTCTGATTCCGAAATTTAATGACATCAAGATGAAAAGCTTGCAATTGGGAGCTTTGGGAGGTGGAATTTCCGGTTCAGGGCCTTCTATTTTTATGCTGTCTGAACAAAAAGAAACTGCAGAGAAAATTGCTCAGATGATGGAATCAGTGTATAATGAAATTGAAATAAAAAGTTTTGTCTACGTTTCAAAAATAAATCCGGCAGGGATCCAAATCGTTGAATAAGCTTACTCATAAAAAACAGAAATGAAATATTATAATTTAAAAGACCATCTGGAAAAAATTGATTTCAGAGAGGCAACAATAAAAGGTCAGGGAAAAGAAAAAGGATTATTTTTCCCTGAAAACATTCCACATTTTGACGAAGAATTCATTCAAAATCTTCATCAGTATTCCAATGAGGAAATTGCGTACAGATGTATGAAAGACTTTGCAGGAGATGAAATTCCATCAGAAATACTTAACGAAATTGTTGCAGAAACTGTAAGTTTTGAGATTCCTTTAGTCAAAATCAATAATCAGATATCCATATTAGAACTGTTTCATGGTCCTACCCTGGCTTTTAAAGATATCGGGGCAAGATTCATGAGCCGCTGCCTTTCCTATTTTTTGAAAGACCGGAACAAAAAAGTCACTGTTCTTGTCGCTACTTCAGGAGATACGGGAGGAGCTGTTGCCCATGGATTTTATAAAATTCCACAAATCAATGTGGTCATTCTTTATCCTAAAAACAGAGTCAGTCCGGTTCAGGAGAAACAACTGACCGCGTTGGGCGAAAACATTTCAGCATTGGAAGTAAACGGAAGTTTTGATGATTGTCAGAATCTTGTTAAACAGGCTTTTTCAGATGAAGAAATCAACAGTCAGTTATTTTTAACCTCTGCCAATTCTATCAACGTTGCAAGATGGCTTCCTCAGCAAATTTACTATTTAATTGCCTTAAAACAATGGATGCAGGAACACAAAGAACAGCCCGTAATCTGTGTACCCAGCGGAAACTTCGGAAATATCTGTGCCGGGCTTCTGGCTCATGTCAGAGGCTTGCCTGCCAATCATTTTATTGCCGCCTGTAATGCCAATCATGTAATTCCTGATTATTTTATAACTCAGAAATACCATCCACAAAAAGCAATTGCTACCTTATCCAATGCCATGGATGTAGGAGATCCGAGTAATTTCGTACGAATTCTGGAGCTTTTCGGGCATCAGTTTGAAATAGTAAAAAATAAAATTTCAGCTTATTCCGTTGATGATGAACAGACCATAAACACCATCATGGAAGTCTACGAGAAACACGGATATATTCTGGAACCTCACAGTGCTGTAGCATTTGCTGCAATGGAAAAATATCTGAAAGAAAATCCTGAACAGAAAGGATTTATTCTGGGAACTGCCCATCCTGTAAAATTCCCCGATGCTGTGGAAAAAGCCATTCATAGTAAGATTAAAATTCCTGAATCGTTGAAGGAACTCATGAAAAAGGAGAAAAAAACTGTAGAAATAAATTCAGATTTTGAAGAATTAAGACGATTTTTGCTTCATAAAATCTGAAGCAATGAGCAAAATATATCTTGAAGATGTAAGAATATATGCATACCACGGTGTACTTCCTGAAGAAAATATCATCGGTACCTATTATATTCTGAACATAGAACTTCATACCGATCTGTGGAAAGCAGCAGAATCTGATGATTTACATGACACTATAAGTTATGCAGATATCAATGATATCCTCCACAGCGAAATGAAAATAAAGTCCAGATTACTGGAACATGCAGCTGGAAGAATGATTACAAAAATTCACAACAGCTTTCCTCAGATCGATTATATTAAATTAAAAATCACCAAAACAGCTCCTCCAATGCAGGGAGAAATGAAAGGTGCAAGTATTGAGTTGGAAAAGAGCTTTAAACCGGAAAATTAAAATTCTTATTTTCGTTCATTAAAAAATATACAAATTGAAATTCGTTACAATATTATTTTTAGCCGCAGGGATCAGTACTTTTGGTCAGACCAATGTTGATAATCAGCTGGCGGCTTATAATTTTCCAAAAATAAAGTCCAGTATTACGATGCCTGTTACCATTCCCCTTTCGGAGCTGAGCAATATGATCAATGCTTCCGTGAAAGATCTGGTATATCAGGATGACTCTTATACTGATAATAATAATGATCAATTTAAAGTAAAAGTTTGGAAAACGAGACCTATCCGCCTTGTAGGAGGAACCAGCCAGAATCTGCTGATTGAAGTTCCTTTAAAAATATGGGCAGAAAAAGGAATCGGTACTTTAGGAGTTTATACGTATCAGAATACCACCTTCGAAACCGTAATGTCTTTCAATACTACCGTTACTTTCAAAAATAACTGGACCATTATTACAAACACCCGGCCGAACGGTTTCAGATGGGTAAGTAAACCTGTACTTGATTATGGAAGAATACAGATTCCTATTACCTCTGTTGTCGAAAAAAGCTTAAAGGAACAACAGGAAAAATTCTGTAAAACAATTGATCAGCAAATGGCTGCACAGCTGAATTTCCAGCAGTATGCCTTGATGGCCTGGAATACTTTTCTTCAGCCCTTCAATATTTCTGAGGAATATAATACCTGGCTGAAAGTAAGTCCTGTAGGGGTTAATATCACTCCTTTAAAGTTCTATGGAAACCAGATCAATGCTACTCTTGGTGTTGATATCTTTTCCGAAACATTCACAGGAAATAAACCTGCTGCATCTTCACCAGTGACCAGTGTTGCCAACTTTAATACAACACCTGCAGTTGCTGATAAGTTTATTCTGCAGACCACAGCCAATATTCCTTTTACTGAAGCAAGCAGTATGGCGAGAAAAACTTTCCTGAATAAGGAGTTTGATGTGCGGGATTCTAAAGTAAAAGTAACCGATATCAGAGTGTACGGTGTTGATGACAGAGTGGTTATTGAAGCGCAGACTGATGGCTATATAAAAGGGACCTCTATTATTTCAGGAATTCCGGTGTATGATGAAACAAAAAGGAAAATTGTTTTGTCAGAAACCAAATTCAAGCTGAAAACAACCAATATTCTGCAGAAAACCGCTTCTCTCCTATTTCAGGGGAAAATTGTAAAAATGATTGAAGAAGAGTATGGCATCCCCACTCAGGAACTGGAGGAAACTTCAAGAAAAAGCATTGAAGAAGCCTTTAACAAAGAATATTATAAAGGATTAAAGATGAACGGAAAAGTTTTCAATCTTAAACCTAGTAAAATTCTACTCAGCAATACAGGGATCACTGCAGTTATTGATACAAATGCTTCTTTAAAATTAATTGTCAACGGATTTTAAAACGTCGAATAAAAACAAAACTAAAAAACTAATAATTTTACATATGAAAAGAATTCTAAATGTTGTTGAATATAATAAAGCCTCATCATGGGTTAGACTTGCCAATTATTTTCTCGATTTTATAATACTATCTGTTATTAATTACCTTCTTTCTATTCTCGCTAATTTTCTTTACGAAGTAACTTCAATTGAGTTTTTCTACTTATATAGTAATGGAAATATATTATGGCAGTTCTTTATTGGAAATTTCAATTATTGTCTTTATTATTTTTTGATGGAAAACCATTTAGATGGAAGAACAGTTGCAAAGTATATTACAGGAACCCAAGTAATCAGTACAGATGGTACAAAACCAACCACACAGCAAATTATTTACAGAAGTCTTTCCCGAATTGTTCCTTTTGATGGGATATCATTTCTTGGTATAAATGGCTGGCATGATAAATGGAGTGAAACAAGGGTAATTAACATTAAAAATTATCACGCTGAAATTCAAGCAAAAAGCGAAATCGAGGATCTTGGAAAGAAAGAAATTGCTTAAAAACTTTTGTTCATAAAGAAATTTTACTATATTTGCACACCTCAAAAATGGTAAAAATGGTACTTTGGCCGAGCGGCTAGGCAGTGGTCTGCAACACCATCTACAGCGGTTCGAATCCGCTAGGTACCTCAGAAAAAACCTCTATGTTATTTAGAGGTTTTTTTGTTTTTATATCTTTATGTTTTTCCAATATTTTCATTTTCTTTTTTCTCAATGATATTATTATGAAAAAGCCGTTCATTTTCTTTCTGATTTCTTTGGATCAAGCGCAAAAGTTGGGGGCTAAGCAAAAAGTTTGGATAATCTGAATAGAAAGAAAGTTTTGTCTTTTACTCCT